>DASSZM010000001.1:0-9364 GCA_035702855.1 Acidimicrobiales bacterium | reverse complement strand
CTTCGTGGTCCCGGCCCCCGCCCCGGCCCCCGGTCGTGACGTCGGCGACGAGGTGGACACCGCCGCCGGCGCCGGTGTCGTGGTCGCGGTGGGGGTGACCACCGGCGGCCCGCTGCCGCCCGCCACGGTTGATGTCGCCGGGTGGGACGGGATGCCGGGCAGGGCGGCCACGGCGGCGAGGCCGACGACGACCACCCCGGCGACGGCGGACAGCACCAGGCCGGGGCGGCGTCCGATGCCGGTCACGGGCCGCATGCGCAGGCGGTCGAGGCTGTCGCCGGCGCGGCCGGCCCTGCGGACGGGGGTCTCCACGAGCCGCCAGGACAGCTCGGCCAGCACCAGGCTGGCGGCGACCTGGGCCAGGTCGCGCAGGCCGCTCGGCCGGGCGCTGGCGCCCGGGTCGGTCAGCACGATGATCGGGTAGTGCCACAGGTAGATGGCGTAGGAGCGCGAGCCGATCCACCGCAGCGGCGTCCACCCGAGCGCCCGCCCGAGCCAGGTGGCGGGGTGGGCGGCGGCGGCGACCACGGCGACGGTGGCGACGGAGAGCAGGACCATCCCGTCGGGATAGAGGAACGGGGAGTACTGGGTGGTCCGCCACATGAGGACGCCGATGCCGAGAAGGCCGGCGGCGCCGGCGGCGTCGAGCAGGACGCGGGCCCGCGGGGCGATCCGCGTCGACAGGGCGCGGCTGGGCCAGACCATGGCCAGCGCCGCCCCGAAGAGCAGGCCGAACGCGCGGGTGTCGGTGCCGTCGTAGACCCGCGACGGGTCGAAGCCGGGGTGGTAGAGGAGGGCCATCTGCGCCGCGGAGGCGCCGGCGAGCGCCAGCGTGATGAGGGCGAGCACCCACAGCGACCGCCGACCGTCCCCGGTCCCCCCGGCGACGGCGGCGGCACCGGCGCCGGCGGCGGCCTGGGGGTCGGGCTCCTGCTCGGCTCGCAGCGTCCGCCCGCTCAGCAGGTTGCCGAGGGCGCGCAGGTCGGCGCTCGCCGGCGCCCCGGTCGGGCGACCGGCGCTGGCGCCGGCGCCGGCGGGGCGGGAGCCGGCGGGGCGGGAGCCGGCGGAGGCGGCAGCGGCGGCCCCGGCGAGGACGGCGGGCGGTGGCGCCGGGCGGCGGCGCCGCCAGTGGCGGACGCCGGCGAGGCCGGCGGCCAGCAGCCACGGCCAGATCAGGTAGAACTGCTCCTCGACCGCCAGCGACCACAGGTGCCCGAGGGGCGACGGCGGGCCGAAGCGGGCGAAGTACGACACGTGCTGGGCGATCAGCCACCAGTTGCCGACGTAGAGGGCGGAGGCGAGCGCCTGGCCCCGGACCTCGCCGAGCATGGCCGGGCGGGCGACAGCCACCCACACCAGCACCACCGGCAGCAGCACGAACAGGGCGGGCAGCAGGCGGCGGGCCCGGTGCACCCAGAAGGTGCGCAGCTGCAGCCGGCCGGTGCGTTCCCACGCCGCCAGGAGCAGGTCGGTGATCAGGTAGCCGCTGAGGGTGAAGAACACCCCGACCCCGAGCAGCCCGCCGGGGATCCACGCCAGGCCGAGGTGGTAGCCGATCACCCCCAGCACGGCGATGGCCCGGATGCCGTCGAGGCCGGGCATGTAGCGCTGCGATCTGGTCAGCGGCCGCGGCATGCATCCCCCGCCCGCGTCGAACGGCCCACCCGGATCTCTCCCACCGTGTCTACGACGCCGTCGGCGGCGGGAAGGTTCCGGGCTCGCCGAGCGGATTTCGGGCAGGGCGGCCGCCAGTTGCGGGGCGCGCCGGTGCGGCGCCCGGCCGGCGGTGCCGGTCAGCCGGAGCGGGCCAGCGCGGACCAGGACTCGTCGGGCAGCCGCTGCAGGGCGAAGGGGAACAGGTCGTCGTCCTCCCGCTCGGCGTGCTCGGCGAGCTCGGCGAGGACCGCCACCAGGTCGGTGGGGCGGCCGGCCAGGGTCGGGTCGGCGAGGGCGGCACGCAGCCGCCGGTGCTGGGCCTCGAGCTCGTCGACCTCCTCGACCCCCTCACCGGCGAGGCGGAGCTGGGCGAACAGCCCGGCCTCCTCGCCGCGGGAGTGGTCGGCGAAGGCGGCGGCCACCTCGGCGAGCAGCGCCCCGGCCTGCGGGTCGCCGCCGACGGAGGCGGCGCGGGCCCGGTAGGCGAGATCGGCGATCCGGTCGTGCTCGGCCATGAGCGCCCGCACCGCCGGTTCGGCTTCGCATCCGCAGTAGCTGCACACGCCGTGATGGTGCCGCCGCCGGTGGTCGGGGATGTGGGGAGAAAGTCCTCGATGGATGGCCGGATGGCGGCGCGGCCGGGGCTTTCGGCCCTCACCGTGCCGGTGCCGCGCCGTCGGCGCCGTCGCTGAACCCCACCGGGGCGTCGAAGGCGGCCCGTCGGGCGGCGCGCCGGAAGGCGGCGAGCAGGACGGGGCCGAGAACCAGCAGGGCGACGACGTCGGTGATCGCCCGGCCGGTGTCCCACCCGAGCGAGGTGGTGGCATCGAAGATCACGTAGCGGTGGAGGTTGGTGAGCAGCGCCGCCCCGGGACGGTAGGCGATCGAGCTGGACGGGTCCACCGAGAACGGCCAGAACGACAGGTTGACCGCCAGCCCGTAGGCGTAGCCGGCCACGGCGCCGTAGCCGGCCAGCAGCACCCGCTCCCAGCGGGGCGGGACCCGGGGCAGCATCCCGGCGCCCATGCCCACCCACGCCGACGCGAACATCTGGTAGGGCATCCACGGGCCCACCCCGCCGGTGACGAGGGCGGAGGTGAAGATCGTGACGCAGCCGAGGGCGAACCCGAAGCCCGGCCCGAAGACCCGCCCGGCGACGATCAGCAGGAAGAACACCGTCTCGATGCCGGCCGTCCCCGCACCGAGGGGGCGCAGCGCCGCGCCGGCGGCGGCGAGCACCCCGAGCATGGCGACCGCCTTGGAGTCCATGCCGCCGTCGGCCAGCTGGGCGAGCACCACCGCCAGGACGATCAGCAGCAGGGCGCCGAACATGAGGGGCGGCACGAGGCTCCCCCCGAGGGGGCCGGGCGCCACGAAGAAGGGCCAGCCGAAGGCCAGCACCCCGAAGCCGGACGCCAGCGCGACGGCCAGCCCGCTGCGGCTGCCGAGCGGCACGGCCGCGACCCGCCGCCGGCCGGCGGGCAGCGGGAGGGTGGGCGCCGAGCGGATCACGCCGTCACCGCCAGGGCCCCGGCGACCTGGTCGACGGTGAGGTAGGGCAGGGGGGCGAGGATCTTGGCGACCTGGGGACTGAAGGCCGGGGAGGCGGTCACCACCTCGGCGGTCGACCCGTCGGCGACCATCTCCCCGGTGGCCATCACCACCACCCGGTCGGCGACGGCGGCGACGAACTCCACGTCGTGGGTGGCCACCAGCACGGCGCGCCCCTCGGCCGCCAGGTCCCGCAGCACCGCCACCAGGGCGGTCTTGGCGGCGTAGTCGAGGCCCCGGGTGGGCTCGTCGAGGAGCACCACCCCCGGTCCGGCGGAGAGCTGGACCGCCAGGGCCAGCGCCAGCCGCTGGCCCTCGGACAGGTCGCGTGGGTGGGTGGCGCCGGCGACGCCGGGGGCGAAACGGGCGAGCAGCCCGGCGGCGGTCCCCGCCGGGGCGGCGCCGGCGTCGCGGTCCGCCTGGGCGCACTCGGCGTCGACCCGGTCGAGGTAGAGCAGGTCGGCGGGGTCCTGGGGGACCAGCCCGACGGCCCGGCGGGCCTCGGCCGGGCGGAGCCGGGCGGGGTCCTGGCCGCCCACCTCGACCCGGCCCGCCTGGCGCGGGCCGCTGCCCTGCAGGGCCCACAGGAGCGAGGACTTGCCCGAGCCGTTGCGGCCCATCAGCGCCGTGATCTCCCCGGGATGGAGGTCGATCGACACCTCCCGCACGGCGACCGTCGCCCCGTGACGGACCGTGACGCCCCGCGCCGACAGTGACGCCGTGGGGCGTGGCCTTTCCCCCTCCGGTCCCGGGTCGGCGCCGCCCGCTCGGGACGCCAACCGGGTCCGCAGCGGCGCCGCCTGCCTGCGGGCGTCGCGCACCGACAGCGGCAGCGGGTCCCAGCCCGCCAGCCGCCCGAGGTCCACGACCGGGGGCGCCACCCCCGAGCCGGCCAGCACCTCGGCCGGTGCCCCGGCGCGCACCCTGCCGCCGGGCAGCACCTCGACGACGCAGTCGGCGTACTGGACGACCCGCTCGAGGCGGTGCTCGGCGAGGACGACGGTCATCCCGAGGTCGTGCACGAGGCGGGTCACCACGGCCAGGACCTCCTCGGCGGCCGCCGGGTCGAGGGCCGACGTCGGCTCGTCGAGCACCAGCACGGCGGGGTGGGCGGCGAGGACCGACCCGATGGCGACCCGTTGCTGCTCGCCGCCCGAGAGGGTGGCGAGCGCCCGGTCCCGCAGGGGGGCGATGCCGAGCACGTCGAGGGTCTCCTCCACCCGCTTGCGCATCGTCTCGGCCGGCAGCGCCAGCTGCTCCATGCCGTAGGCGAGCTCGTCCTCCACCGTGTCGGTGACGAAGCCGGCCCGGGGGTCCTGGCCGACGACGCCGACCACGTCGGCGAGCTCCCGGGGAGGGTGGCTGCGGGTGTCGCGCCCGGCGACGGTCACCCGGCCGGCGAGGGTCCCGCCGGTGAAGTGGGGCACGAGCCCGTTGATCGCCTGGAGCAGCGTCGACTTGCCGGCGCCGGTTCGCCCGACGACCAGCACCAGCTCGCCCTCGGGCAGGTCGAGGCAGACGTCGCGCAGGGTCGGCTCGCCGGCGTCGGCGTAGGTGACGCTCACCCGGTCGAAGCGGATCACGACCCCACCGTCGGCGACAGGGCCGGGGCGGGCGTGGCCGCCGGGGTCGGGGCCCCGGCCCGGGCCGGGTGCCGCTGCTCCCCGGAGGCGCCGCCCGCCCGGGGCAGGCGGCGCGGTGGGGGGGCGACCACGGCGGCGAGGGCGGCGAGGAGGATGGCGACGGCCGGCAGCAGGGGCACGGTGGGCCAGGTGAGCGGGTCGGTCGGCGGGTTGATCGCCGTCGCCCCGGCGCCCACCCCGCTGACGAGGGCGGCGGCCGGCACCAGGCCGGCGGAGGCGACCGCCCACTCCGGCCAGCGCCACAGGTCGGGCCGGTAGGAGCTGCGCCGGACCCGGCGGCCGCCGACGGCGAGGCCGGCGACGCAGCCGGCGACGCCCAGCCCGAGGGCGAGCGCCTCCACCCACGCCGGGGCGGCGGCGGCCAGCAGGCCGTAGGCGCCGACGGAGATCCCCACCATGCCGCCGAGCAGCCCGACGGCACTGAGCCGCCGGGCGCGTACGGGCGCCGCGCCGCTGCGCCCGTAGCCTCGCGAGTCCATGGCGGCGGCGAGGTGGACGGAGCGCTCGAGGGCGTCCTCGAGCACCGGGACCCCCACGGCGCGCAGGTTGCGCAACCCCCGGGCCGGGTTGCCCCGCAGGCGCTGGGCGCGCCGGGCCCGCTGGACCGCCTCGACGAGGAGAGGAGCGACGCTCACGGCGACCACGACCGCCACCCCCAGTTCGTAGAGGGCGCGGGGGAGGACCCGCAGCACCCGCTTCGGGTTGGCGAGGGTGTTGGCCGCGCCGATGCACACGATCAGGCCGGCGAGGACCAGACCCCCGTAGAGGGCGGAGACGGTGCCCTGGGCGGTGACCGGCCCGCCGACCTGCACCCCGGCGGCCCAGGACGGCAGCGGGATCCGGGGCAACCGGAACAGCACGGTCTGGCCGGCGGTCACGCCCCCTCCGAACACCGAGCGGAACACCACCCGCACGGCGACGATCACGAGCCCGAGCACCAGGTAGTACTTCAGCGCCCGGGCCCACGGCGCGTCGCTGCGGCGGCTGGCCACCACCACGCCGAGCACGGCCACGACCAGCGCGACGAGGACGGGGTTGGTCGTCCGGCTGGTCGCCACCGCCAGGCCGATCGCCCACACCCACCAGGCGAGCGGGTGCAGGTCGCGCGGGAGCCGCCCGCCGCGCCCGGTCACGCCGCCCGCCGCCGTCGCCAGGCCAGCACCCCGCCGGCGCCGCCGAGCACCACGACCACCGCTGCGCCGGCGATGAGGCCCGCCGGCGAGCCGGGGCCGCCTCCCGGCGACCCGCCACCCGGCGACCCACCGCCGGCGGCCGCGTCGACGATGCGGGTGGTCGTGGGGGACGTCCCGCTCGTCCCGTTCGTCCCGGCGGCGGTGGTGGTCGGCCGGGTGGTGGTGGAGGCCGCCGGCCGGGTCGCCGACGTCCTCGTGGCGCCCGCCGCCGGACCGGTGGCCGTCGTGGTGGTCGACGACGCCGCGCGGTGGGAACGGGACCGGCCGGTGGTGGCCGGGGAGCTGCGGGCGGTGGTGGGCGCCGTCGTGGTGGGCGCGGCCGGCGCGGTCGTGGTCGCGGCCGTCGGCGGCGGGCCGGTCGTCGACGTCGACGGGGGCGTCGTGGTCGTGCTCGTGGCGGGCGGGCGGCTGCGCAGGGCGGCCGGGGTCACGCCCGGTGCGGCGCCGGCGCCGAACGCCCAGGCCTCGACGCTCCCGGCCGCCGGCACGAAGGTGGCGGCCCCGGACGGGCTGTAGCTCCAGCGGGACCGACCGGCGTCGGCGTACCAGAACGACCAGTACGCTGTCGCCGGCGGCGTCGCCACGCACGGGTCGGCCGCCGGGGTCGGCCGCTCGCTCGCCACCCCTTCGGCGGCGACGCCGATCCGGCAGACGAAGGCGGCGCCGTTGGCCTGGTCCCCGGCGGTCAGGAAGCCGGCGGCGTGCATGGCGGCGATGGCGCTGGCGGCGTGGCCGCTGCAGCCCCGCACGACGGGGCCTCCCCAGTGGCCGAAGTCGACGGCGACGAGCACCCCGGCCGACGGGGTGCAGTCCGAGACCGGCAGGGAGGCGCCGGCGCGCCGGCCCGTGACGGGCGCCGCCGCCGCCTGCCCGGGCGCGACCCACCCGGCGGCCGCCACCAGGAGGAGGCCGAGCAGCAGGCGGCGTGCGGGCGCCGTCAACGGCCTAGCAGGCGGCCGGCAGCGGGGGGAGCTTCACCGACGCCGGACCGGGCTTCACCGGGTAGGGCACCTCGGCCGCCGCCGGGATGGCCTGGATGGTGGCGTACAGGTTGGGCCCGGCGGCGCCGGGGAACTGGTAGGCGCCCCGGGCGTAGGCGGGGGCACGGCAGCCGATGCGGAAGGCGGCCAGGCCGGTGAGGGCGTCGTGCCCGTCGCGCCGGGTGGCGAAGAGGGCGCCGAGGGCTTCGAGTGCCTGGGCGACGACGGCGGTCGAGTCGGGGTCGGGGGTCTGGGCGGCCGAGGCGGCACCGTAGTAGCCGAAGCCGCCGGTCGGGTACTGGGACCGGCGGAAGAAGGGCAGCGGGTCGTGGCGGGGCGAGACGCCGGTGGCGAGGAGCCCCTCGACGGCCAGGGCGGTGGAGTTGGTGTCCGGCCCCTCGTGCTTGGTTGCGTTCGGGACCGGGCAGACCGCCGGGGTGCCCCGATAGGACATCCAGCCGCCGGCGTAGCACTGCTGGCGGAGGAGCCAGGCCGCCCCGGCCCGGTTGGGGGCGCCGGCGGCGGCCAGAGCGAGGAGGGCGAGACCCTGGGTGTAGGCGCTGGAGTACGTGGGCGCCGCCGGCGAGCCGAACAGCCCGGTGTCCCAGCCGGTGTGCGTCTGGGTGGCGAGCAGCCGGGCGACGAGGTCGTTGGCCGGGGCCGTGCCGCCGAAGGCGCGTGGGTCGGCCTTGGCGGCGACCGCCGCGAGGATGACCTGGGCGAGGCGGCCGGGGGCGTCGACGGTGCTGGTCCTGGTGGCCTGGACCCGCACGTACGACTCGAAGTGCGACTCGAGGAACCGGATCCCGGTCCGGATCTGCGTCGAGCCGGCCTGGGCGGACACGAGCCCGACGATGCCGAGCGGCAGGTAGTCGATGCCCGGCTCGCCCTCGGCGGCCGGGAGGTTGCCGTCCGGCTGGAAGTGGCGGCCGAGCCAGCCGGCGGCGACCTTGGCGGCGACCGGTACGTGGCGGGGGGCGGTGTGCAGCACCGCCGGGCGGGCGGTCGACGGCGACGCCGTCCGTCCGGGGACGGTGGTGGCGAGCCCGCTCAGGCCGGTGGCGAGAGCCATGCCGGCGGCGATCAGGCGGTGGTGGACGAGCATGGGGACCCTCTCCGGAGTTTGGAGATCCGAGAGGGACAGAACCTGGCCACGGTCCGGATCCCCGACTCCCGTGTTCCTCGACGGTGGGCAGGGGGATCGTCGCCTTCGAGTGTTCCGACTCGTGGGACCGGCCCGGGGGCCGGTGTCCACCTACGGTTGCGGGCCAGTGCCGGGATTCGACCGGACTTCCCTCTCGGGCGGCGGGAGGGCCATCGGCTCTCCGGGCGGCACCCTAGCAGGGGTGAGGCGGCCCGCAACCGTCCCGGCGTGGCGGGCTTCCCGCCTCGGGAGGGGACCTTCGTCCCTTCCCCCCGCCGGTGGGCCGGGCGCAGACTCACCAGCGTGACGGGAGGCCCGGAGGCGCCACCGCGAGCGGTCCGCCCCGCTCGCCGCGGGCCGAGGAAGGGGAGGCAGTTCGATGAGCGGAGACCGGTTCGACGAGCGCGACGAGGCGCCGACGATCGAGGTGCGGGTGTTCCGGCGCGGCCAGCTGGTGCACCAGGAGCTGTGCGAGTCCGAGGCCGAGGCCGCCGTCGTCGTGGATGCCTGGGCCGAGCTGGACGGGGTCGAGTGTGAAGTGGACGACCTCAGCGTCCGCCACCGGCTGCGCGACGTCGCCGAGCCGGAACCGGCCGAGCTGCGCGACGAGGAGTACGCCGACGCCCTCGAGGCGACCGAGGCCGAGGGACGCGCCCGCCGCTACGAGTGATCGCGGCCAGCGGCCAGCGGCTCCCGCGGGTCACCGCCAGGTGGTGACCATGGGCCCTGGTGCCGTGGCGCCGGGGTCGGGAGGATGCTCGGAGGGCGAGCAGCGAGGAGGCGTGGGATGCGCACGGCAACGAGACGGACGGCCGAGGGTCTGGTCGTGGCCGGCGGGGTGGTCCTGCTCCGGCCGGGGACCCGGGCCAACAAGGTGGTGTGCCGGTCCGTCGACGAGGCCGGCCGGCGTCTCCGCTACGCCGGCGGGCGGTTGCAGGGCCTCAGCTACCGGCTGGGTGGGCGGCATCCCGATCCGCACGTCGGCGACAACGTCCTGGCCGACCGGATCCGCTCCTCGCTCGGAGGGCTGGAGAAGCGGCTGGATCTGCCGCACGTGCACGTGACGGTCGAGCGCGGCGTCGCCGTCCTCCACGGTGAGGTGGGCAGCGCCGAGGACGCCCGCCAGCTCGAGCGGGCGGTCGAGGCGGTGTCCGGCGTCGCCGGCGTGGAGTCCTACCTGCACGTCGGTCTCGGGGC
>DASSZM010000098.1:0-10061 GCA_035702855.1 Acidimicrobiales bacterium | reverse complement strand
CTACGTGCAAAACGTCCCGATGCTCGGGAGGCTCACGGCCGAGTGGGTCGATCGTCCGCTCGGCTGCCTGTTCCTCGTCCCCCTCTGGCACCCGGTGCTGCTGGCCGAGCAGGTCGGCACGCTGGCGGCCATGTCGTCGGGGCCGTTCATCGTGCAGACCGGGCTCGGGGGCGGGCGGGCCCAGTTCGGGGCGATGGGCGCCGACCTCGCCGAGCGGGCCGCTCGCCTGGAGGAGGGCATCCGCGTCGCCCGGGCGCTGCTGGGGGGCGAGGAGGTCGACAGCGAGCTCTACGGCCTCGGCGCCGCCCGCATCGCGCCGGTCCCCCCGGAAGGCACCGAATGGTGGGTCGGCGGCGGGGTGGCGAGGGCCATCGACCGGGCCGCCCGGCTCGGTGACTGCTGGTACGGCAACGCCGACCTGACACCGACGACCGCCGGCGAGCTGATCGCCGTCTACCGTGACGCCTGCGCCCGCCACGACCGGCGGCCGGTCCGGATCCCGATCCGCAAGGACGTCCTCGTGGCCGAGGACCAGGCGGCCGCCGAGCGCGCCGGCGACGCCCTGGTGGCCGGCGGGTACCGCGGCTTCGACCGGGAGGCGGTCGTCTACGGCGACCCCGACCGCGTCGCCGAGCAGCTCGCCGTCTACGGCGACCTCGGCTACACCGACGTCATCATCCGCACGATGGGTCCGCTGCCGCCCGAGCTCGGTCCCGACGCCGCGACCCGGTCGGTCGAGCTCGCCGGCGAGGTGCGCGCCCGCCTCGCCTGACGGTCCGGGCGGCTGCCGAAAACCCGGAAGGGTCCTTTGGCACCCGGCCCGGCCGCTATTACCGTCGTCGCATGGACGAGGGGACGCGGCGCCAGTTCCTCGCCGCGCTGCGGACCGACGACGCCTTCCGGGCTGCCGTCCGGCGGGAGGTGGTGGGCAACGAGTTGCTCGCCCTGGTGGCCTCCGCCGCCGATCCGGTCGTCGAGGACCTGCGCAAGACGGTCGACACCCTCGTGGACGTGGTGGCCGAGCACCGGCGGGAGCTGGACCTGCTGGCGGTGACGCCGCCGGCCCGCGGCCTCGACGACGCCATCCGCAGGGACCTGGCGACCCTCGCAGTGGGGCTCGGCGAGGTTCGCGCCCGGGTCGCCGCCCTGGCCGAGACGACCGCCAGGCACGCCGAGCAGCTGGCTGCCCTGGCGGAGGCGAGCGCCCCGATCCTGCCCTTGGTGCAGAACGGCTTCGTCGCCATCCGCGACGCCCTCACCGGCCTGGTGAGCGGGATGCAGTCCACGCAGCGGGAGCTGGCCGAGCTGCGGGAGATCGGCATCGGGGTGGTCGACCTGCGCGACGCTCCCGCCGGCGAGCGTCGCCCGGTCTGACCGGACCGTCCCCTCCCGGTCCCCGGCGGCTCAGGCGACCGCCGGCGCCTCCGGGTCCAGGCCCTCGCCGCCGCGGCGCTGCTGGTCCTCGAACAGCGCGATGACCTCCTCGACGCCGAGCCCCTTGGTCTCGGGGAGGAAGCGGCCGATGAAGGCGATGGCCAGCAGGCACAAGGCGGCGAAGCAGACCATCACCCCGGCCAGCGAGATCGCCGAGTGCCACACCGGGAAGACCTCGACGAGGGCGAAGTTGGCCAGCCAGTCGACGGTCGCGGCGATGGCGGCCGCCTCACCCCGCACGGCCGTCGGGAACACCTCGCCCTGCAGCGTCCAACCCGTGCCGCCCACGCCGATGGCGAACGAGGCGATGAACAGGTCGAGGCCGAGCATGATCACCACGAGGCGGGAGGTGCCCGACAGCTCGGCCAGCCCGGCGGCGGCGACGAGGGCGAAGACGGCCATCCCGACGTAGCCGCCGATCGACAGCGCCCGCCGGCCGAAGCGGTCGATCCAGCGGAAGCCGAAGTAGGTGGAGCCGACGTTGACGGCGGTCATGATGGCCGTGACCTCCACCCCGGCGATCGTGGAGGCGACGAGCGAGGCGTGGGCGCCGGAGAAGATCGGGCCGAGCAGGTGCGGTCCGTAGTACAGCGGCACGTTGATGCCCGTGATCTGCTGGAAGGCCATGAACACGGCGACGACCACCACGGCACGCCGCACACCGGGGGTCCAGTTGCGCCGGGACCGGCGGCGGGTGTCGCGCTGGTGGACCACCTCGGCGGTCGAGCGGACCTGCTCGAGGGTGACCTCCGTGCCGAGCGTGTCCAGGGCACGCTGCACCGCCTCGTAGCGCCCGTGGCGCAGCAGCCAGCGCGGCGACTCGGGCATCTGGGTGCGGAAGGCCAGGCCGACCACCGCCGGCACCGCCCCGAGACCGAGGATCAGCCGCCAGTCGACGCTGCCGGCGCTGCCCGGTGCGAGCCGGAGGATGATCAACGCCACGATGTAGGCGAGGAGGATGCCGACGGTGATCATCCACTGCTGGAGCATGCTGAGCGCCCCCCGCCGGTCCTTGGGGGCGTACTCGGCGATGTAGGCGGTCGCGATGGCGGAGTCGGCGCCGATGGCCAGCCCGATGAGGGTGCGGGCGGCGAGCAGGACGGCGGCGTCGGGGGTGACGGCGGACAGGATCGCCCCGGTGGCATAGAGCGCGGCGTCGGCCACCAGCAGGTACTTGCGCCCGAAGCGGTCGGAGATCGGGCCGGCGCAGATGGCGCCGACGGCCGCCCCGAGCGATGCGCCCGAGACGAGGTAGCCGAGGGCGAAGCCGGTCAGGTGGTAGGGGACGAAGTTGAGTGCCGACCCGATGTTGGACGTGTCGTAGCCGAACAGGAATCCGCCCAGGGTGGCCAGCACGGTCAGCTGCCAGTAGAACGACGACGGCGTCCGCTCGTCCAGTGCCGACAGGACGTTGCCGCCCTGCCCCGCTCCTGTGGCCATTGGCCGGTCCTCGCTTCCGGGGCTTCCCACCCCCACGACTCGCGAGCCGGTACCCGCGCGGGCGACCGGAAAACCCGGCGACCGCCGGCGGTCAGTCCCGGAGGTGCCGCCGGAGGAAGGCGAGCGTCCGCGGCCACGCCTCAGCGGCCGCCGCCGGGTCGTAGAAGCGCGCGGAGTCCTCGTTGCTGAAGGCGTGCCCGGCGTCGTAGCGGTGGAACTCCACGTCCGGGCGACCGGCGAACGCGGCCTCCACGAGGGCGATGCTGTCGGCCGGGATGTACTCGTCGCGGGTGCCGTAGTGCAGCAGCGCCGGCGCCTCGAGCCGGCTCGCCTCGCCGAGCAGGTCGTTGATGCCCGAGCCGTAGTAGGCCACGACGGCATCGGGTCCCCGGCCGTCCACCCGGCTCGAGGTCCCGGCCACGAAGGCGAGCGTGCCCCCGAGGCAGAACCCGATGGCGCCCACCCGGCCCGTGCACTCGGGTAGACCGAGGAGGTGGGCGTGCGCCGCCTGGATGTCCCCGCGGGCCGCCGTCAGGTCGAAGCGCTGCGACACCGCGAAGGCGTCGGCCATGCCGGAGTCGTCGCTGCGCTCGAAGCGCCGCTCGATGCGCCAGAACATGTCGGGGACCAGCGCCACGTACCCCGCCTCGGCCAGCCGTCCGGCGAGGGTCCGCATGTTGTCGTTGACGCCGAAGATCTCCTGGAACACGAGCAGCCCCGGGCCGCTGCCGGTCTCCGGCAGGGCGCAGTAGGCGTCGAAGCCCTCCTCGCCGGCGCCGATGGTGTCCCAGCGGGTGGTGACGCTCATCGCCGGAATGTACTGCCCCCGCCGGCACCCTGCTCGGCCCGGGACCCGGCCGGGGCCTCTGCCTACACTGCCGCCGTGAGCGTCATCATCCGAGGAGGCACGGTCGTGGCGCCCGAAGGCGCGTTGGCGGCCGACGTGCGCGTCGTCGACGGGGTGATCTCGGCGGTGGGGGAGGACCTCCCCGCCGAGGGGAGCGACGAGGTCGTCGACGCCGGCGGCTGCTACGTCCTGCCGGGAGGGGTCGACCCGCACTGCCACGTCATGGCCGACCTGCCCGCCGCCAGCCGGGCGGCCGCCCTCGGCGGGACGACGACGCTCCTCTCGTTCACCTCGCCGGGCGAGGACGAGCCACCGGCCCCGGGGGTGCGGGCCGCCCGCCGCCTCGTCGAGGAGGGCGGGTCGATGGTGGACGTCGGGCTGCACGCCGCCTGCTACCGCCCCGACGAGCTGACCGGGGAGGACGTCGAGGAGGTCGCCCGGCTCGGCGCCGACGCCGTCAAGGTCTTCCTCGCCTACCCCGAGCTCGGGATCATGGCGAGCGGCGGCGGCCTGCTCCGGGCGATGACCCACGCCGCCCGCGTCGGGTTGCCGGTGCAGGTGCACGGCGAGGACGGCGAGATCATCGAGGCGCTGGTCGAGGCGGCGGCCGCCGCCGGCCGCCGCGACCTCCCGGTGTTCGCCGAGGTCCGCCCGGCCGTGACCGAGGAGCTGGCGGTCGACCGGGTCCTCGCCGTCGCCGCCCTGACCGGCGCCCGCTGCTACCTGCCCCACCTCTCCACCGAGGGGGCGGTGGAGGCCGTGCGTCGGCGCCGGGCCGACGGGCCGGGCCCGGCGGCCGTCACGGCGGAGGTCTGCGTGCACCACGCCCTGCTCGACGACGGTGAGTACCAGGCGCCGGCCGGGGAGGGATTCCTGGTGGCGCCACCCCTCCGCCCCCGCCGCCACGTGGAGGCGGTCGCCCGGGCACTGGCGGACGGCACGATCGACGCCGTGGGCTCCGATCACTCGCAGCATCCCACCCCCGTGGACGGGCGCATCGCCTCGTCGGCGTCGGCGTCCTACGGCATCCCGGGCATCGGGGCGCGCCTGACGCTCTTCCTCTCCTGGGGTCGGGCCAGGGGCATCCCCGTCGAGCGGATGGCCCATCTGCTGGCGACCGGCCCCGCCCGGGCGTTCGGCTACGGGACCAAGGGCGCGCTGGCGCCGGGGATGGACGGCGACGTCGTGGTGTGGGACCCGGCGGAGCGCTGGACGATCACGGCGGATGCGTTCCCCGACGGCACCGGCCGGGCGCCGTACGCCGGTCGCCCGGTCACCGGGCGCATCCGGTTCGTGTGCGGCCGCGGCCGGGTCCTCGTGCGCGACGGGGAGCCGGTGGACGCCCGGCCCGAGGGTCGCCTGGCGCCGCTGGGGTCCCTCCGGTGACCGGCCAGGACCCGGAACCGATCCGGGGCGCCATCTCGCTCGAGCAGCGCCCCGACAGCCTCACCTACTCGGTGTACGAGGCGATCAAGCAGGCGATCCTCGACGGGCGGCTGGCCGCCGACACCCGGGTGACCGAGGCGGCGCTGGCCAGGCAGCTGGTGGTCAGCAAGACCCCGGTGCGCGAGGCGCTGCTCCGGTTGAAGGAGATCGGCCTGGTCGAGGCGGACGGGCCGAAGGGGGGCCGGATCGTGCGGCCCTCGTTCAACCGGCTCCGGGACGCCTACGAGGTGCGCGAGGCGCTGGAGGCGATGTCGGCGCGCGCCGCCGCCGAGCGGGGCGACCGCACGCTGCTGCTGGCCGCTCGCCAGAAGGCCGAGGCGACCGTCGAAGCGGCCGACGCCGGCGACCTGGAGCAGTACCAGCGCGCCGACGAGGCCTTTCACCGCCTCCTCGCCAAGGCGGGGGCCAACGAGCGGCTGGCCCGCCTGATCGACGACACCAACGTCCTCGCCGGGGTCCTGCGCCAGCGGGACACCCCGGAGATGGGGGCGTCCCCGGTGTGCGCGCGCCGCCACGTCGCCATCGCCGACGCCGTCCTCGCCGGGGACGCCGACGAGGCGTTCCGGCTGATGGCCACGCACGTGCGCGAGGTCCGCGAGGCGGTGCTGGCGCCGATGGTCGAGCGTGGGCAAGGAGCGCCTCCGCGCTGACCCGATGCCTGCATTGCGCACCGATGGCCTTCCGAGATATCATATATCAGACAGCGGCCGAACTCGGGGAGGGGACGATGGGCTGGGGCGACGCCGAGGGACGCGTGACTGAGCCGGGCGCCGTGGGTCCGCGCCGGGACTTCGTCGGGTACGGTCGCCGCCCGCCGGCGGTGCGCTGGCCCGGCGACGCCTCCGTCGTCGTCAACGTGGTCATCAACTACGAGTCCGGTGCCGAGTACTCCCTCCCCGACGGGGACGGCCGCAACGACACCTGGGGGGAGTACTCGTACCAGGTCGGCCCCGAGGTGCGCGACCTCGGCACCGAGACCCACTTCGAGTTCGGCAGCCGGGCGGGCATCTGGCGCCTGACCCGACTGTTCGACCGCCTCCGCCTGCCGGTGACCCTCGGCGCCTGTGCCGTCGCCCTGCAGCGCAACCCCGAGCTGGCCGAGTGGGTGACCGGGACCGGCAACGACGTCATCGCCCACGGCTGGCGCTGGACGGACGTGGCGGGGATCTCCCGCGACCAGGAGCGAGCGGAGATGACCCGGGCCGTCGAGGTCCTCCAGGAGCTGACCGGGAGCCACCCGAAGGGGTGGTACCTGCGCTCGTTCCCGAGCGTCCACACCCGCGAGCTCCTCGTCGAGGAGGGCAGGTTCCTCTACGACTCGGACTCCTGCAACGACGAGCTGCCCTACTTCGTGGACGTGCAGGGGCGGGCGTTCCTCGTCGTGCCCTACTCCAAGGTCTACAACGACGTCCGCTACCTGCTGGCGCCCACCTACGCCACCCCCCGGCACTTCTACGAAAACCTCCGGGCCGGGCTCGACTACCTCTGCGACGAGGCGAAGCGCGGCGAGGGACGGCGCATGATGACCATCGGGATCCACGAGCGCTGGAGCGGGCAGGCGTCCCGGGCGTCGGCGCTCGCCGACTTCCTGGAGTACGCCGCCGACCGTGCCGACGTCGCCATCCTCGGCCGGGCCCAGATCGCCGAGTGGTGGATCGCCCATCATGCCGAGTGGGACGACCCCACCCCGGCGGGTGGCGGCCGGTGAGCCCCGGCGGCGGCACGCAGGCGTTCGCGCCGCGGCTCGGACTGCTCAGCTCGGCGTTGCCGGGGGCGGCGGCCGGTGCCGTGTGCGACGCCGCCAGCGCCGTGCACCTCGAGGGCGTGGAGTGGGCGTTCGGGCCGGCCGAGGTCCTGCGCCCCGACGACGCCGAGCGGGTCGCCCCGGAGGTCCTGCGCACCGCCGCCGAGCGGGGACTGCGCGTCTGCGGGCTGGCCGCCCAACCGGCGACGTTGCTCTGCCACGACGGGAGGGGGGCCGGTCGGGCGGTCGAGCTGGCGGCGACCCTCGGCGCGCCGCACCTGCGCGTGTTCGCACCGCCCTACACCGGGGGCGACGTCACGTCGGAGCTGGCCGCGCTCCGCTCGACCCTGGCGGCGGTGGCCGCCCGCGCCCGAGCCGCCGGCGTCCGGCTGCTGGTCGAGCTCTCGCCGCGCACGCTGCTGCCGGGTCCGGCCTGGTTCCTGCTGGTGGCCGACGGCCTGGACGAGGCCTCGGTCGGTGTCGTGTACGACCCGGGCAGCATGCTGATGGAGGGCCACGTGCACCCCGCGCTCACCGTCGCCGCCCTCGGCGACCGCCTCGGCCACGTCCACGTGAAGGACGTCGCCCCGCGGCGCGAGCCGCCGGGGTGGCGGTGGGGTCACGTCCCACTCGGCGAGGGCATGGTCCCCTGGAGCGAGGTCACGCAGGCGCTCGCCGGCGCCGGGTACGCCGGGTGGCTCGTCGTCGACCACCTCGGCGGGGAGCCGACGGCGGCGCAGCTGCGCGCCGACGTGGCCGCCCTGCGCGATCTGCTGGACTCGAGCGACGGAAAGGGCTGAGCATGGACGGGATGCGGATTGCGATCGTCGGCGCCGGATGGATGGCCGAGCAGCACGTCGACGAGTTGCGCCGCCGTGACGACGTGGACATCGTCGGGGTGGCCGACGTCGACGCCGACCGGGCCCGGGCGCTCGCCGGGGGCGGCGAGGCGTTCGCCTCGTGGGAGGAGCTGCTCGGCGCCGTCACCGCCGATGCTCTCTGGGTGTGCACCCCGCCGGCCACGCACGCCGACATCGCGTGCGGGGCCTTCGACCGGGGCATGGCCGTCTACCTGGAGAAGCCCATCGCCCGGGATGTCGCCGACGGGAGGCGCATCGCCGCCGCCGCCGAGGCGACCGGCGCCGTCTGTGCCGCCGGCTACCAATGGCACGCCGTGGAGTTGCTGCCCCGGGTGCGCGAGGCCCTGACCGGCCGGCCCGTCGGCTTCGTGCTCGGCAAGAACATCGGCGCCACCAAGGTCCGCCCGTGGTTCGTGCAGCAGGAGCAGGGGGGCGGCAACATCCTCGAGCGGGCCAGTCACCACATCGACCTGGTCCGGCTCCTGGCGGGCGAGGTCGACGCCGTGCAGGTCGGCACCTCGTCGGTCCCGCTCGGCGGGCGCCCCCGCGAGACCGGCGACATCGAGGACGCGCTGACCGTGGTGCTCCACCTCCGCTCCGGTGGCATGGCGACGGTCCTGGTGGTCTGGCTCCGGGAGGGGCTGCCGACCAGCTACGGCCTGGAGATCGCCGCCGACGGCGCCTACCTGCGCCTGGACCTCGACCCGACCTTCACCCTGGACGGGGTGGTCGACGGGGCCCCGATCCACGCCGTGGCCGGTGCCCCCGCCCTGCGCAGCTCGATCGACCGGTTCCTGGCGGCGGCCCGGGCGGGGGACCCGTCGCTCGTCCCCTGCACCCCGGCGGACGCCCTGCGGACCCTGGCGGTGGCCCGGGCGGCGGAGGCGGCGCTGGCGTCGGGGGGTACGGTGCTCGTGGGAGAGGACGACGGTGGATCTCGGGCTGGCTGACCGCACCTACCTCGTCACCGGCGGCAGCCGGGGGCTCGGGTACGCCACGGCGGCGGCGCTGGTGGAGGACGGCGCCAACGTCGTGCTGTCGTCGCGGGACCCCGCCGGCGTGGCGGCGGCGGCGGCGAGCCTCGGCGACCGGGCCGTCGGCCTGGCGCTCGACAACGCCGACCCGGCCACCCCCGAGGTGCTCATCTCGACCGCCTTCGAGCGCTGGGGCCGCCTCGACGGCGCCCTGGTCAGCGTCGGAGGCCCCCCGCCGGGACCCGCCACCGGGGTGGGGGAGGAGCAGTGGCGGCAGGCGTTCGAGTCCGTCTTCCTCGGCACGCTGCGCCTCGCGACCGCCGTCGGGGCGCGCGTCGGCGAAGGGGGCGCCATCGCCCTCGTGCTGTCGAGCTCGGTCCGATCGCCGCTGCCCAACCTGGCCATCTCCAACGGGCTCCGCCCGGGCCTGGCCATGGCCGCCAAGGACCTGGCCGACGAGCTCGGGCCGTCCGGCGTGCGCGTCTTCGGCCTCCTGCCCGGCCGGATCCTCACCGACCGGACGAGGCAGACCGTCGGCAGCGACCCCGAGGCGCTGCGCCGGGCAGAGCTCCTCGTGCCCCTCCGCCGGCTGGGGCGCCCCGAGGAGTTCGGCCGCGTCGCCGCCATGCTGCTGTCGCCCGCCGCCTCCTACGTGACGGGCTGCGTGGTGCCGGTCGACGGCGGGATGATCCGCACGCTCTGACCGCGGCGCTCCGGCGCCCCGGGCGAGCGGGTCTCAGCCCGGCGCCCGCACGACCGCACCGGCCTTCATGACGAAGCGCACGTGCTCGAGGCACGAGACGTCGGCGAGCGGGTCGCCCTCGACGCCCACCAGGTCGGCGAAGCAGACCGGCGCGGCCCGGCCGACCCGGTCCTGGCGGCGGAGGAGGTCGGCGGCGCCGGTGGTCGCCGAGCGGATGGCGTCGAGAGGTGCCTGACCGCAGCCCACCTGGTAGGCGAACTGCCGGCGTTGAGCCCATGGGGGTAGATCCCGCTGTCGGTCCCGTAGGCGATGCGCACCCCCGCCCTCACCGCCCCGGCGAAGCCGAGCCGCCGCCGTAGAGGGCCGCCCCGTCGACGGCGGCCCGCAGCTCCGACTCGCTGAACTCGGGCGCGTCCGGGACCCCCCCGGTGGTCATGACGGCGCCGGTGGCGATGACCTTCACGAAGTCGGCGCCGGCGTGCAGCACGCGACGGACGACCTTGCGCACCTCGTCGACGAAGTCGGCCAGGTCACCGGACACGACGTCGAGGAGGCGGTGGGGGCGGACGAGGTGGTAGCGGCTCATCGGTGGGGGTCGAGGGGTCGGCGCGTC
>DASSZM010000080.1:0-50051 GCA_035702855.1 Acidimicrobiales bacterium | reverse complement strand
GAGCCGCGTGCTCCACGGGCCGGCAGCGTAAGGCGCGCCGGCGGCCCGGGCCTGTCACCACCACGCCGCGTCGGCCAGCCGTGGCGTGGCCAGCCGTGGCGTGGGCCGCCGAAGGGCCCCGACGCCGCCGCCATTTGAGGGTACCTACGTATGTTGGTACAATTTTAGGTTACCCCCCTGGACTTCGTCGTCTCCCTGGCGTTGGTCTCCGTGGCCGCCGGGGTGCTCGGGTCGCTCATCGTCCTCGGGGGCGGTGTGGTGATCGTTCCGGTGCTGACGCTGCTCTACCACGTCGACATCCGGCTGGCGATCGGGGCCAGCATCGTCTCGGTCATCGCCACCTCGAGTGGGGCAGCGGCCGCCTACGTCCGGGAGCGGATGACCAATCTGCGAGCGGGGATGTTCCTCGAGATCGCCACCACCACCGGGGCGGTCAGCGGGGCGAACCTCACGACGCTGCTCCCGACGCGATTCCTGTTCGTGTTCTTCGGCCTGGTGCTCGCCTACTCGTCGGTCGTGACGTTCCGGCGGCGCCACGCCGCCGCACCGCTCGTCGTGTCGAACGATCGGCTGGCCAACTACTTCGACTTGCACGGGTCGTACTACGACCGCGCCGAACGACGCGAGATCTCCTACAAGGTGGTCGGGACCAAGCTGGGCCTGGCCCTGATGTACGTCGCCGGGCTGGTGAGCGCCTCAGCGTGCTGGTCGTCGCCGTCGGGCTCGGGCTCGGGCTCATGTTCGCCCACCACCGCCCCTACCTGCCGATCAGCGGGCGTTTCTCGCACCGGAACCTCACCTCGCCGGCGACGCCCTTCCCCCACTCGTTCACGTCGCTCGGCCGTTCGATCGCCCGGGGGGACGGCCGTGGGGTGGTCGTGCTCGGCGTGCTGATCCTGATCGCCACACACGTGCTGCGGGTGGCCGTCGGGGTCCTGTCGTCCCTGTACCAGGGCGACCGGCCGATGGCCGCCGTCACCATGTACGTCCTCGTCCTGCTCGTCGGCTCGTTCTTCCTCGCCGGGTTCGTCCGCGAGCGGGGACGAGGCACCACCGTCGCCCCGACCGTCCTCGAGCAGCCGCTCCACTCGCTCTACAGCCTCGCCTCGACCCTGCGGGCGAGCGGGCTCGCCGAGCGCAGCGAGGTCCTCGCCAGCCATCGCCTGGTCGCCACGGGGGAAGTCGCTGCGAGGTTCGGCGCCGCGAAGGGCACGGAGTCGTCTACATCGAGCGGCTTCGTTTCGCCGGGACCGAGCCGATCTCGTGGGACCGGTCCTGGATACCCGCCGACCACGCCGCGGGACTGCTGGAGGCCGACCTCTCGTCCGGGAGCCTCTATGAGTTGCTGGCCTCCTGCGGGGTACGCGTGACCGGCGGGTGGGAGCGGATCCGGACGGTCCTGCCCGACCCGAGAGCGCGCAAGCTGTTGCAGCTCCCGGCCCGAGCGGCGGCGTTCTCGATCGAGCGCCTGGCCCTCGCCGGCGAGACGCCGGTCGAATGGCGCACCAGCCTCGTCCGCGGCGACCGCTACTCGCTCGTCGCCCAATGGCCCGCTCACGCCCAACCTTCCACCGCGGACCGTGCCGGGCCGGGGTAGGTGCCGCTGCGAGGGCGCACCCGGTCGCCGTGCGGTCCGAGGCCGGCGGATGACCTACGGGCGTGGACCGGTGACCCGCTCAGGCAGGCGGCGGCAGCCGCTCCAGGAGCCATCCGGGGCCGATGGCGCGGCCTCCCAGAGCCTCGATGCGGCGCCGCAGCGCCCGGTCGGCGGAGACCAGCACGACGCGACCCTCCTGCGCCGCGGCGAGGTCCACGAGCTCCTCGTCGCCGGCATCACCGCCACCCGCACCGGCTACTTCCTCGCCACCGTGGCCGGCAACGTCCACAACTTCCACACGCCGTGGTACGGATCCCAGGCGGGCAAGCGCCTGCCCGGCCCTCTCGCCGACATCACGGTCGACCCCTACACCAACGGGTACTGGCTCGCGACCAGCGCGGGCAACGTGTTCAACTACCACACGCCCTTCCACGGGTCGGAGGCCAGCAAGAGCCTGCCGTCGCCGTTCGCGGACATCACCGCCGCCCCCAACGTCCACGGGGCCTACTGGGTGGCCGCCGAGAGCGGCGGCGTCTACAGCTTCGGCGCGCCGCTCGGCGCCCACCTCACGGCGGACGCCCACCGCTGCACGTCGGCGGAGCTGCACGTCGGCGAGGGCAGTCCGCATGGCGCCGCCGGCAACAGCGCGGTCTCGCTGCGATTCACCAACGCCTCGGGCCAGCCGTGCACCCTGACCGGCTACCGGCGTGGCCGGGCTCGGCTCGTCCGGCCGGCAGGTCCTGCAGGCGCGCCGCACGCCGAGCGGGCCGATGGGCGGCATCGGCCCCGGCCCGATCCCGACCGTCGTGCTCGGCCCCGCCCAGTCGGCCGCCGCCATCCTCGAGGGCACGGACAACTCCGCTCCCGGGGTCACCTGCCCGCGCCTGTCGGCGATCCTCGTCACGGCGCCCAACACGGCCCGCTCGGTGCGGCTGGCGAAGATGCCCGGTGACTGCGGGGGCATGCAGGTCCATCCGGTCATCCGGGGCACGTCAGGCGTGACGGTGCCCTGAGCCCGCTCCACGCGGCCCGGCCGGCCGACAGGGGCATTCGCCTCTGTCGGTCCGAACCAGGTGCGGGCATGCTCCTCCGGGACCGAGGAGACGACATGACCGTCCTGGTTGCCTACGCCACCTGCCACGGCTCGACCCGCGGGATCGCGGAGCGCATCGGCGGCCGCCTCGCGCATTCCGGCGTCGACGTCGACGTCCGGCCGATGACCGGCGTGGCCGACGCCGGCGCCTACGAGGGCGCGGTCCTCGGGAGCGCCGTGCACGGCGGGAGGTGGCTCCCCGATGCGGCGGCGTTCGGACGCGACCAGCA
The DNA here is from genome assembly GCA_035702855.1 of Acidimicrobiales bacterium. GTDB lineage: Bacteria > Actinomycetota > Acidimicrobiia > Acidimicrobiales > Palsa-688 > JAKAQB01. The sequence goes on along the minus strand of DASSZM010000080.1, from coordinate 47,131 downwards.
GCGGGCGCTGGCCGGTCACCCGGTCTGGCTCTCCAGCGTGAGCACCCTCGGGGACGACGAGAGCATGCTTCGCCCCCGCACCGCCCGCCGCCTGCGGGCCTGGCGGAAGGAGAGCGCCGAGCTGACGGAGCTCCGCCGCCGCCTCCGGGTACGCGACCATCGCAACTTCGCCGGGGCGGTCAGCCGCACCGACTGGCCGCTCACCGGCCGCGTCGTGTTCCGGGTCCTCGGCGGCCGCTACGGCGACCACCGCAACTGGGCCGCCATCGACGCCTGGGCCGACCGGATCGCAGCGGAGCGGGCGACGAACCCGGGCTCCCCCGAGCCGCACGGGCACCGTCACTGAGCCGACGACGTCCGACCGTCCACGAAGCGCCGGGACCTTCGCCTCTTCCACCCGGCCGCGCCCCGGTCGACGCTGGGGTCCACGGGGGAGACCCACCCGCTCTCCCCAGGGACGGACCGGCCATGGTCGACGACAGCTTGAGTGCCCTCGAAGCCGGGTTCCTTCACCTCGAGTCGGCGGTCACCCCGATGCACGTCGGCAGCGTCGCCGTCTACGACGGCGCCGGCTGGCACGACCGGGCGGGGCGCCTCCGCCTGCGGGCGCTGCGCGCCTACATCGCGGGCCGCCTCACGGATCTGCCCCGCCTTCGGCAGGTGCCCCGCTGGCCGGCGGCGCCGACCGGCCGGCCCGTCTGGGTGGACGACCCCGACTTCGACGTCGCCCGCCACGTCCGGGCCCGGCGCCTGGCGACGCCCGGCGACGAGGCCCGGCTGCTGGACGCGGTGGCCGCCATCCACATGGAGCGGCTCGACCGCCACCACCCCCTGTGGGGCTTCACCTTCCTGGAGGGACTCCCCGGCGGGCGGGTCGCCCTGGTCGAGCGGCTCCACCACGCCCTCGTGGACGGCATCGGCGGCGTGGACCTGACCATGCTGCTCCTCGACACCGCGCCCCTCCCGCCGTCCGCGCGCCGCGCCCCGAAGGTGCCGGTGCGCTCGGTGCAGGCGGCAGCGCCGGCCGCGGCCGACGGTGTCGCCGACGGCCTCGCGTCCCTGGTGCGCGAGCCGCTCGCCGTCGGCCGGGAGCTGGCGGCCGCGGCGGCGCATCCCCTGCAGGCGGCGACGGCGACCCGGCAGCTCGCCTCGGCCGTGGCCAGCGTGGCCGCCCGCCGGCTGGCCCCACCGTCGTCCCTCAACGCCCCCATCGGCCCGACCCGCCGCTACCTCGTCGTGCGCCGGTCGTTGCCCGACGCCCGCCGCACCGCCCACGCCCTGCACGGCACGGTCAACGACGTGGTCCTCGCTGCCGTGACCGCGGGGTTCCAGGCGCTGCTCACCGGCCGCTGTGAGCCGCCACCCCCGGAGCTCCATGCGCTGGTCCCGGTGTCGGTCCGGGGCGCCGACGAGCACCGCGCCCTCGGCAACCGGGTCGCCACCCTGATCGTGCCCCTTCCCGTCCGGGTCACGGATCCGGGCGCCCGCTTCACCGCCACCCACCGCGCCGCCCAGCACGCCAAGGACCACCATCAGGCACAGCTGGCGACGGCCATCCTCGGGTTCGCCGAGCACTGGCCCGAGCCGGCCGTCGCCGCCTGCAGCTGGCTGGTCCAGCGCCAGCGGCTCGTCAACGTCGTGGTCACCAACGTGCCCGGGCCGCCGGTGCCGCTCTACCTGATGGGCGCCCGGATGCTGGAGGTGGCACCCATCGTCCCACTCAGCCGCAACCTCACCGTGAGCGTCGGGGTGCTCTCGTACCTGGACCAGCTCGCCGTCGGCCTGTGGGCCGACGGCGGCCGGGTCCCCGACCTGCCCGTCCTCGCCGCCGGCATCGAGAACGGCTTCGACGCTCTCGGTGCCCTCACCGGGTGAGCCCACGCCCGCCGAAGGAGAGATGACCCATGGATGTCTTCACCACCCTGCGACGCAGCGTCCCCCGCCGACTGGCGACCCGCCGGATCGGGGTGCCGCCGGAGCAGGGGGCGACCATCGTCGACGCCCTGGTCGCCAACGGCACCCGGCACCCGGAACGGACGGCGATGCGCCACCGCGAAGCGAGCGGCGAGTGGATGTCCACGACCTGGGGTCAGTACCTCCTCGGGGTCCGGCAGGTGGCGGCCGGCCTGGCCGAGCTCGGCGTCGGCCCGGGCGAGCGGGTGGCCATCCTCGGCGCCAACCGTCCGGAGTGGCACCTCGCCGACCTCGGCGCCATGGCCAACGGGTGCGTGACGGTGCCGCTCTACCCGACCAGCTCCGGGGAGCAGATCGCCTACCTCTGCGGGCACGCCCACGTCGTCGCCTGCTTCGTCGACTCCCACGCCCAGCTGGGACGGCTGCTCGAGGTCCGGGACCAGCTGCCGGCGCTCCGGCACCTGGTGGTCGCCGAGGGCGCCCGGCGCGCCGCCGACGATGCCGTGGTGGGCCTGGACGAGCTGCGGGCCGCCGGCGCCGACCGGCTCCTGGCCGACCCGGCCGCCGTCGACGCCCGGATCCAGCAGATCGACCCCGCCGGCGTCGCCACCGTGGTGTACACGAGCGGCACGACCGGCCCGCCCAAGGGGACGATGATCAGCCACGCCAACATCATGTGGACGCTGCGCGCCACCACCCCGCCCTACGGCATCGGCGAAGGCGACCGCTGGCTGTCGTTCCTACCCCTGAGCCACATCGCCGAGCGGATGATGAGCGAGCTCGCCCCCATCGGCGTGGGGGGTGAGACGTGGTTCGCTCGCAGCCTGTCCACCCTGGCCGAGGACCTGCCGGCATGCCGGCCCACCGTGTTCCTCGCCGTGCCCCGGGTGTGGCAGAAGCTGCGGGAGCGGGTCGAGGACGCGTTGCAGAAGCAGCCGCCCGCCGTGCGCGCCGCCTTCGCCCGGTACGAGGCGCTCGGGCTCCGCAAGCTCGCCGACCACGAGGACGGCGCCGGACCGCCACAGATCCCGGGGCTCTACGAGACGCTGGACCGGACGCTCGGCTCGAGCCTCCGACGCCAGATCGGCCTCGACCAGGCGAGGGTCCTGGTCGCCGCCGCCGCACCCTCCCATCCCGACCTCATCCGGTGGTTCCACGCCGTGGGGTTGCCGATCCTGGATCTCTACGGTCAGACGGAGGGTTGCGGGCCGACGACCGCCAACCGCATCGGCAACGTCCGCATCGGCACCGTCGGGGTCCCGTTCCCGGGCATGGAGGTGCGGGTCGCCGACGACGGCGAGGTGCTGCTCCGGGGCGGCAACGTCTGCCTCGGTTACCTCGACGATCCGGGGGGGACCGCCGCCCTCCTCGAGGGCGGGTGGATGCACACCGGCGACCTCGGTGCGCTCGACGAGGACGGCTTCCTGCGCATCGTCGGCCGCAAGAAGGACCTGATCATCACCGCTGCCGGCAAGAACGTGTCCCCCCAGGGGATCGAGACCGACCTCCGCAACCAGCCGCTGATCTCGGAGGCGATCGTGATCGGCGAGGGCCGTCGGTACCTGACGGCGCTGATCACCCTGGACCCCGAGGAGCTGACCCGCTGGGCGGAGGCGCACCACCGGCTGGGGGACGTCGAGGCGTTGAGCGCCGACCCCGACGTGCTGGCCGAGGTGCAGGCGGCGGTCGACGTGGTCAACGCCCGCCGTTCCCACGCCGAGCACATCCGCAGGTTCCAGGTGCTCTCCCGGGACCTCACCGGGGCCGCCGGCGAGCTCACCCCCACGATGAAGGTCAAGCGGGCCGTGATCTACGACCGCTACCGCGACGTCATCGACGAGCTGTACGCCGGCACGTGAGCGGCGGTGGGCGCGGGGCGGGAGCCGGCGCGGGCTCAGCGCGGCCGTAGGGCGCGCAGGACCTCGGCGGCGACCGCCCGCTGCATCTGGTAGGTCGCCGTCCGCCCCGCCCGACGAGCCCGGGTGATCAGCCTGTCGCCGGAGAGCTCGGCGAGGGCGTTGAGCCCGCTCACCACGGCGCGGCTCGACTGGTCGGTGGCGGCGTAGCCCATCCGCTCCAGGCCCTGCAGCAGGTCGCTGTGCGCCACGGGCTCGGGGGCGGCCGCCGCCACCACGGCGAGGCCGTCCTTGACCAGCTCCGCCAGCCGCTCGACCGCCTCGGACGAGCCCAGCCGCTCGGAGGAGTGGTCCACCGACCGCAGCCAGCGCCGGACCTCGGCGACGAGCTCGTCGTTGGTCTCACCCTCGGAGCTCAGAGTGGCCACGCGTCCTCCTCGCCGCCGGCCGGGCACCGGCCCCGGCCGGCGTCCTGGGCGCCGCCGCAACCGACGCCGCTCCGACCGCTCGCCGCCCGGGCCCGAGCGCCAGGACCTCGTCGAACCCCGCCCGCAGGCATCCCACCAGCGCAGCGGGGTCGTCGACGGCGGCGGTGTCGATCGTGACGCCGGTGCTGCACCGCCCCCGGTACGACAGCAGGGTGACGTTGAGGGCGGTGCCGGTCGTCGGCCCGAAGGCGACGTACCGCTCCACCTCCGCCCCGGCCAGGTACACCGGGGCGGTGAACCCGGGCACGTCGCTGGCCACGAAGTCGACCCGTTTGAACAGGCTGCCGACGGCGGCCGGCGGGAGCAGGACGAGGGCGCCGGCGATGGCGTTGGTGTAGGCGAGGGAGCGCTCGTTGCGCGCGATCCTGCAACGCCGTTCGATCGACGCGATCCGCAGGCGGGGATCCGGCTCCCCCACCGGCACCGTGAAGCGCATCAGGGTGATGCGGTTGCCCCCGATGGGGTCGTCCGGGCGGCGGATGCTGATCGGCATCATCACCCGCAGCCGCTCCACCACCGCCCCGCGCTGCTCGTGGTACCGACGCAGCCCGCCGGTGACGGCGGCGAGGAAGCCGTCGTTGACCGACCCCCCGGCGGAGGCGGCCGCCTGCTTGAGCTCGTCGAGGTCGACCTCGCTGACATCGAGGTGGCGCCCCCGGCCGCGGGCGGTCATGAGCGGCGACAGGGTCGCCCCGACCGGGGTCACGGTGCGCCCGATGGAGCGTGCCGTGTCCAGGGCCACCCGAGCGGCGCGCCCCGGCCGGCGCGCCGTCGCGACGGCGAGCGGAGCGGCGGCGCGCAACTGGCTGCCGGCCAGGCGGGTCGCTCGTGTCCATCGCCACCGGAGCTGCTCGGCGAGCAGGCCGACGGGGGCGGGGGACTCGCCCTCGGGCGCGGGCGGCGCGACCGCACCCCGGCCCGGCGCGCGCCGGTCGTCGAAGAGCCGCACGGCCAGCTGCATGGCACCGACGCCGTCGGTGAGGGAGTGGTGCAGCTTCATCACCAGCGCAGCCCGGTCCCCCTCCAGGTGCTCGACCAGCGTGAACTGCCACAGGGGCCGGGAGCGGTCGAACCCGGTCATCGCCTCCCGCCGGGCCAGATCGAGGACGACCTCCGGGCCGCGCGGCGCCGGGGCGTCCATCCGGTGGAGGTGCCAGGCCAGGTCGAACTCCGGGTCGACGGCCCAGCGGGGCCCGGTCAGCCGTGCCGGCAGCTCGACGACCCGCTGCCGGAACGCCGGCAGGAAGCGGGTGGCCTGCTCGACCTTGCCGGCGAGGGTCTCCCAGACGGGGCTGCGGTCGAGCCAGGCGACCGCGACGACCGTGGAGCGCAGGACCGGGTCGCTCTCGAGGTACCAGGACAGGGCGTCGCTCTCCCGCATGAACTGGGCCATCGCTGCCTCCGGAGACGCCCGGTGTCGCACCGCACGCGCCGCCAGCCTGCGGGACGGCGACTCCCGACGGCAGAGGCGAAGGTCACATCCCCGGACGACCGCCCCCGCCCGCGGACGTGCGTGGCCGCCCTCCTGCCGGCCGGTTAGCCTCGGGCGGTCGTCGGCGCCGAGGAGGCGAGCAGGGCCCATGGGATCCAGGTCAACGCAGGCCGGTGATGCGCGCTCACCCCGCCCGGCGCGCCGCTGGCGCGCCGTCATCGCCGCGGCGACCGGGGCCCTGCTCGTCTTCACAGCCGTCGCCTTCATCGTCTCGCGCCGGACGACGGCCAACGAGCTGGCCTCGGTGCGGGTGTCGGGCATGCCACCGGGGATCTCGGTCCCGGTCAGCGACCTGATGGGCCTCGACTCGTTGCCGCACCGGGCAGCGCCCGGCTTCCAGCTCACCGACCAGCGGGGTCGCTCGCTCTCCCTGCGCAGCTTCCGCGGCCGGGTGGTCGTGCTGGAGTTCATGGACCCCCATTGCACCGACATCTGCCCGATCGTCTCGCAGGAGTTCGTCGACGCGTACCACGACCTCGGGTCCGCCCGCTCGAAGGTGGCCTTCGTGGCCGTCAACGTCAACCAGTACCACCTGACGGTCTCCGCCGTCGCCGCCTTCTCGGCTCAGCACCAGCTCGACACGATCCCCGACTGGCACTTCTTCACCGGGTCGTACCCGACGCTGCGCAGCGTGTGGTCGGCGTACAACATCGCCGTCGAGTCGCGGGGACCCAACGCCGACGTCATCCACTCCTCGATCATCTACTTCATCGGCCCCCACGGCCACGAGCGCTTCCTCGCCTCACCCCAGGTCGACCACACCGCCAGTCACAGGGCCTACCTCCCGGCCGACCAGCTCACGGCGTGGGGTCACGGCATCGCCCGGGTGGCGAAGGACCTCGCTCGCTGAGCGGGTGCCCGTCCGTCCCCGTTCCCGGGGTCAGCGGGCGGGCACCTCCATGGCGACCCCGCCTGCCTGCGACCCCCGCAGCCCGAGCGCGATGACCGACCCGGCGACCACGAACGAGCCCGCCATCGTGGCGAACGCGGCCGGGAAGCCGGCGACGGTGATGATCCAACCGAGCAGCGCCGTCCACAGGGCCCCGACGCCGTAGGCGACGGCGAAGAAGGTCCCGAACGCCGATCGGCTCCTCCCCGGACCGACCAGGTCGGAGAAGAGCGCTTGGAGCAACGGCGACTCGGTGTAGGCGAGGAACCCCATGAGCAGCCCCAGGGGGACCAGGGCGGCGAGGTTGGGCCCCGCGAAGCCGAAGGCGCACACGGCGGCGGCTGCGGCGTAGTAGGTCGCCACCAACGTCCGCTTGCGGCCGAAGCGGTCGGCCAGGCTGCCACCGACGACGGGCCCGGCGACGCTGGCCGCCATCACCACGGTGAAGACGGCGCCCACCGTGAGCGCCGGCAACCGGAGGCCCGAGCGGAGGTCCGCCGGCACGTAGGTGCTGAGGGTGCCGAGCCCCCGCCCGCCGGCGGCGATCGTCGACGCCGCCAGCGCCACCCCCACACCGGGGGTGCGCAGGAGCGCCCGCAGCGACGGCCGCTCGCCGCCGGCGGCGAGCTCGGCGTCGGCGTGGTGCTCGGACGGCAGGGCCGCGCCCACCAGCAGCGCGCCGAGTGCCAACGCCCCGGTGAGCGCCACGAGCGCCCAGCGCCACCCGGCGACGGCGATGACGGCCGTGACGACGAGGGGCACGGTCACCGTGCCGATGCTGCCGCCGGCGGTGTGCCAGCTGAGCACCGTCGCCCGTCGCCGGGGGAAACGGTCCGACAGGTAGGCGGACCCCACCGGGTGCTGCGGCCAGCTGACGAGGGCGCCGAGCACCCGGGCGCCGGCGAACAGCCCGAAGCCCGGCGCCAGCGCGCCGAGCAGGCTGGCGACGGCGAGACCGGCGTTCTGGGTGCCGAGCACGACCCGGGCGCGGGCCCTTCCGAGGATCCCTGCCGCTCCCTGGAGGAGCCCGCCGGCGACGCCCGCGACCGTGAGGACCGCCCCGAGCACGGCGTACGACACGTGGAGATCGGCCACGACGAACGGATAGGTGAGCGCCAGGCCGGCGACGTAGAAGTGCTGGATCCCGTGGGCGACGGTCATCACGACCAGGGCACGGCGGTCGCCGGGTCGGGCGTCGGGGACCGTCGGAGGCGCCTGGTCGGCCATGGCGCCGGTGGCTCAGCGGTCGGCCAGCTCGCCGCCGGCGACCCGGCGGAGGAAGAGGCTGTTGGCCACCAGCCGGTCCACGGCCAGGCGGTCGACCGTCTCGGCATCGGCGGCAGCCGAGTCGCGCAGGAACGAGCGGATCTCGCTCTGGGCGTGCTCGGACCGGGACAGGAGGCTGCCGATCTCGGCGGTCACCAGGGCGCTCAGCTCCTCGTCACGCTCGGCGACGGCGGTGACCAGACCGAGGCGAGCGGCCTCCCGGCCGTCGACGCGGGCACCGGTGGCGGTCAACCGGAAGGCGTGCGTCCGTGACACCAGGGAGGGAAGCCACGCCAGCACCACGGTCGGCGCCAGGCCGGCGTCGACCTCGGGGAACCAGAAACGGGCGGACGGAGCCGTGTAGGAGAGGTCGCACAGCGCCGCCAGTCCCACGCCGTAGCCGGCGGCGTCCCCGCCCACCTCGGCGACGGTCAGCAGCCGACCCTCGCGCAGCGCCCGGTTGAGCGCCACGAGCGTCTCCGCCTCGACCCGCAGGCCGTCCTCGTCGGCAGCGCCGCGGTCGCGCCCGAGGCAGAACACCGGCGGCGCGGCGCGCAGGTGGAGGACCCGCGTGCCCGGGGGGGGATCGAACAGGAGGTCGGTCAGCGCACCGCACATCTCCATGGAGACGAGGTTGGCCTCCCCCCGGTCGATCGTGGCGACGACGACGCCGTCGTCGACCTCGAGGTGGAGCCCGTCCACCGCTCGCTGCTCGGTCAATTGAGTCTCTCCTCCCGCCCGCCGAACCAGTCGACCGCTCCGGGGGCTGTCCGCACCGTGACCGATCGGATCTCGGTGAACTCCCTGTAGGACTCCCAGCCGCCCTCCCGCCCGGTGCCGCTGCTCCGCACGCCGCCCCACGGGGCGGCCGGGTCGAGGCGGTGGTGGTCGTTGACCCACACGATGCCGTGGGTGAGCCCGGACGCCACACGGTGGGCCCGCGCCACGTCGCGGGTCCACACGGCGGAGCCGAGCCCGAACGGCGAGTCGTTGGCGAGGGCGAGGGCGTGCGCCTCGTCGTCGAAGGGGATCACGACCAGCACCGGCCCGAACAGCTCCTGGCGGGCGACGACGTCGCCGTTGCCGACCCCGGCGAGCACCGTCGGCTCCACGAAGTAGCCGTCGGGGGCGTCGTCGGGCCGGGAGGCCCGGCCGCCGGTGACGAGTTGTGCCCCCGCCCCGACGGCGTCGGCGACCCAGCCGAGGATGCGATCGCGGGCGTGGTCGGTGATCACCGGTCCGACATCGGTGCGCTCGGCGGCCGGGTCGCCCAGCCGGAGTCGGGCGGCCTCGGCGGCGAGGCGCTCCACGAACCGGTCGTGGACGGTCCGCTGGACGAGCAGGCGGGTGCCGGCGATGCAGGTCTGGCCCGCCGCGACGAAACCGCCGAAGAGGGCGCCGCGGACGGCGTCGTCGAGGTCGACGTCGTCGAAGACCAGCACCGGCGTCTTGCCGCCGACCTCGATGGTGGCCTTCGCGAACCGGCGGGCGGCGGCGGCGGCCACCGACCGCCCCGCCTCCGTACCACCGGTGAAGGTCACCTTGCCGACACCGTCGTGCTCGGCCAGCGCCGCACCGGCAACCGGCCCGCGCCCGACGACCACGTTGAGCACGCCTGCGGGGATCCCGGCCTCAGCGGCCAGCTCGGCGAGCCGCAGGCTGGTCAGCGGCGTCAGCTCCGACGGCTTGAGGACGACGCTGTTGCCGGCAGCGAGCGCCGGGGCGACGCTCTTGGACCCGATCATCAGCGGGTGGTTGAACGACGAGATCGTGGCGGTCACGCCCACCGCGAAGCGCTGCGTGTACGACAGGTACGGGCCGGGCACCGGGATCACGTCGGTACGGTCGGCCACGAGGAGGGCCGCGCTGTAGCGGTACCACTCGGGGATCCGGGAGACCTGCGCCCTGGTCTCGCGGATCGGGCGTCCGTTGTTGACGCTCTCGAGGGCGTAGAGGTGCGGGAGGTCGTCCTCGATGGCGTCGGCGAAGCGGTGCAACGTGCGCGCACGCCGGGACGGCGGGAGATCCCGCCACGCCCCGCCGGCGAAGGCCGCCTGAGCGCTGCGCACGGCCCGGTCCACGTCGCCGGCACCGGCGCAGGCGACCTCGGCGACCACACCCCCGGTGGCGGGGTTGCGCACCTCGAGGGTGCCGCCGTCGAGGGCATCCACCTCGGCGCCGTCGATGAACAGGCCCCGGCGGGTCACGGCCGGCCCTGCCGGCGGGGCCGCCGTCACTCGACGACCGCCCCGCCGGCGGCCACCGCCTGGCGGACGGCGACGCGGTTGCGCACCTCGCCGATGCCCTCGATCCAACAGCGCACCTCGTCCCCCTCACCGAGGAATCTCGGTGGGTCGAACCCGACGCCCACCCCGCTCGGGGTGCCCATGGCGATCACGTCGCCCGGCACCAGGGCGACCACCCGGGAGATGCTGGCGATGGCATCGGCCACGGTGAAGATCATCTGGCCGAGGACGGCGTCCTGCCGGCGGTCACCGTTGACCTCCGCTCCGATCCCCCGCTCGGCGAAGGGCTCGAGCTCGTCGGGGGTGACGATGCACGGGCCCCACGGCGTGGCACCCGGGAGCGACTTGCCGAGGTACCACTGCGCGTGCGTCCGCTGGAGATCGCGTGCGGTCGTGTCGTTGAGCACCGAGTAGCCGGCCACGTACCCGAGCGCCTCGCCGGCGGGGATCGACTGCCCGGCGCGACCGATGACGACGGCGAGCTCCGCCTCGTAGTCGAGCCCGCCCGCCAGGTCGGCGGGGACGACCAGGAGGTCGGACGGCCCGCACAGGGCGTCGACCGCCTTGGTGAACACGACCGGCGCCGGCGGCACCGCCTGCGCCTCGCCGCTGAAGCGGGCGAACTCCTCGGCGTGGGCGCGGTAGTTCTTGCCGAGGCAGAAGACGTCGCGCGCCGGCCGGTACGGCATCGCCGGCTCGAACCCCGGCGGGAGGGGTCCGGCGTCCGCCGCTCCGAGCGCCGCCACCGGGTCGGCGAGAGCGGCGAGGATCGTGGGGCGCTCCTCTCCGTCACCGGCGGGCAGCACCTCCCAGATCCCCTCGCGCTCGACCGCCACCCGCCGCTCGCGGCCGTCGCTGAAGGTTCCGATGCGCATGGTGTGCTTGCCTCCTCAATCCGGGATGACGTCTTGCAGCCAGTCGAGCGTCCCTTGCAGGTGCTCGAGGACGAGGTCGGCGAGCCGGTCCCCCTCGCCGCCGGCGAGCGCCTCGTACATCTCCCAGTGCTCGCGATCGGCGCGGGCCCGCCCCTCCGGCGACCGGGCGAGGAAGTTGACGTAGAGCGCGGCCCGATTGCGGAGCATGCCGATCATCTCCATCAACAGCGGCCGGCGGGCGATGCGGTAGATGGCGGTGTGGAAGGCGATGTTGCTCTCCATCCAGGAGATGCCGCCGGGGCTCTCCTGGTGGCGCTCGAGCACGGCCCGCACGCCGGCGAGGTCCTCGGCGGTGCGCACGGCGGCGGCGCGGCGTGCCGCCGCCGCTTCGAGCATCATCTGGACCTCGTAGATCTGGTTGACGTCGTCGCGCGTCGGGCGGGCGACCACCGCGCCGCGATGGTTGTCGATGCGGATGAGCCCCTCGGCCTGCAGGCGCTGCAGGGCCTCGCGCAGGGGGGTGCGGCTCAGCCCCAGTTGGTCCGCCAGCTCACCCTGGTGGATCAGCGAGCCGGCGGGCAGCTCCCCGGTGAGGATGAGTGCGCGGATCTCCCGGGCGGCGGCGTCGGTCGCGCTCGTCCGGTCGATCGCCGGGCGCGCCCCGGCTCTCGGGGCGGCGTCGGCGGGCCGGTCCGCGATGGTCACCTCGCGCCTCCCGCCCCGCCGGACACGTGGGCCCCGCCCGGCTGGCCGGCCCCCGCCATGCGCACCCCTCCCTGCCCCAGGAAGAGCGTCGCCAGGTCGGGGCGGGCCCGGAGGTCGGCGCACGACTCCTCGAGGCGCAGGCGGCCGTCGGTGAGCACGTACCCCCAGGAGGCGACCTCGAGACCGAGGCTGACCCGCTGCTCGATGAGCAGCAGGGCTCGACCCGATTCCGCCAGCCGGGCCACGATGTCGTGGAGCACGCTGCGGGCGATGCCGGGTGCCAGTCCGGCCGTCGGCTCGTCCAGCACGACGAGGCGGGGCTGGGCCATGAGGGCGCGACCGATAGCCAGCATCTTGCGCTCGCCGCCCGAGAGCGTCCGGGCCACGCGTCGCCGTAGCGGCGGCAACTGGGGGAACAGCTCGAAGATCTCGCTCTCCCGTTCGGCGATCTCGGCCTTCTTCAGGCGGTAGCCCCCCATCTCCAGGTTCTCGGAGACGGTGAGCGGCCCGAAGACGTCGCGCACCTGCGGGACGTACCCGATGCCGGCGGCGTTGCGGTCCTCCTCCCGCAGCCTGGTGACGTCCCGGCCGTCGAGCACGATGCGGCCGGACAGCGCCGCCAGCTCACCGGTGATCGCCTTGATGAGCGTGCTCTTCCCGGCACCGTTGGGGCCCATCACCAGTGCCACCTCGCCCAGGCCGACCCGCACGCTGACGTCGTGCACGATCGGCACCCGGTTGTAGCCGGCGCTGAGGCCTTCCACTTCCAGGAACGGCACCGGCCGGTGCGTTGCGCTGGTCACACCCTCGCCCTCCTCCATCGTCGGCCCGCTACCCGAGGTAGGCAGCCTGGACGGCTGCGTCCCGGACGACTTCGTCGTAGGTCCCGGCGGCGATCAGCTTGCCGAGACCCATGACGTTCACATGGTCGCAGAGCTCCTGGACGACCTCCAAGGCGTGCTCGACGATGACGAGGGCGATCCCGTCGTCCCGCAGCGACTTCAGATCCCCCACGAGGCGCTGCACGAGGTGCGGGGCGACCCCCACCATCGGCTCGTCCAGGAGGAGCACCTTCGGTGAGCGCATCAGGCAGCGCATGATCTCGACCAGGCGACGCTGGCCCCCGGACAGCTCCCGGCCGTACAGGTCGGCGATGTGGGTCGCCTCGAACCGCTCGAGCACCTCCCACACCCGCGCCCGCGCCCGGTCCTCGATCTCGCGTTGGCGGCGGCGGTGCAGGATCACGTTGGCGAGCGAGGCGCCCTCCACCCCGACGCCGGCGGTCAGGAGGTTCTCGAAGGTGGTCATGCCGCCGAACTCGCTCGTCATCTGGAAGGTCCTGACGATGCCGAGGCGGGCCCGCCGGTGGGCCGGGAGGCCGGTCACGTCCTCGCCGTCGAGAGCGATGTGACCGGAGCTGACCCGCTGCTGGCCGCCCAGGGTTGCGAGGAACGACGACTTGCCCGCCCCGTTCGGTCCGATGAGGCCGACCGCTTCGCCCGCCCGGACCTGGAGCGACATGCCGTCGACGGCACGTACCCCGCCGTAGGTCACCACCACGTCCCGGGTCTCGAGCAGCGCCACCTGGGGCGTGCGGGGGGTGCGGCCGGCGGTGTCCAGCGATGTCGGGTCGGCGGTGGTCATCGCGCCCTCCCGGTGATGCCGCCGGCCAGTGAGGCCAGGCGCGTGCCCTCACCCATGGGGATCAGCGGCGATCCGACGGCGATGTTCTTGCGCTCCGGGACCAGGCCCTGCGGCCTGAAGTAGAGGCTGAGCATCCACAGGACGCCGATGAGGATCCACTCGAGCGAGTCGATGAGCCCGGGATAGCCGATCTGGGGCAGGAACTGCGGGATCTCCAGGAAGATGATGGGGACCAGCAGGATCCCGAGGGCCACCCCCCGGTAGTTGCCGAGGCCGCCGACGAACATCGCCGTGAAGATCACGAACGTCTCGGCGTACCCCCATGCACCCGGCGACCACGCCCCGATGTACTGGACCAGCAGTCCCCCGGACAGCCCGCCGATGGCACCACCGATGACGAAGGCCTGCATGCGCAGCACGGTGATGTTGAGCCCGATGGCACCGGCCGCCACCTCCTGGTCCCGCATGGCCCGCAGGGCGGCGCCCCACGGCGACCGCGAGAGCCAGCGCACGCCGGCGTACACGGCGAAGGCGATCACGAGCGACCACACGGCATAGCTCCACTGGTAGGCCTGCAACCCGAGCCCGAGGGACGCGAGCGGCTTGGGGACCCCCGTGAGGCCGTTGGAGCCGTTGAACATCGGGACGTCGGCCGTGACGATCTCGGCGGCGATGAGGGAGACGATCAGCAGGATCGCCCCCTGGTAGTCACGGCGCATCCGCCGGAGGCTGAACAGGCCGACGACGCCGGCGAGCGCCGCTCCGCCGAGCGTGGCCAGGATGAGCGGCAACGGGAACGGCAGGTGGGCCCCGAAGATGTACTTCTGGAAGGCTCCGGCGCCGGTGTCCGGCCCGAGGGTCGTCGCTGCGGCGATGTACGCCCCGAACGCCTGGAACACGATGAACGCCAGGTTGACCACGCCGGCGTAGCCGTACTGCAGGTTGAGGGCGACCCCGGACAGGAGGTCGACGCCGAAGTAGACGACGAGGGTCGAGATGTAGAAGGACCATGCGCTCATGACAGGGCCAGCTCCTCGTTCTCCCCCTTGCTCAGCACCGCGCTCGGGCGGGTCAGCAACACGATCACGAGGATCCCGAACCCGGCCGCCGTCGAGTAGGAGGCGTTGCCGTAGGCGGAGAAGACCTGCGTGACGATCCCCATCAGCAGGGCGGCGAGGATCGCCCCGCTCGGCGAGCCGGCCCCGCCGAGGATGGCGGCGGCGATCACCAGCGGGAGGAACAGCTCGCCGGTCGTGTAGCCGATGCTCTGGGCGTTGATGATGTACACGACACCTGCCAGCCCGCAGAGAGCGCCGCTGAGCAGCCAGGTGAACACGACGATCCGGCTGGTCTTGATCCCGCACGCCCGGGCCAGCGAGGGGTCCGAGGCCATGGCGCGCAGCGCCTTGCCGATGCGGGTGAGCCGGAGCAGCGCCTCCAGGCCGATGAAGATGGCCAGGCCCACGGCCGTGATGATCACCTGGGTCGGGGTGAGCGTGACCGGCCCGAGGTGGAGCGGGGCGCTCTGCAGCACGGTGAACTGCGAGATGTTGTTGTGGCTGATCGCCTGCAGGGTGTAGTCGATGACCAGACCGAGGCCGAGGGTCACCATCATCATCTCGAACACCTTGGTGCCCCTCGCCGCGAACCTCCGCAGCAGGCCGTGCCCGATCACCAGGGTGGCGACGGCGCCCGCCGCCGCCCCCAGCACCAGCCCGTACCAGGCGCTGATGCCGTGGGCGACGGCCAGGTAGGCGACGTAGCCGCCGATGGTCATCACGCCCCCGTAGCTCAGGTTGAGGACGTTGGTGAGCCCGAACTGGATGGTGAACCCCATGGCGGCGATGGCGATGATCGACGCCAGGACCACCCCGAAGGCGACGGCTGACAGGAGTGTGCTGAGCATGGCGGCTACTGGACCCCCGTGACCGGGACGGCCTCGATCTGCTTGGCGGTGACGGTGCCGAGCTTGACCGGCTGCGAGGAGCCGTTGCTCCCGACGGCCTCCTGGTTGCCGAACGAGTTGTGGTACTGGTTGAAGTCGATCAGCCCCGACGCCCCGTAGTACTGGATCTGCTTACCGGCCTTGAGCTCCTTCACCCCCTGGGCGTAGGTGTAGACGACCACCTTGCCGGGGCCGGGGTTGGTCACCTGGGGGATGTACTTGTTGAACACCGTCGGCTTGGTGCTGTGGGCGGCGTTCATCGCCAGCGCCACCGCCACCATCCCGTCCCAGTAGGTGATGGAGAACGGGTTGTTGAGATAGGACTGCCACGGCTTCGGCACCTGCGACTTGTCCGCCGTGACGGCCTGTTCGAAGGCCGTGACCGCCGCAGTCTTGGACGACGGTGCCGTGATCAGCGAGGTGAACGCCTGCTGGAACGACGAGCCCAGCGCCCCCTTCACGGCGGTGATCCACGGCGCGGTGAAGGTCGCCTCGGTGCCGATGATCGGGACGAGGCCGCCGAGCTGCTTGAGCTCGCCGAAGAAGGTGCCGGCGGTGGCGGCGTCGGACTCGGTCATGATCACCTGCGGGTGGGCGGCCATCAGCCGGTGGACCGACGACAGGTAGGTCGGCTGGTCCGGCGTGAGGTTGATGTCGGACACCACGGGGATGTTCAGCGCCTTGAGGCCGGCCACCACCCCCGGCTTGTCCCCCTGGGAACCGGTGTCGGTGCCGAAGACGACCGCCACGCGGGTGTAGCCCTTCTGCTTGGCCCACAACGCCATGGCGACGCCGTTGGCGGCATCGGGCGGGAACAGCCGCCAGAAGTACTGGTCGGTGGTGCGGTCGAAGGCCGACTCCCCCGCCACCGCCGTCATCGGGACCTTGGCGGCGTTGAGCACGGGGACGATCGTCGGGGCGGAGTTGCTGCCGGGCCCGGCGACCATGACCAGGTTGTGGGTGGTGGCGAGCATCTGCTGCACCGCCGGGAGGGCGTCGGCCGGGTCCGCCCGGGTGTCGACCCCCTTGTAGACCAGCTTGTGGCCGAGCACGCCGCCGGCCTGGTTGATGGCGTAGATGGCGGGCAGGATGCCACCGGCCTGGTTCTGGCCCTCGAAGTCGCTGGCCCCGGTGATGGCGATGACCCCGGCGACGGTGAGCGCCGCTCCCCCCGAGCCCCCGGACCCACCTCCGTTGGTCGCCGTGCCGCTCGAACCGCACGCGCCGAGGGCCATGGCTGCTGCCCCGACGATGGCGGCCGTCTTCAGACGCGCTGCCTTCACGACTTGTCCCTCCCGTTGGTGACATCCCCCCGGATGTCCGCACACAGCATGTTGCATACAACATGCTGTGTCAAGTGTGCGATGGGGCGGCGTCCGTGGCGCTGCGAGTGGGCCGGCACGCTGGGTAGCGTCGAGGGGATGCTCGACGACGGGACCGGCATCCAACGCATCGCCATGTGGTCGGGGCCGCGCACCCTGTCGACGGCATTGATGCGCTCGTTCGGCAACCGGGGCGACACCGTCGTGGTGGACGAGCCGCTCTACGCCTTCTACCTGCAGCGGACCGGCCTCGAGCACCCGGGCCGGGCAGAGATCCTCGCCACCCAACCGACCGACTGGCGTGCCGTCGTTGCCGGGCTGACCACCGCCCCGCTGCCGCCCGGCACCCGGGTCCACTACCAGAAGCACATGACCCACCACCTGCTGGACGAGGTCGACCGCTCGTCCCTCGCCGGGCTGCGCCACGCCTTCTTGATCCGCGAGCCGCGGTCGCTGGTGGCGTCCTACGCCCGGGTGCGGGCCGAGCCGACCCTCGCCGACCTGGGCCTGGTCCAGCAGGTGGAGCTCTACGAGCGCTTCGGTGGGCCGGTCCTGGACGCCGCCGACCTGCGCCGCGACCCCGAGGGTGCGCTCCGGGCGCTGTGCGCCGCCCTCGATGTCGGGTGGGACCCCGCCATGCTGTCCTGGGCGGCCGGGCCCCGCCCGACCGACGGCGCCTGGGCGCGGTACTGGTACGCGTCGGTCGAGGCGTCCACCGGCTTCCGGCCGCCGGGCCCCGAGGCGCCCGGCCCCGAGCCGGCGGGCGCCGAGGCGGGGGCGGTCGCCGGGCCGCTGCCGTCCCCGCTCGCCCGGCTCGTGGAGGTGTGCCAGCCGCTCTTCGAGCGACTGCGCACCGAGCGGCTCACGATGCACACGCCGGTGGAGGGCTGACCATGCTGCAGCAGTGGGACGAACGCAATCGCGACCTGGTGGTCAACGTCGGTGGTGTGCTGCGCCACCGCGACGAGGCCGGCGTCAGCCCCTTCGACTCGGTGGTCCAGGGCGGCGACGCCGTGTGGGAGGGTCTCCGCCTCTACCAGGGGCGGATCTTCGCCCTCGACGCCCACCTCCGGCGGCTGCGGGCGTCCGCCCGGGCGCTGGCGTTCACCGGGATCCCCGACGACGCCGCCCTCGTCGAGGAGATCCGGCGGACGCTGGTGGCCAACGACATGCACGACGGCGTCCACATCCGCCTCACGCTGACGCGCGGCGTCAAGATCACCAGCGGGATGGACCCCCGGCTCAACCGGTCCGGCCCGACCCTGATCGTGGTCGCGGAGCACAAGGCGCCCGTCTACGACCGGGGCGGGATCACGCTGGTCACCGCCAGCGTCCGACGCCCGGCCCCGGACGTCCTGGATCCCAAGATCCACCACAACAATCTTCTGGGCTCGATCCTCGCCAAGCTGGAGGCCAACGTCGCCGGGGCCGACGACGCCGTGATGCTCGACCAGCGCGGCTTCCTCGCCGAGACCAACGCCACCCATCTGTTCTTCGTTGCCGGCGGGGTCCTGCGCACCCCGACGACGGTCGCCTGCCCCGAGGGGATCACCCGGGCGACGGTCCTGCGCCTGGCCCGCCAGGCGGGAGGGGAGGTCGAGGAGGGTGACTTCACGCTGCCGCAGCTGTACGCCGCCGACGAGGCCTTCGTCACCGGCACGGTGGGCGAGCTGGCGCCGGTCGTGGCGGTCGACGGGCGCCCGATCGGGGACGGCCGCCCGGGCCCGGTGACCGGCGAGCTGGCCCGTCGCTACGCCCAGCTCACCGCCACCGAGGGGACGCCGGTCGTCGCCCCGGCGGGGGCAGGGGCCGGGGCATGAGCGGCGCCGCCCCCTCGAACGCCGGCGGGCGCGCGACCCCCTACGGTCTCAAGGTGCCGGTGCGGATCACGGTCGCCTTCTGGGCCATCAAGCTGCTCAGCACCGCCATGGGCGAGGCGACCTCCGACGCGCTCGTGCACGGCATCAACCAGTACCTGGGCGTCCTCATCGGCTTCGCCTTGTTCGTCGTGGCCATGGGCCTCCAACTGCGGGCCCGCCGCTACGACCCGTGGCGGTACTGGTTCGCGGTGGCCATGGTGGCGGTGTTCGGCACCATGGCGGCCGACGTGCTGCACATCGGGCTCCACATCCCCTACGCCGTGTCGAGTGTGTTCTACCTGGTGGTGCTGGCGGTGGTGCTGCGGCTGTGGTCCCGGATGGAGGGGACGCTGTCGATCCACAGCATCTTCACGCCGCGGCGGGAGGTCTTCTACTGGCTGACGGTGCTGTCCACCTTCGCCCTCGGCACCGCGGTCGGGGACCTGACGGCGACGACCTTCCGCCTCGGCTACCTGGGCTCGGGGATCCTCTTCGCCGCCCTGTTCGCCGTGCCCGGCCTGGCGTACCGCTTCGTGCGGGCCGACGCCGTGCTCACGTTCTGGTCCGCCTACATCCTGACCCGCCCCCTCGGGGCCTCCTTCGCCGACTGGATGGGCTTCGGTCCGGCGGTCGGCGGGCTCGGGCTCGGCCACCCGGTGACGGCCGTGGTCTTCCTCGTGCCGATCCTCGGCCTCGTCACCTGGGTCGCCGTGACCAGGATCGACATGCCGGGGCGCGCCCGCCGCCTGCGGACCGCCGGTGCGGCACCCTCGCCCGGCCGGCGCCCCGCCGTCGATTAGGACCGGCGCGCCGGCCGGCCGGCGGCCTCGCCGGCGGCGAGCGCCGCCAGCTCGGCGACGGCGCCCGGATCGAGCAGGTCGACGACTGCCCGCAGCGGCCGGCCAGGGCCGACGGCGGCGGCGAGGGCGCGCCCGGGGGCGCTGGCAGCCGCCGGTCGCCCCGGCGCCAGGAGGACCAGCGGCGCCGCGCCCCCGCCGAGCACCGCCGCCCGCCCGAGCGCCCGCCACAGCGCCTCGGGCCGCTGGACCCCCGGGCGGTGGCTCGTGTAGCCGCCGCCGACCTCGAACAGCCAGGGGCGACCTCCCCGGTCCTCGCCGCCCAGGTCGACGGTCAACCCCCCGGCGCCGCGCACGGCGGTGCGCAGCGAGCGGAACCCGGCGGCCTCGAGGGCCGCCCGGGCCAGGTCCTTGGCCGACCGCCCCTCGGCGAGCGCCCGGGTGAGCGCGTCGTCGCCCGCCCCAGGGGCGCCGGCGGGCCGCTCCGGCTCGGCCGCCACGCGCTCCTCGGCGAGGGCGACGTAGGCACCGTCGAGGTCGTAGCCGACGTAGTGCCGCCCGGCCCGGCGCGCCGCCACGGCCGTGGAGCCCGACCCGAGGAACGGGTCGAGCACCAGGTCGCCACGGTAGGTGTACAGGTCGATCAGCCGGGCGGGGAGCTCCACGGGGAACGGCGCCGGGTGCCCGACGCGGGTGGCGCTCTCGGTCGGGATCTCCCACACGTCGAGCGTGCCCTCCATGAAGGCGTCGCGGGTGAGGCTCGCCTCGGACGGCAACCCGGCCCCGGCCCGGGCGCGCGCCGGCATCGCCCGGTCGAAGCGGCCCTTGCCGGCGACGATGACGCGCTCGGTCAGGTCCCGCAGGACCGGGTTGGCCGGGCTCTGGAAGCTCCCCCAGGCGCACGAGCCGGAGGAGCCGCGCTGCTTGAGCCAGATGATCTCCCCCCGCAGCAGCAGCCGGAGGTCGTCCTGCAGGATCCCGATGACGTCGGCGGCGAGGGAGCGGTACGGGCGGCGCCCGAGGTTGGCGACGTTGACGGCGATGCGGCCGCCCGGCTCGAGGGTGCGGACGCACTCGGCGAACACGTCGCGGAGCAGGTCGAGGTACTCCAGGTAGGTGGCGGGGATCCCCCGCTCCCCGAGCGCCTCCTCGTAGGCCTTGCCGGCGAAGTACGGCGGCGAGGTGACCACCAGGGCAACCGAGGCATCGGGGACCTCGCTCATCCTGCGGGCGTCACCGACGATCAGCTTGTCGACGGCCCGGTGGGCGGCCACGGTGGCGTCGGCGGAGACCTCGGGCGGCTGGAACCGGCGGTAGAAGCCGCTGGCGTCGTGGCCCTCGCGCCGCGACACCCCGAAGGCCGAGGTGGCGGTCGGTCGGCGGCGCATGACCCGTGGATGGTACGTGCTCGGCGGGGCTCGGCCCGGACCCGGGAGCGTCAGCCGTCGACGGCGTAGCGCTCGAGGAGGCGCCGGGCGATCACGATGCGCTGGATCTCGTTGGTGCCCTCGCCGATGACCAGCAGGGGTGCGTCCCGGTAGAGGCGCTCGACCGGGGCGTCGGTCGTGTAGCCGTACCCGCCGAGGACGCGCATGGCCTCCTGGGCGTTGTCCATGGCCGCCTCCGAGGCGAACAGCTTGGCCATGCCCGCCTCCACGTCGGCGCGCTCCCCCCGGTCGAGGCGCTCCGCCGCCGACCGCACGAGGAGGCGGGCGGCCTCGACCCGGGTCGCCATGTCCGCCAGCTTGAAGGCGATGGCCTGGTGGCGGGCGATCGGGACGCCGAAGGTGCGGCGCTGCTGCGCGTACCGGATGGCGGCCTCGAAGGCGGCTCGGGCGACGCCCACGCCGCGTGCGGCGACGTTGACCCGACCGAGCTCCAGCGCCCCCAGGATGAACGGGAGCCCCCGCCCGAGGCCGCCACCCTCGCCGGGCCCGCCGAGCACGGCGCCGGCGGGCACGCGGTGGCCGGTGTAGGCCATCTCGACGGTCTCCACCCCCCGGTAGCCGAGCTTGTCGATGCGCCGGGTGACCGTGATGCCACCCGAGCGCCGGCCCGGCTCCTTCTCCACGAGGAAGCAGGTGATCCCCTCGGGGGCGCGGGCCGCGAGCGCCACCAACCCGGACCGCTCGCCGTTGGTCACCCACAGCTTCGTCCCGTCGAGGACGTACTCGTCCCCGTCGCGCCGGGCGGCACAGCGCAGCGAGCGGGTGTCGCTGCCGGCGTCGGGCTCCGACAATGACAGTGCCGCCCGCACCTCGCCGGCGGCCAGGAGCGGGAGCCACCGCTCCCGCTGGGCGGCGGTGCCGTGGAGCCGGAGCAGGGCAGCCACGATGAGGTGGGTGTTGACCACGCCCGACAGCGACATCCAGCCGGCGCTGAGCTCCTCGACGATGCGGGCGTAGGTCACCGTGTCGAGGCCCAGGCCGCCGTACTCCACCGGGATGGTGGCGCCGAACAGCCCGAGGTCGTGCAGTCCGGCGACGAGGTCCTCGGGGTAGCGGTCGGCCGCCTCCAGCGCGGCCACCGAGGGGAGGACCTCCCGCTCGACGAAGCGCCGCACGGTGGCGACGAGCTCGTCCGCGAGCTCCGGGTCCGTGGGGGGCGGCGGCATCCCGCGATGGTAGGGGGAGGGGCGCGCCGACGGCGACGGGTGGCGGCCGTGGGAGAATGCCGCGGTGCCTGCAGCCGTGTCCCGCGACGACGACAGCCGGGCGTCGGGCGTGCTCCGGCCCTCCGGCGGCCTGCTGGTCCCCTCCGACGGCCCGCCCCCCACCCGGGCGGAGGTCCGTCGCACCCGGCTCTGGCTGCTCCTGTTCCTCCTGACGCCGGTGTGCCTGGCGGTGGCGGTGGCGTTCGCCTTCGGCATCGCCGGGCCGCCGGAGCCGGTGGTCCACCCGGTGAGCGTGCCGAGCGGGTACCGGGCCATCTCCGACGCCTACTACGGCTACGCGGTGCCGACGTCCTACCGGCAGAACCCGGCGTGGACCGACGCCAACGGCGACTACTTCTACGGGACGCCCGCCCACGGCTGGGTCGCCGAGACCCTGCTCGTCCGCCACCACCCACCCACCGCCCGCACCGCGCCGCCGACGACGTTCCGCTTCGACGGCGAGGTCCGCTCGACGCCGTTCCGCCTGAGCGGCGGTCACCCCATCCGGGTCGCCCGCACCAGCTTCGCCTGGGCGGTGGAGGTGACCCGGCCCGGGGGCTGGCACGCCCTGGCCGTCGACACCTGGCTGCAGGACTCCTCCACGCAGATGTGGCTCCTGGTGAAGGCGCCCCCGGCCGTCACCCGGGCCGTGGTCGCCTCCCTGCGGGGCAGCTGAGCCACCGGCCGGTCCTAGCCACCGACCCCACCCGCGGCGGCGAGTGGGCGCGTGGCCGCCACCAGGTCGGGCCAGCCGTACGACTCC
This sequence comes from Acidimicrobiales bacterium, assembly GCA_035702855.1. Lineage (GTDB taxonomy): Bacteria > Actinomycetota > Acidimicrobiia > Acidimicrobiales > Palsa-688 > JAKAQB01. The sequence goes on along the minus strand of DASSZM010000080.1, from coordinate 24,417 downwards.
ACCCGGACCACCGCCCCGGTGTGGGGGGCGTCGATCATCGCCCCACCCCCGACGACGATCCCGACGTGGCCGATCGTCGCGAGGCTCGGCCCGAAGAAGACGAGGTCACCGGGCTCGACCTGGTCCAGGGGGACCGCCTCCCCCGCCGTCTGCTCGTACTGCAGCTCGGCGTTGTGGGGCAGGACGATGCCGACCCGGGCGAAGGCGGCCATCACCAGCCCCGAGCAGTCCCAACCGGCGGGGCTCGCCCCGCCCCAGAGGTAGGGCACGCCGAGCTGGGAGCGGGCGAAGGCCAGCACCGCCTCGACGGCGGCGCCCTGCCCCGCCCCGGCGGCCTGCGCCTCGGCGGCGTACCGCCGGGCGAGCGCCAGCACCTCGTCGACGTACACCGAGGAATGGTTGTAGGACCAGACCGCCCCGGGGAGGTCCGTGGGGGCGCCGTCGGCTCGCAGGAGCCGGGCGGTGGCCGCCACGGCGTCGGCGGGATCCCACGGGTCGGCGATGCCGTCGCCGTCGCCGTCGGTGGCGAAGCCCTGGGTGTCGCTGGTCGTCGGCGGGCCGGGCGGGATCAGCTCGTGAGGGCTCAGCCCCACCCGCCACGTCCCCGGCAGGAACTGCCCGGGACCCTGTGCCCCGGCGGGGTTCTCGGTGCCGACGGGGTTGCACCCCGGCAGCTGGGCGCGCCCGAAGTCGCACTCGACGCGGTAGATGCCGGCGAGCACCGGCCAGGGGACGTCGAAGCGGGCGCCGGACGCCACGAAGTCCTCCAGGTACGGGAGCGGGATACCGGGCACCACCAGCGGTCCGGTCCTCCCCACCGGCGGGGCGGGAGCCGCGAGCGCCCGCGCCGACGTGAGTGCCGCTCCGGCGGCGGCGGCGGTCAGGGCAGCCGCCGCCGGGGCGCACGCGGCAGCGACGAGGAGCGACGCAGCGACTATAGGAGGTTTCATAGGTTGTCATGCTCTCCCATCCCGCGGTACGGCGCAAGGGGACGGCGGTAGGCTGCTCCGACCCCGGAAACCCCGCCGACCCCGCCGACCCCGAGGAGGTGCCGTGCCGCCGAGCTTCGCCGACTACCGGATCACCGCCCAGAGCGACGGGGCCGCTCCCGGGCGCGGGCAGGTGTGGCTCGCCCGGCCGCCGGCACGCCTCGGCCTCGACGGGGACGTGGCGCTCGTCGGCCTCGGGCCCATCGACGACGCCGACTGGGCGGTGGTCACCGGGCGGCTCGCCGAGCTGGCCTCGGTCCGGTCGCCGCACCTCCCGGCGCTGCTGGAGGCGGGCCGGGAGCGCCAGGACGGGCGCGGGCCGGGCTGGGTGACCCGTGACCACCCCCAGGCGCGGCCGCTCGGGCCGGACGCGCCACCCGAGGCGGCCCTGGCCGCCGTGGCGTCCGCCGCCCGCGCCGCCCACGACCTCCACGAGGCGGGCTGGGCCCACGGCGACATCCGCGGCGGGACGATCCTCCTCGACGCCGGCCAGGCCCTGCTGGACCTCCCCCTCGCCACCGCCACCGACCTGCCCCCGACCGTGGCCCGGGTCGGTGCACCCGAGGAGCTCGACGGCGTCGAGCCCGACCGGCTGTGGGGGGCGGGACCCACGCGCGCCTCCGACGTGTACGCCCTCGGCGCCGTGCTCCACCGCCACCTGACCCGCGGGTTGCTCCACCCCGACCTCCCCGGCGACCCCGTCGTCACCGCCGTGCAGCGGGTGCTCGTCGAGCGCCCCCGCGTGGACACCGAGCTGCACGGGCCGGCCGCCGACCTCGTCCGGGCCTGCCTGGACCCCGACCCGGCCCGCCGCCCGCCTTCCGCCCTCGCCGTCGCCGAGCGGCTCGAGGAGCTGGCGGCGGCATGACCACGCCGCCCTCCCCCGCCCAGGGCGCCCCGGCGCAGGACCGCCTGGAGGTCCTCCTCGGCCCCGGCTCGGTGATCCGCTTCGGGCGGGTCGCCGCCTGGGCCGCCCCGACGGCGTCACTGGCGCTGCTCACGTTCCTCCACCAATCCGTGCGCAACGTCGGCCCCTCCGCACGCGGCGGCCAGCTGCTCGCCGACCACATCGCCGGCATCCTCGCCCAGCGCGACCCCGAGCCGGCGACGGCGTTCGCCGCCGTCGGCCCCGCCGACGGCGGCTGGGCAGCGCTGCTGCACGGCCCGGTCCAGCTCTGGGACGGGGCGCAGTGGCTCGCCCCCTCGCCGGCGGAGGGGTGGCGATCGTGCTCGGTCACACCCCGCCCGGCGCTGAGCGTCGGGCCCGCCGGCTCCGCCGCCCCCCGGCTCCTCGCCGGCTCCCCCTACGACCTGGCCACCGGCCTCGTACCGGGCGGTGGGTTCCTCCTCGTACCCGCCGGCGCCGACCTCGGCCGTGCCGCCGGCTTCGCTTCCGGCCCCACCGGCGGGGGCGCCCCGGACGCGACCCGCGTCGGCCCACCGGCAGCGACCGGCGCCCCGCCCACCGACGGGACCCGCGTGGTGCCCTCGCCCGGTCCCCCGGGTGTACCGCCGAGCGGCCCCGCCGCCCCGGGCGACCCGCTGCAAGCCGGCGCACCGCTGGCGACGCCCCCGCCGGAGGCCGGCGCCCCCGGCGCCGTCGACCTGCGCGCCGGCGCTCCGGGTGAGCGCGAAGCACTCCCCGCCGTCAACGGGCCGGTCGACGTCGCCGGCCCGCTGCAGCCCCTGGTGCCCGGCACCCGCTGCCCGAGCGGCCACTTCAACCACCCGGCGGTCGAGCGCTGCGCCCGCTGCCGCGCCGAGCTCGGAGGGCGCCCCGCCGTCAACGGGCCCCGGCCGCCGCTCGGCGTGCTGCTCGCCGACGACGGAACCATCTACCGCGTCGACGGCGACCTGGTCGTCGGCACCCGCCCCGACACCGACCCGGCGGTGGCCGCCGGGCGGGCCGACGGCCTGTGCCTCGCCTCGCCCGCCGGCACCCTGGCGCCCGCCCACCTCGAGATCCGCGTCGTCGAATGGGCCGTGACCGTCACGGACCGGGGCTCGGCCTCGGGCAGCTACCTCGTCCGCCAGGGCCGCCGGGACTGGGACCGTCTCACGCCGTTCCGGCCCGCGCCGCTCGAGCCCGGCTCCCACCTGTCCCTCGGCCAGCGGGTGCTGACCTTCGTCTCGCCGTGGCCGCTCGTCGGCTGACCCGGCACTGCCGGGCCGGCGGCATCGCCCCGGCCCGCCCCTACCCGCCGGCCTGGCCGCGGTAGGCCGGGCACAGGTCGTCGGCCGCCGCCGTCAGCAGGGCCCCGAGGTCCGGCGCCGCCAGGCCGCTGTAGGCCAGCTGGTCCGCGACCGTCTGGTACGACGCCCCAGCGGAGAACTCGCCGCAGGCGGCCTCGCCCAGCCGCAGCAGGCTCTGGTCGCTGCGGACGGCGTTGACCTGCGGATCGGCGGTGTGGACGGCGCTCAGGAAGGCGTCCACCGCCGCCGGGGGCGGGCCGGAGTGGCCCCCGCAGCCGGCCAGGGCGACCGCGAGCACGACGATGGCGGCGACGGCCATCCGCAGGCGCCCGCCGGGCGGGCCGGTCACGGGTCCGGTGCGGCTCGTACCCGGAGCATAGGGGCGGGGGCACCGCCCGGCCCGGCCCCGCCGCCCGGCCCGGCCCCGCCGCCCGGCTCAGCCCCCGGCCGGGTCGCCCCGCCGCCCGGCGGCCCCGTCGGCCCCGTCGGCCCAGGCGTCGATCATCCACCGGGCGATGCTGAGCGGCGGCGGCAGCTCGGGCAGGTGCCCGGCGCCGAACCACCCCGCCTCTGCGATCTCCACCCCGTCCACGGTGACCGCCCCCGACTCCCACGCCGCCCGGAAGCCCACCATCAGCGAGTGCGGGAAGGGCCACGGCTGGCTGCCGAAGTAGCGGATCGCCCCGAGCCGCACCCCCACCTCCTCGTCGACCTCCCGCCGGACCGCCTCCTCCAGGGTCTCCCCCGGCTCCACGAACCCGGCGACCGTCGAGAACATCCGCCCCCGGAAGCCGGCGTTGCGGGCCAGGAGCACCTCTGCACCCCGCTCCACCAGCACGATCACCGCAGGGGCCAGGCGCGGGTAGGCGGCCAGCCCGCACGCCGGGCAGCGCATGGCGCGCTCGCCGGCGACGGCCACCGTCGCCGAGCCGCACCGCCCGCAGAACCGGGACGTCCGACGCCACTCCACCAGCTGCACGGCCCGGCCCACCATCGCCCACGCGTCCGCCTCCAGGATGCCCCCGGCCGCCCGCAGGCCCACCCACCGGCTGCCGGTCGGGGCCGGCGTCCCCGCCCCGACGCCCTGGGCCCAGCACGCACGCCCGCCCTCGACCCCCAGGAAGACCGGCTCCGTGTCGGTCCCCGCCCCGAGCTCGGCGGGCAGGGCCGCCGGCCACCCCGGGCTGCCGCCCGGCGGGGACCCGGCCACCGCCCCGTCGCCGACGAGCACCTCGCCCTCGCGCACCACAAGCCAGGCGGCGGCGACGGGTGCGGGCTCGGGCGGCGTGGTCAGCGGGACGAAGGGCACCCGCCCTGCGTAGCGCACGGCGGCGCCGATCGCACCCTCCGTGCCGCCGGGACCGCACGCGACCGCCTCCCGGTGCGCCATCCTGGCGGGGTGGCACCCCCCACGCTCTACGAACGGGTCGGTGGCGACGCCTTCTTCGAGGCGCTGACGCGGCGCTTCTACGCCGACGTCCGCCGGGACCCCGCCCTCGCCCCGCTGTACCCGGCCGACGAGGCCGACTTCGAGGCCGCCCGCTTCCACCTGCAGCAGTTCCTCGTCCAGTTCTGGGGCGGTCCGGCGACCTACAACGAGGAGCGCGGCCATCCCCGCCTGCGGATGCGCCACGCGCCGTTCGTCATCGGCCAGCCGGAGCGGGACGCCTGGGTCCGCCACATGCTCGAGGCCGTCGCCGCCTCCGGTGCCGGCGCCATGGAGCGGGCACAGCTGGTGACCTACTTCGAGTCGGCCGCCACCCACATGATCAACGCCGCTGGGGCGTGAGCCCGGGGACCGGGCAGGTGGAGCGGCGCGCACCGACCCTGGCGGGGGTCGACCGGGGAGAGGGCCCGGCGGTGGTGCTGCTGCACGGCCAACCCGGCACCTCCGCCGACTGGTCCGCCGTCGTGCCCCTGCTCGCCGACCGCTTCCGGGTGCTGGCACCCGACCGGCCCGGCTACGGCCGGACCGCCGGGCCCGCCGCCGGCTTCGCCGGCAACGCCGAGGCGGTGCTGGCCCACCTCGACCGTGCCGGCGTCGGCCGGGCGGTCGTCGCCGGCCACAGCTGGGGCGGCGGGGTCGCGCTCCGGCTGGCGGCCCTCGCCCCCGACCGCGTCGCCGGTCTGGTGCTGGCGGCCTCCGTCGGGGCCGACACCCCCACCCCCCTCGACCGGGTGCTGGCCCTGCCCCCGCTCGGCGACCTGCTGGTGGCCGCGGCGCTGGTCGGCACCGGGCGGGCGCTCTCGGTCCCCGCCGTCCGCCGCCGGCTGCGGGGCCGCCTGCCACCGGCGCGCAGCACGGCGCTGGAGGCGCTGCTGCGGGCGGGCGACGGCGGCCGGCGGTCCTCCCCGGCGTGGCGCAGCTTCGCCGTCGAGCAGCGGGCGTTCGTCGCCGAGGCGGCCGGCCTGGCCGCCGGCCTCCCCGGCATCGCCTGCCCGGCGGAGGTAGTGGTCGGCGCCGCCGACCGGGTCGTCACCCCGGTCGCCGCCCGCCGCCTCGCCGCCGCCATCCCCGCCGCCCGGCTGGTCGAGCTCCCCGGCGTCGGCCACCTGCTGCCCCACGACGCCCCGCACGCCCTGGCCCGGGCCGTGACCGGGGCCGCCCGTCGGGCGGGGCTGCTCGGCGCCGGCTGAGCCGGCGGGACTGCCCGGCGCCGGCCGGGCCGGCGGGTCAGACCCGCAGGAAGCGGCGCACGGCGAACGCCGAGCCGAGCGCCCCCACGGCCGCACCGACCAGCAGCATCACCAGCCCGGTCATCACGGCGTCGTGGGGGGTCACGTACAGCGGCTGGGCGATCAGCGACTCGCTGCCCACGAACGAGGCGATCGAGCGGCGGGCGAAGTAGATGGGGATGAACGCCAGGAGCGCACCGAGCACGCCGTCCACCAGGCCCTCGAGCATGAACGGGATCCGGATGAACCAGTTGGTGGCGCCGACGAGCTTCATCACCGCCACCTCCCGCCGGCGGGCGAAGATGGCCAGCTGGATGGTGTTCACGATGAGGGCCACGGCGCCGACCATCACCCCGATGGCGAGCGCCACGGCGATCTCCGACAGCGTGTGGAACCGATTTTCCAGCGCCTGGATCGCCTGGCGGGCGTAGGTGACGCGAAAGACACCCGGTTGGCTCTGGAACTGGTCGCCGATGCTCGTCACGTCGCCGGGGTTGAGCGGCACCACCCGGTACGACGGCGGCATCTGGGCGGGCCCGAGGGCTCGGACCAGCGCCGGGTCGCCACCGAAGATCGTGCGGAACTCCCGGTAGGCCTCGGCCTTGTCGACGTAGAAGTACCGCTTGACCAGGCCGGGGCCGCCGCCCTTGCCGGGGCGGTCCTGGGCGAGCAGCTGGCCCACAGCGTGGACCTCGCTGGGGCTGACCGACGCGTTGAGGAAGACGGCGACCTGCACGCCGCCGCGCCACTGGATGGCCTGCTTGTGGATCGCCTCGCGCATGATCAGCACCCCGCCGGCGGCGGCGAGCGACACGACCATGGTCACGACCGCGGCGACGGTCATCACCAGGTTGCGGCGGAGGTTGCCGCCCGTCTCGCGCAGCAGGTAACGGGAGGAGAGGGTCACCGCTCAGGCCCCCACGCCGTAGATGCCGCGCTCCTGGTCCCGGATGACGGTGCCACGGTCGAGCTCGATCACCCGCCGGCGCATCGAGTCGACGATCGTGTTGTCGTGGGTGGCCATCACCACGGTGGTGCCGGTCTTGTTGATCCGGTCGAGCAGGCGCATGATGCCGGCGGTCGTGCTCGGGTCGAGGTTGCCGGTGGGCTCGTCGGCCAGCAGGATCAGGGGGCGGTTGACGAACGCCCGGGCGATCGCCACCCGCTGCTGCTCACCGCCGGAGAGCTCACCGGGCAGGCTGCGCAGCTTCTTGCCCAACCCGACCAGGTCGAGGATCTGGGGGACCTGCGTCTTCACGACCTGCCGGGGACGGCCGATCACCTCCAGGGCGAAGGCGACGTTCTCGTAGACGGTCTTGGTGGGCAGCAGCCGGAAGTCCTGGAACACGCAGCCGATGTTGCGCCGCAGGTACGGAACCTTGAACGGCGAGAGGGAGCCGACCTCCTTGCCGGCGACCCAGACCTGGCCGCCGTCGGCGACCTCCTCCTTGGTGACCAGGCGCAGGAAGGTCGACTTCCCCGACCCCGAAGGTCCGACGAGGAAGACGAATTCACCCTTCTGGATGTCGACGCTGACGTCCCGGAGGGCGACCGTGGTGCCTTTGTAGGCTTTGGTGACGTGCTCGAGTCGGATCATGGAGATTCGGGGCACGCCGCCCGCGCGCCGCCGTCAGGTTAGCCGCCCGACCGGCCGGGGAAAAGCCTCCCGACGCGTGGGTCAGCCGGCGGCGTCGGCGTCGCCGCCGGCGCGGCGCCAGCGGAGGTAGGACTCCATGAAGGCGTCGAGGTCCCCGTCGAGCACGGCCGAGACGTTGCCGGTCTCGAACTCGCTGCGGTGGTCCTTCACCTGCTGGTACGGGGCGAGGACGTAGGAACGGATCTGCGAGCCCCAGCCGACCATCTTCTTCGGGCCCGCCAGCGCCTCCATCTCGGCGAGCCGCTCCTCCCGGGCCCGCTCGGCGAGCCGGGCGGCCAGGATCTGCATGGCCTTCGCCTTGTTCTGGAACTGGCTGCGCTCGTTCTGCACGGCCACGACGACGCCGGTCGGCAGGTGCGTGAGCCGCACCGCCGAGTCGGTCACGTTGACGTGCTGGCCGCCGGCGCCCTGCGAGCGGTAGGTGTCGATGCGGAGGTCCTTCTCCTCGATCTCGATCTCGGCGACGTCCTCCATGAACGGCACGGCGCTGAAGGTGGCGAAGCTCGTCTGGCGGCGGGCCTGCGCGTCGAACGGCGAGATCCGCACGAGTCGGTGGACGCCCCGCTCGGAGGCGAGCAGCCCGTTGGCGTAACGCCCCCGGACGATGAAGGTGGCCGAGAGGATCCCGGCCTCCTGACCGGCGCTCACCTCGTCGAGCTCGAAGCCGAACCCGCGCCGGTCCGCCCAGCGTTGGTACATCCGCAGCATCATCTCCGCCCAGTCCTGGGCGTCGGTGCCGCCGTCCTTGGCGTGGATCTCGCACACGGCGTCGCTCTCGTCGTGCTCGCCGGTGAACAGCGAGCGCAGCTCCAGGCGGTCCAGCTCGGCGCCGACCTCGGCCAGCAGGTCGCCGGCCTCGGTCTCCAGGCCGGCGAGCTCGTCGGGGGCGGCCTCGCCGGCCAGCTCCAGCAGCGTCTCGACGTCGGACAGCTTGGCGCCGAGGGCGTCGAGCAGCTCGACGTCACCGTTGACCTGCCCGTACTCGCGACTGACGCGCTGGCCGTTGGCGGTGTCGTCCCACAGGTCCGGACGGGCGACCTCGACCTCCAGCTCGGCGCGCCGCCGCCGCAGCCGGGGCAGGTCCAGGTACCCGGCCGCCTCGTCCAGGCGCTTGCGCGCCCGGCGGAGCTCCTCGTGCCAGTCAGCCATCCCCGTCCCCCGTCAGCGCCCGTGGCAGAACTTGAACTTCTTGCCGCTCCCGCAGGGGCAGGCGTCGTTGCGCCCCACCCGGTCCCAGACGTCGTCGTGCACGACCGGCTGCTCGTACGCCGGCGGCGCCGCCACCGCCTCCCGGGCCCGGGCGACGTCTTCCTCGGTGGCGAAGGCGATCTCCTCGCCCGGCGCCGGCCCGGCGAGGGCGGCCTGCTCGATGCCCGAGACGCCCTGGACGGGGTCGCCGGGCGCCTGGTAGACGGCGTTCGCCAGGTCGGCAGTGTCCTGGACCGGGGTCGGCATCACCTGGACCTGGGCGTGCATGACGATCTTCACGTAGTCGTCGTCGATGCTCGCCATGAGGTCGCGGAACATCTCGTAGCCGTCGCGCTGCCAGGCCACGAGCGGGTCCTGCTGCCCCATGGCGCGGAGGTTGATGCCCTCCCGCAAATAGTCCATCTCCGAGAGGTGGGTCCGCCACTTCTGGTCGATGAGCTGGAGCATGACCTCCCGCTCGAGCTCCCGCATGGTGTCGGCGGGCTCACCGTCGGGGGGAGCCGGCATGGTCGCCTCGCGCTCCTCGTAGTAGGCGATGGCCTCGCCCGCCAGCTTCTCGTAGACGGCGTCCGCCGTCTCGAGCCCGGACAGGTCGTCCGCCGACAGCTGCGTCGGGTAGTACTGGCGCGCCTCGGCGAGCAGCCCCTCGAAGTTCCAGTCCTCCTTGAAGTCCTCGGCGCAGTGGGCGGTGACGATGCTGTCGAGCGCCGAGGACAGCACGTCGATGGTCCGGGCGCGCAGGTCCTCGCCCTCGAGGATCTGCATGCGCCGGGCGTAGACCACCTTGCGCTGCTCGTTCATCACCTCGTCGTACTTGAGGACGTCCTTGCGGATCTCGGCGTTGCGGGACTCGACGGTGTTCTGGGCCCGCTCGATGGACTTGGTGACGAGCTTGGAGTCGATCGGGACGTCGTCGGGCAGGGCCCGGTTCATCACCCAGCTCATGGCGCCGGTGGCGAACAGCCGCATCAGCTCGTCCTCGACCGAGAGGAAGAAGCGGCTCTCGCCGGGATCGCCCTGGCGGCCCGACCGGCCCCGGAGCTGGTTGTCGATCCGGCGGCTCTCGTGGCGCTCCGACCCGAGCACGTACAGGCCCCCGAGCTCCCGGATCCGCTCCCCCTCGGCCTTGCACTCCTCGGTGAACTTCTCGACCAGCTCCCGGAAGCGGGCCTGGCCCTCCTCGCTGGCCGGGTCGAGGTCGCCGGCGGCGATCTCCTGGGCGGCGAGCCCCTCGGGGTTGCCCCCGAGGAGGATGTCGACGCCGCGGCCCGCCATGTTGGTCGCCACCGTGACCGCTCCGAGACGGCCGCCCTGGGCGACGACCAGCGCTTCCTGGGTGTGCTGCTTGGCGTTGAGCACGTGGTGCGGGATGCCGCGCCTGGTGAGCAGCTCGGAGAGCACCTCGGACTTCTCGACCGACGCCGTGCCCACGAGCACCGGCTGGCCGCTGGCGTGCCGCTCGGCGATGTCCTCGACCACGGCCGCGAACTTGGTGGCCTCCGACTTGTAGATCAGGTCCGGCTGGTCCTGGCGGACCATCGGCCGGTTGGTGGGGATGGGGACGACGGTCAGGCCGTAGGTGCTGGCGAACTCGGCGGCCTCCGTCTCCGCCGTGCCCGTCATGCCGGCGAGCTTGTCGTACATGCGGAAGTAGTTCTGGAGGGTCACCGTCGCCCAGGTGTGGTTCTCCTCCTTGATCTGGACGCGCTCCTTCGCCTCGACCGCCTGGTGGAGGCCGTCGGACCAGCGCCGCCCCTCGAGGACCCGGCCGGTGAACTCGTCGACGATGTTGACCTCGCCGCCGGCGACGATGTACTCCTTGTCCCGCCGGTACAGCTCCTTGGCCTGGAGGGCCTTGGTCAGCTGGTGCACGTAGTTGGCGGAGGTGAGGTCGTAGAGGTTGTCGATGCCGAGCGCCTTCTCGACCCGCTCGATGCCCTCCTCGGTGGGGGCGACCGTCCGCTTCTCCTCGTCGACCTCGTAATCCCGGTCCCGCACGAGCCCGCGGGCCACGCCGGCGAACTGGTAGTAGAGGCGGGCGGAGTCGTCGCTCGGACCGGAGATGATGAGCGGCGTGCGGGCCTCGTCGATGAGGATCGAGTCCACCTCGTCGACGATGGCGTAGTGGTGACCCCGCTGGACCATGTGCTCGAGCGCCCGGGCCATGTTGTCGCGCAGGTAGTCGAAGCCGAACTCGGTGTTGGTCCCGTAGGTGACGTCGGCGAGGTAGGCGGCCTTCTTGGCGTCGAAGTCGGAGATGTCGGGGCTGACCCGGTCGACGGTCAGCCCGAGGAAGTTGTGGATCCGCCCCATCCACTCGGCGTCGCGGCGGGCCAGGTAGTCATTGACCGTCACCACGTGCACTCCGTTGCCAGCGAGGGCGTTGAGGTACACGGGGAGCGTCGAGACCAGCGTCTTGCCCTCCCCGGTCTTCATCTCGGCGATCCAGCCGAAGTGGAGGGCGGCGCCACCCATCAACTGGACGTCGAAATGGCGCTGGCGGATGGTCCGCCTGGCGGCCTCCCGAACGACCGCGAAGGCCTCGATGAGCAGGTCGTTGAGGTCCTCGCCGTGCTCCAGGCGCTCCCGGAACTCGACGGTCTTGCGGCTGAGGGCCTCGTCGGGGAGGGCCTCCAGCTCCGGCTCGAGCGCCGTGATGTCCGGAACCAGGGACTGCAGCGCGCGAACCTTCTTGCCTTCACCGGCGCGCAGGACCTTGGCGAAGATGCTCATGGCAGCCCATGGTACCGGTGGCCCTCGGGCGAACCCCATCAACGCCCCGACCCGATCAGGGCCCTTCGGGGTGGTGGGGGTCGAGCAGCCTGCGGCGCACGGCGTACATCACCGCCTCCATCCGCGAGTGCAGGTGGAGCTTCTCGAGGATGTTGCGGACGTGGTTCTTGACCGTGTTGTCGGAGATGAACAGCGCCGCCGCCACCTCCCGGTTGGACATCCCGCGCGCCACGAGGCGCAGCACCTCGAGCTCACGGGCGGTCAGCACCGGGGTCGGCGCGTGCTCCTGCTCGGCAGCCCGGCGGGCGAGCGAGTTGAACTCGTTGAGCAGCTTCGAGGCCATCGACGGGGAGATGAGCGACTGGCCCTGCACCGCAGCCCGGACGGCCTCCGCCACCTCCTCCACCGAGATCTCCTTCAGCAGGTAGCCGTTGGCGCCGGCCTTGATCGCCTCGTAGAGGTCCTCCTCCTCGTCGCTCACGGTGAGCATGAGGATCCGCGTGGAAGGTGCCAGCTCGCGGATCCGCCGGGCGGCGTCGATCCCGCCGAGGCGGGGCATGCGCACGTCCATCAGCACGACGTCGGGGGCGAGCCGCTCGGCGAGGGCGACGGCCTCCTCGCCGTTGTCGGCCTCCCCCACCACGTCGATGTGCTCCTCGGTGCCGAGCACGACGTGCAGGCCCCGGCGGAACAGCGCCTGGTCGTCGACGATCAGGACCCGGATCGCGACCCCGCCGTCCGCGGTCCCCGAGCTCACGCCGGGGGCGGGGTCTCGAGCCCCGGTTCCTGACCGTCCACGGGCGCTCACCGTACCCGCCGGCGCCGGTGAGGGCCCCGGCGGCTGACCTGGTCTTCGACCCCACACTCGCCTGCTGCGACCGTGGTGGGCCGGGGATGGTGGCTCGCGCCCGGCATCCCCGGGTTGACCCCACGTCGGGCCGTCTCCGCCGGGGGCCCCGGTGGCCCCGTCGGCGGGCAGGGCTTACCCCTAAGCCGCACCGTGCTCAGCGACCACGAGTCGCCTTACGTGGGTCGTTTCGCCTGCGACTGGCTTCGACTTGCAACCACAGACCCGCTGGGGCCCTCGGCAGGACGCTACCCGGTCAGTCGGCGAGTCGGCGCTTCAGCTCGTTGAGGACCTCGACCGGGCCCGGGTCGACGCCCGCCTCGGCCGCCAGCCACAGGGATACGTAGTCGCCGAAGATGACCAGGTCGAGCAGCTGGGCGAGGTCACCGTCGCCCTCGGCGCGGACCTCGGTCACCTCGGCGGAGCGACCGACGATGTCGGCGACCAGCTCGAAGCGCCGGCTCACCTGGGGGTGCTCGCCGTCGTGGCGGAGCAGCACGGTGGCGAGCGCCCGGCCGACGGCGTCGTCGGCACCGGCCCAACCGACCACCTCGTTGTGGCACAGCTCCGGCTGGGCGGAGGAGAAGGCGAGGCGCTTGGCGTTCTCGTTGACCTGGGTCCGCCAGCGGGTGGCGGCGGCGGCGCCGACGGCACCCCCGCCGTGGATCACCGGCACCCGGGCGCCGATCGTGCGGGCCACGGCTGCGGCCGGGCTGGTGTCGCCGGCCACGGCGAGCTGGTCGCGGCGACGCTTGAGTTGCTCGACCGCCTCGCCGATCCAGTACGACCCGCCCCGGAAGAGACCGATCTCGTCGAGCACCACCAGCGGGGGGATGGCCATCGACCCGAGGGCGGCGCGCGGTTGGGGGATCCCGGCCGGGACCTCGACCATCGGGGCACCCCAGCCGGTCGCCAGGCGCCCGAGCTCCCCACCGCCGGTGACGACCACCATGTGGGCGCCGGCCACGGCCGCGTCCGACGCCGCCTGCAGGGTCTCCTCGGTGTCACCCGACGCCGACACGGCGAACACCAGGGTGCTGTCACCGACGAACGCCGGGCACTCGTAGGACTTGACGACCACGACCGGCACCGGCATCAGCGGCGTCGCCACGGCGGCGAGCACGTCGCCCGCCATCCCGCTGCCGCCCATGCCGAGCACGACGACCTGCTCGATCTCCTCGCTGCGCGGCAGGCCCTCGAGCCCCCGGGCGGCGGCGGCGGACGCCTCCACCTGGTCGGGCCACGTCTCCGCCAGGTCGAACATGCCGACGGTGTCGAGCACGGCCATCAGCTGGGCTCCGCGTCCGGCTCGAAGGTCGGACGGATCCCCTCCTGCTCGGCCTTGGCCAGCAGCCGGGCGTGCTCGTCGTCGGTGACGCTCTCGGCCTCCTCCACGAGCATCACGGGGATGTCGTCCCGGATGGCGTAGCGGCGCCGCAGGCGGGGGTTGTAGAGGCTCTGCTCGTCGGCGAAGTACAAGAGGGGGCCCTTGTCCTCCGGGCAGGCGAGGATCTCGAGCAGCAGGGGGTCGAGGACCATGGTCAGGACAGCTCCCGGAGCAGGTTGGTGATCTCCTCCACGTGCGCCTCGCACGCGGCGGCGTCGGCCGCCTCGACGTTCAGGCGCAGCAGCGGTTCGGTGTTGGAGGGTCGCAGGTTGAACCACCAGCTACCCAGGTCGACCGTGAGACCGTCGGTGCGGTCCAGGGAGGCGCCGGGATGGGTGGCGGGGTCGTAGTGGGCGGCCACCGCCTCGATGACGGCGGGCGGGTCGGCCACCTCGGTGTTGATCTCGCCCGAGTCGGCGTAGCGCTCGAACTCGGTCCGTAGGTCCGACAGCGGCCGGTCGGCGACCGAGAGCATCTCGAGCACCACCACGGCGGCGATGCAGCCGGAGTCCGCCCGGTAGTTGTCGGCGAAGTAGTAGTGACCGGAGTGCTCACCGCCGAAGACGGCCCCGGTCTCCGCCATGACGGTCTTGATGAAGGAGTGGCCGACGCGGGTCCGAACGGGGGCGCCCCCGTGCTCGGTGATGATCTCCGGCACCGCCTTGGAACAGATCAGGTTGTGCAGGATCGTCGATCCCGGGTGCTTCTCGAGCATCGCCCGGGCCACCATGGCCGTGGTCGTGGAGCCGGAGACCGGTTCCCCGCGGTCGTCGACGAGGAAGCAGCGGTCGGCGTCACCGTCGAACGCCAGGCCGACGTCCGCCCCCGTCTCGACGACCCGCTGGCGGAGGGCGGCGAGGTTGGCGGGTTGGATCGGGTCGGCCGGGTGGTTGGGGAAGGTCCCGTCGAGCTCCGGGAAGAGGACCTCGAGCTCGAACGGCAGCCCGGCGAAGACGGCGGGGACGACGAGGCCGCCCATCCCGTTGGCGGTGTCGGCGACGACCTTGAGCGGCCGGAGGCGGTCCCGGTCGGCGAAGGAGCGCACCTTGGCGGCGTAGTCGGCCAGCACGTCGCGCTCACTGAGCGCGCCCGCGCGCGCGGCGGGCTGCGGGCGCTCCCCACCGAGCTGCGACTCGACGTCGGCCCGGATGTCGGCCAGCCCGGACTCGGCGCCGACCGGCCGGGCACCGGCGAGGCACAGCTTGATGCCGTTGTAGCGGGCCGGGTTGTGGGAGGCGGTGAACATCGCCCCCGGGGAGTCGAGGGCACCCGACGCGTAGTAGAGCTCGTCGGTCGAGGTCAGCCCGAGCAGGACCACGTCCGCTCCCGCCTCGGTCGCCCCCGCCGCGAACGCCTGCACCAGCTCGACGCCCGAGGGCCGCATGTCGCGTCCGACCACGATCGACGGGGCGCCGGCGAAGCGGGCGAAGGCACCACCCACCGCGCGGGCGAGCTCCGGATCGACCTGGTCGGGGACGGTGCCCCGGATGTCGTACGCCTTGAAGATCTCGTCGAGCCGCGCCATGCCGCTTGCACTGTAGAGGGTGCTGCGCGCCGGCGGACACACCGGATCGGAGCCCCGGCGCCGCCGGCACCGGTGGGGCGGGGCCTTTCCCCGCCCCCTACCCGCCGCCCGGCGGTCCCTCGTCCTGCGCCGGCAGCGGTGGCAGGGGCAGCCTGGGCGCCGGCGGTTCGACGTCCGGCGGTTCGGCGTCCGGCGGCGCGGGCGGTCGCGTCCGCGGGGCGCCACCCCAGAACTCGGGGTCCTCGGGGGGGCCGCCGGTGGGCGGGCGGCGCCGGGCGTGGGCGGCCCGCCGGCGCGGCGCGGCGTCGACCACCGACCCGTCCGGCGCCACCCAGCGGCCGACGGGGAACCGCCACATCAGCACCAGGGCGACCAGACCGAGCACGCTCAGCCCGATCCCGATCCAGTCCACCGGGGTCGACCCGTAGGTCAGCGACACGTGGTGCGACGTCGGCACCACCACCATCAGGTTGGGCGTCACCCGGTAGACCCCCGACGCCCCCTGGACGTGCCAGTTGGGGAAGTACGAGACCTTCACCACCACCGGCACACCGACCCGGCTCACGTCGAACGACAGCGACTCCTCGTGCAGGTGCACGTCGCGCACGGTCGTGTGCGGCTCGGGGTGCACCGGTGGGGTGGTGTCACCGGCGGGGACCCGGACCCAGCTCTTCGGGCCGGCGGCCGCCAGGTACACGTCCCAGCGCGCCGGGTCGAGGTACCACGACTCCGACAGGTGGAGCCAGGTCGTCGCCGTCTTCAGCGTGTGGGGCACGACGACCGGCTGGTTGGCGAGGGGGCTCACCAGCGGTGCGTGCCGCACCTCGTAGATCTTCCAGGTCTGGCGCTGCACGGTCGTCTGGTTGCCGTTCGTCACGTCCGTGGGGTAGGGGCCGACGGACGCGAGCAACTTCAGGCTCGGGTTCCTCGCGGCCTGCGCCTCGATCGTCGGGGACACGGCCAGGAAGTACCTGACCCCGAGCATCTGCAGGTGCTCGATCCCGAGCGTGACGTCCGGCTGCGAGGGGTAGTCCAGCCCCCGCATCGGGTTGGAGGGCTGGGTCGACAGCTCGGCGGCGTCGAGGAAGTGGTAGGGGGTGGTCGCCGAGGACTCGTAGTAGAGCCCCTCCATCGTCGAGATGCAGCCCTTGGTCCAGTACGGCAGCAGCATCAGGGCGTCCGGGGTGCCCATGTCGTTGATCGCCGGCTCGTACTCGTACATCGACCGGCCGCAGCCGTCGGTCGCCCCGATGCGCCGCATCGTGCGGATGAGCGCGAAGTACGTCGCTCGCGACGACTTGCCCGCCGACTGGTAGCCGCTGTAGTTCCAGTGCACCCAGTCGTGGATGTAGGAGTTGTCGCTGCTGGCGATGCCGGCCCAGCTGTAGTCGCCGTTGGCGAGGACCTTGCCGCCGGGCAGGATCCGCAGCGGGTAGCCCACCCAGCCGAGCGCCACCAGCAGCGTGACGATCGGGACCGCCACGAAGCGCCACGGCGACGCCGCCACGGCCGACGGCGCCCGGTCCCGGTCGCGCCACGCGACGACCGCCTCGGTGACCGCCGAGCCGGCCTCCGCGAAGGCGATACCGGCCAGCAGGTACAGGCACAGGAACCAGAACGGCAGGGCCCGGGCGTTCCACAGCCGCGACGCCGGCGTCGCCACGAACACCAGGGCGCACACCCCCGTCATCACCGCCAGCCACCTGCCGATCAGGTTGGCCCGGGTGAACGCCAGCGTCGCCCCGATGGCGGCAAGGATGAACAGCCACAGGTCGCCCTTGGGGAACAGGGTGGCGATGTACGCAGTGATCTTCCCGTAGCCCATGTTGGTGGCGTAGGGCAGGCGGTACTCGAACGGCAGCGCCCAGAAGGCGATCAGCAGCCCGCCGACGACGCCGACGGTCGCCAGCCACACCGTCCGCCGGATGCCGGCCTGCAGGGCGAGCAGCGCCAGGCTGCCGACGATGGCGAAGAACAGCGGGAGGACGTGCGACAGCCCGCAGGCCCCGAGCGCCAGCGCCGCCAGGATGCGGCCCCTTCCCGTGCGCAGCCCACGCGCCACCAGGCCGAGGAACAGCACGGCGAACGCCAGGCTCACCGAGAAGCTGAACTCCCCCGCCATCGTCGAGGCGATGTTGCCGCCGTAGATCGAGTACTCCCGCCCGAAGAGGTACGGCAACGAGGCGGCGGCCAGGCACGCCGGGCCGGGGAAGCGGATCCTCGCCAACCGGCCGAGCGCCCAGCAGGCGACCGGGAGCATGATGAGGCCCGAGGCGGTGACGAGCTTGAAGGCGATGTCGTAGGGCAGGACGTAGCTCGTCACGGCGATGGCGAGCATCGGCAGCGGGAAGTAGTAGGTGAGGGCCGGGAACCCCGCGTACCAGTCCATCGTCCAGCCGAACAGCTGGCCGTGCGGGAGCAGGACCCGCTTGAGGTACGCCGGCAACCACACGTGGGCCCCCATGTCGCCGCCGGCCGGCGTGGTGTCGCGGAACAGCTGCGACGGCTGGAGCTGCAGGAAGACGAACACCACGCACGCCACCACGACCAGCAGGGTGACCACCGAGTCGGCGCGCAGCCGCCCGACGAGCCCGCCCGCCTCCGGGTCGCCGGCGCCGGTGCCGGCGACCGGCCCCGCCGGCGTGGGCGTGTCGTCCTCGCCGGCCCCCGTGCCGGGGCTCCTCCACCTCGCTCTCCGGCTGCGCACGCCGGGGCGCAACAGCTGCGTCACGGTCGCCGCACCCCGGACGCGAGGCGTTCGGGACGGGGAGGGGTCAGCCGCACCCCGACATGTTGCCCAACCCGGGCGGCCGGGTGGTGTAGGCCGGTGGCGGCGGGGCGGTGCGAGCCGCCGGTGGTCTCAGCGCCCGCCGACGAGCGCCAGCACCGACGCGAGGGCGAGCTGGCCGTCCAGGCCCTCCCAGTAGCGCAGGTCGCACGACGAGCACGTCCGGAGGGCAACCTGCTCGGCGCCGACCTTCATGGTGATGACGACGAGCTCTCGGGTACGGCAACTGGGGCACTTCATGGTCGCTCCTCTGCATCCGTGCGTGAGGTGGCCAGGCTGGCTCCTCCCTCATCGGCGGGGACGGGAGCGGGCTTGAGCCGGAGCGGGGCGGCTTCTCGTTTCGACACCCGGCCGGGCGGGTCGGCCTCAGGAGACCAGGGCGGCGGGAGGCTCCCACGGGTCGGTCCCGGAGGGGCCGGCCCCGGTGCGCCGGTCGACCTGCGACCACCCGCGCGGCACCCGCAGCCGGGCGGCGTGACCCTGGCACAGCCCCCACTGGTCCCCCGCCGGCCCGGGCCGGTCGTCCAGCCACACCTGCTGCGCGCCGTAGTCGTAGGTGAGCCAGGCGACGGCGCTCCCCTGGCAGCCCGGGCGCGCGCAGGAAGTGGGAGCCATGACGCTGCACGCTACCGGCGGTTCGCGCGTCGGTCGTGGACCGCCCTCGCGTCGCTCCCGACGGTGGTGCCGGGGCGGTAGCGATCCCACCCGCCTACGATTGCCGTATGTCTCGTCAACCCGGGGATCTCCGCCCCGGCAAGCCCGACCGCCAAGCCGGTCCCGGCGGTCCGGGTGGGCCGTCGGTCAACGGCAACTGGCGCTGGATCGTCGGGGTCGCCGTGGCCGTGCTCGTCCTCCTCCTGCTGCTGTCGCAGTTCGTCAACCCGCAGACGTCGACCAAGACCCAGAGCTACAGCACCTTCTACAAGGAGTTGACCAGCCACCAGGTCAAGTCGGCCACCGTGGAGGTCACCGGCAACGGCAACGCCAGCCGCATCACCTACACGCTCGTCAACGGCGGCCCGACCTACACCACCAACGCCGCGCCGGTCAGCACGACGTCCACCGACGCGTGGAACAAGTACGCCGACATCACCGTCAAGCAGAACAACGGGAGCCTGTGGTCGACCCTCCTCCCCTACCTGGTGTGGATCCTGCTGCTCGTCGGCTTCTTCGTGTGGATCTCCCGCCGGGCCCAGGGCCAGATGAGCGGCATCATGTCGATCGGCCGGTCCAAGGCGAAGGTGTACACGACCGAGCGGCCGCGCACCACCTTCGCCGACGTCGCCGGCTACGACGGCGTCAAGCTCGAGATCCGGGAGGTCGTCGACTTCCTGCGCTCGGCCAGCCGGTTCAAGGACATCGGGGCCAAGATCCCCAAGGGCGTGCTGCTGGTGGG
This sequence comes from Acidimicrobiales bacterium, assembly GCA_035702855.1. Lineage (GTDB taxonomy): Bacteria > Actinomycetota > Acidimicrobiia > Acidimicrobiales > Palsa-688 > JAKAQB01. The sequence goes on along the minus strand of DASSZM010000080.1, from coordinate 5,017 downwards.
CCCCCCGGGTACCGGCAAGACCCTGCTCGCGAGGGCGGTGGCCGGCGAGGCGGGCGTGCCGTTCATGTCGGTCACGGGGTCGGACTTCATGGAGATGTTCGTGGGCGTCGGGGCGTCGCGGGTGCGCGACCTGTTCCAGACGGCCCGCAAGCAGGCCCCGGCGATCATCTTCATCGACGAGATCGACTCCATCGGCCGCAAGCGCGGCGCCGGCCTCGGCGGGGGCCACGACGAGCGGGAGCAGACCCTCAACCAGATGCTCGCCGAGATGGACGGCTTCGAGGCCACCGAGGGCATCGTGATGATGGCCGCCACCAACCGGCCGGACATCCTCGACCCCGCCCTGCTGCGACCCGGCCGCTTCGACCGTCAGGTCGTGGTGCCCCTGCCCGACCTCGAGGAGCGCCTGCCGATCCTCGCCGTGCACTGCCGGGACAAGCGCATCGCCCCCGACGTCGACCTGTCCGTCGTCGCCCGGGGCACGCCCGGCATGAGCGGCGCCGACCTCGCCAACCTCGTCAACGAGGCCGCCCTCCACGCCGTGCGGCGGGGAGCCCAGGCCATCCACATGGCGGACTTCGAGGCCGCCCGCGACCGGGTCCTCATGGGCCAGCGCCGCGAGTCCACCGTCCTCTCCGACAAGGAGAAGGAGGCGACCGCCTACCACGAGGGCGGTCACGCCCTTCTCGCCTACGTCCTCCCCGACGCCGACCCCGTGCACAAGGTGACGATCCTGCCGACCGGCATGGCCCTGGGTGTGACCCAGCAGCTGCCGATCGAGGAGCGCCACACCTACTGGCGGGAGTACATCGAAGACACCATCTGCGTGATGATGGGGGGCCGGTGCGCCGAGAGGCTGGAGTTCGGCACGATCTCCACCGGCGGCTCCAACGACATCCAGCGGGCGACCGAGCTCGCCCGCAAGATGGTGCGGGAGTTCGGCATGAGCGACCGGATCGGCCCGATGGCGTGGGGCCAGGAGGGCCAGGTCTTCCTCGGCGAGGACCTGATGCACAACGCCCGCGACTACAGCGACGTGACCTCCCGGGTGATCGACGAGGAGGTCGAGCGCATCCTGCGGGAGCAGGAGGCGCGTGCCGGCCGCCTGCTCAACCTGCACCGCCGGGGCCTGGCGCTCGTCGCCAAGGCCCTCCTCGACCGGGAGACGATCGACGGCGCCGAGGTCGGCCGGCTGGTGGACGAGGCGTTCGGCCGGCCCGTGCACGAACACCCCGACGTCATCCCGACGTTCTCCCCCACCGAGAGCATCGGCGGGCACGACCCGGAGGCCACCCCGGCGGGCGGCGCCGGCGTCAGCAGCTTCCCGATGCCGACCAACGGCTGGCAGCAGTCGGGGATCGAGCCGCTGGACGGGCGCTGACCGCCCCACCGGCTGCCGCTGACCGCCGACTGCCGCTGACCGGCTCAGCCGGGCAGCGGTACGCCCAGGCTGGCGGTCTCGGCACCGAGCCGCTCGGTGCCGAGCAGCTGCCGGGCGACGACCACGCCCTCGGTCGCCTGCACGACGATCGGTCCGGTGGGCGGCGCCGGCAACCGGCCGAAGTCGATGACGAGCGGCGCTCGGGGGCCGATGTGGACGGCGCCGATGCCCTGCACCGCCACGAGCCGGCCCCCGACCAGCTGGTCGACGGTGACCACGGCGGGCTTGCCGGAGGTCCCGGCCACCGTGAGGACCAGCCGGTGGTCCCAGCCGACCCGGGGGGCGCCGACGAGCCAACGGTGCGCCGGCTCGGTGGCGCCGAGGAGCTCGGCGCTGCCCGGCGCCGCCGGCTTGGCGGCGTCCACGGTCCGCTCGGCGACCACCGGCACGCCGTTGAGGCTGCGCAGGGACGCCGCGTACGCCACCCCGGCGGGGATGCGGGCGGCGGCCGAGGTGGGGAGGGTGGCGACCTGGCCGGGGCCGACGGTCAGGGTGAACGGCTCGGCCGATCCCTGGTCCAGGGCCACGGAGAGGGCGACCCGGGCGGTGACCGCACCGGGGTTGTAGACCTCGTACTGCTCGACGGTGCCCGCACCGGTCGCCCCGTCCGGCCACCACCAGCGGGTCGCCGGGCTCGGCGCGCCGAGCACGTCGGTCACGCTCGGGTACGGCGACGCCGGATCCGCCAGGGGCGAGCGGGCACCCGCCGTGCCGAGGAGCACGGCGCCCTTCGCCGGTTGCTCCACGACATCGGTCTTCCAGGCCACGACCGCGCCGGCGGTGGCGCGCACGGTGGTGGCGATGAAGCGCCGGCGGCGGAGGTGGCTGCCGAGGGGGACCTCGACCAGCCCTCCGGGCGGGACGATCAGGCCCTGGAACCCGCCGGGCTGCTCCTCGCCCTGGTCGGTGGTGAACGACAGGTCGACGATGGCGGGAGCGGCGTCGGGGTTGAGCAGCGAGATGGTCGACGTGGCGTTGACCAGCGTCTGGCCGGCGGCGAAGTACCACGTGCGGGAGCTGGTCGTGGCGCACGCCTCGACGGTGGGCCCGAGCGGCCCGCTGGTCTCCTGCTCGACGCTCGCCTGCCCGCCGTCGAGCTGCACCGTGGCGCCCACCCAGGGAGCCCCGCCGGCCAGCGCCTCGGGCACGAGCACGGAGGCGGCGGCGCCGACCGGCACCGTGAGCGTCCTCGCCGCCGAGCGGTCCGAGACGATGCGGATCCGCGCCTGCAGGGACCGGTGGCCGGCGTTGGTCACGAGGAGGCGGGCGTTGGCCACCCCCTTGCGGGCGTCGGTGGCGCCGGCGCAGAACCACGACGACGACAGGGCGTCGGCGGGGGCGACCGCGGAGCCGACGACGGTCGCGGGGGGCCCGCCGGCGCGCCCGGCGCCGCCGTGGCCGAGCACGAGGCCCAGCACCAGGCCGGCGCCGAGCACGGCGACCGCCGGTAGCCGCCGGACGGTGGTGCGCCGCCGGTGGGGGGCCTCAGCCATCGGCCCACAGCTCGTCGTCGCCGCCGCCACCCACCGGCACCGGCCGGCGGTCAGCCCGGCGCGGCGCCGGCCGCCGGGCGGGAGCCTGGGGCTGGAACCACTCGGCCCGCACCCCGCCCCCGCCGCCCGCCGCGCCACCGCCCCGCCGGGCGGCGAGCGCCAGCCCGATCACGAGGAGCCACAGGGCCACGACCAGCCAGCGCGTCGCCGCCCACAGCGGGCTGCCGCCCGGCCGCAGCACCGCTCGGCCGGACAGCCCGGCCGGTACGGTCCAGGTCATCCCCACGCCCAGCGCCCGGGCCGGGCGCAGCGCCCGGTGGTCGACCACGAGCCGCCATCCCGGGTCGTAGGAGCTGGCGACGTAGATCCGCTCGCCGCCCACGACCGGGCCCGTGGCCGACCACGGCGTCGGCCCGGACAGCGCCGCACGGGCCGGGCCCAGCGAGCCGACGGCGAGCGCCCGCAGCGACATCCGGGTGGGGAGGGGGATCCCGCCGGCGACGGCGGCGCGGGCCGGCAGCCACGCCGCGTTCAGGTAGACCCGGTAGTTGGGGTCCGAGCCCACGGCCTCCAGGTCGGTCTGCACGCGCAGGCTGCGCAGGAGCCCGCCCGGCACCGGCACGCTCGCCGCCCCGCTGCCCGACGGGGCGTCCGCCCGGGGGACGACGAGGTAGCGGACGCCGAGCGGTGCCAGCAGGTGCCCCAGCTGGGTGGTGCGCCCGTCCCCGGCCAGACGCAGGTCGGTGGCGATCACCGCTCCCCCACCGACCGGGCCGCCGGCCCAGGTGTCGGTCACCGTGGGCAGGCCGTCGAAGGACGTCGCCCACACCTGACCGCCCCCGAGCGGCGCGGCCGCCATGGGGATCGCCCGCGGGTCGCCCACCCACAGGATCCGGTAGTCCCCGCCGGGGGCGCCGTCGAGGGAGGACAGCGCCGAGGCGGGGCCGGCCGTCGGGAGCTGCCACTGACCGCCGGCGGCGTCGCCGAGGACGGGCAGGACGCTGACCACCAGGCCGGCGGCGGCCAGGGCCGATGCCCCCTGCCGCCACCCGAAGCGGTAGCCCGGGAGGTCCTGCTCGAAGGCGACCACACCCAGCGCCACCGCGCCCGCCAAGCCGACCGCCGCCGGCACGAGGAGGACGTCCACCGGCGGCGACGGCAGCACCCCCGCCGCCCCGAGGTAGGCCCAGCCGAACGAGGCCAGGGCGAGGATCCACAGGCGGATGGCCCAGGCGAGCCGCCAGGCGCGGCCGATCGCCAGGGGCAGCGCGCCGGCGACCAGCAGGCCCCATTCGAGCGGGGCCGCCCCGACCGGGCCGACCTGGAAGCGCAGCAGGCGGGCGAAGCTCGGCGCGCCGGCCGGGCCCGGCCCGGCGCCGAGGAGGGCCTGGCCGTGGCCGACCACCCCGGCCGACCAGGGCAGCAGCAGCACCCCCGCCAGCACGGCGGCGACGATCCCCGCCGCCACGAGCCGGATGGTGACCGCCGCCTGGCCGGCGAGCAGCGAGCCGAGGCCGAGGGCGGCGGCCGCCACCGGCACCACCAGGAGCCAGGACGGGGCGACGGCGGCGGTGAGGGCGGTGAGCACTCCGAGGGCGAGCACGCTGCCGGCCAGCTGCCGCAGGGTCCGGCGCGGGTGGGGCAGGGCGTCCGACAGCCGGGCGAGGGCGGCGACGGTCCACGGTGCCGCCGCGTAGACCGTGAGGGCTTCCCAGCGGCCCCAGGCGAGGGCGTCGTACGCGAGCGGGCAGGCGGCGTAGGCGATGAGCGCCGCTCCCCGACCCCACGGCGACCCCCAGGGCCGGGCCAGCCGGTAGGCGCCGATGGGCCCGAGGAGCAGGGGGCCGAGCACGAGCAGGTGCTGGAGCACGCCGGTGGCGCCGAGGAGCAGCACCCCGGCGAGGCTGAGCAGGCCGAGGGCCGGCGCCCCCGGCCCGGGCCGGCCGAGGCCGGCGGGCTGCCAGCTCGCGGACCACGCCTGCCACCAGTGGGCGATGCCCCCGGTCGTGACCGGGATCGACCCGACGGCGGGCAGGCGGTGCACGAGCAGCCCCCGGCTGCCGACGAGCAGCACGACGACCAG
>DASSZM010000007.1:0-24389 GCA_035702855.1 Acidimicrobiales bacterium | reverse complement strand
GTGCCCAGGCGGCCGGCGGCGGCAGCGGCGAGGGCGCCGCCCTCGGCCCGCAGTGCGGCGAGGGACTCCTCGGGGGTGAGCAGCATCGCGCTGCAGTCTGCCGGAAGCCGCCCCGCTCGCGCCGACGGAGGAGGCCGACGGGCCGGGGAGGCCGACGGGTCAGGCGATCGGGGCGGGGTCGGGCAGCGCCTTCTGCGTGGAGGCGGCGATTCCCGGCCCGTCCAGGCCGAGCTGGGAGAGGATCCCGTCGACGGTGCCGTGCGGGATGTAGCTCGTGGGGATGCCGAGCACCAGGACCGGCGGGCACTCCCGGCTCTCCTCCAGGTCGGCGATGGCGTCGGCGATCTGGGTCCCCGCCCCTCCGACCCGCAGGCCGTCCTCCACGGTCACGACCAGGCGGTGCCGGCCGGCGTCGGTGACCATCTTCGGGTCGAGGGGGCGCACGACCCACACGTCCCAGACGGTGGCGTCGATCCCCTCGGCGGCGAGGATCCCGGCCGCCTCCTCGGCGGCCTCGAGCAGCTTGCCGACGGCCAGCAGGCAGACCGACCCGTCGCCGGTGCGGACCTTGCGGGCGGCGAGGCCGCTGCCGACCTGGTGCGCGGCGACCTGGCGGGCGCGGCCGCTCGGGTAGCGGATCGCCGCCGGCCCCGACAGCTCCAGGGCGGTGTCGAGCATCACCTTGAGCTCCTGGGCCGACGACGGCGCGAAGACCGTCATCCCCGGGATCCGCAGGGTGAGGGCCAGGTCGAGCACACCGTGGTGGCTCGGGCCGTTGTCGCCGGTGATGCCGGCCCGGTCGAGGGCGAACACGACGGGGAGTCCGTGGAGGCCGACGTCGAGGTTGGCCTGGTCGAACGCCCGGCAGAAGAACGTCGAGTAGATCGCCACCACCGGCCGCAGCCCGCCCATCGCCATCCCTGCCGCCGACGTGACGGCGTGCTGCTCGGCGATGCCGACGTCGAAGAAGCGGTCGGGGAACCGCTTGGCGAAGGGCAGCAGGCCGGTCGGGCCAGGCATGGCGGCGGTCACCGCGACCACCGACGGGTTGCGCTCGCCGACGTCGAGCATCGCCTCGTTGAAGGCCTGGGTGTAGCCCTTGAGGGCCCGGGACGCCTCGGTCGGGTCGGTCGTCGGGTCGAACACCGGGGCGTCGTGCAGGCACTTCTCGTCGTCGGCCTCCGCCGGCCCGAAGCCCCGTCCCTTCTGGGTGAGCACGTGCACGACGATGGGGCCGTCGAACTCGGCCGCCTGGGACAGCATGGTCTCGAGGCCGGCGATGTCGTGGCCGTCGATGGGACCGACGTAGCGCACGCCGAGCGCCTCGAAGAACGCCCGGGGCTCGACGACCTCGCGCACCGCCGAGTAGAGGCCCTGCAGGCTGGAGTAGGCCAGGCCGCCGACGCGGGGGATGTCGCGGAGGGCGTCCTCGACGCTGCGGCGGACCTGCGACAGGCCGGGGTGGAGCCGCAGCCGGGTCAGGCTCCCCGACAGGCGCGACACGGTGGGCGCGTAGGAGCGCCCGTTGTCGTTGAGGACCACGACCACCCGGCTCCCGCTGTGCCCCAGGTTGTTGAGCCCCTCGAAGGCCATGCCGCCGGTCATCGAGCCGTCGCCGATGACCGCCACCACCCGGCGGTCCGGTGCCTGGCTGCGGGCCACGGCGGCGGCCAGACCGTGGGCGTAGGAGAGGATGGTGGAGGCGTGGCTGTTTTCCACCCAGTCGTGGACCGACTCGGCACGCGACGGGTAGCCGGACAGGCCGCCCGCCTGGCGCAGGGTCGAGAACAGCTCCCGGCGACCGGTGACGATCTTGTGGACGTACGCCTGGTGCCCGGTGTCCCACAGCAGGATGTCGCGCGGCGAGCTGAACACCCGGTGGAGCGCGAGCGTGAGCTCCACGGCGCCCAGGTTGGAGCCGAGGTGTCCGCCGGTGACCGACACCGCCCGCACCACGAACTCGCGGATCTCCGCGGCGAGGGTCGTGAGCTGGTCCTGGTCGAGGCGGCGGAGGTCGGTCGGCGAGCTGATCGACTCCAGCAGCATGGCCCAACGCTACCCCGGAGGCCGGGTTGTGGCTCTCGCGGTGGGTGACCGTAGGGTTTCGGGGGTGGACCACTTCGAGTACCTGCTGCTCATGGCGGGGTGCGTGGTCCTCACCCTGCCGCTGGAGGTCGTGGCCGGGGCGCGGGTGTGGCGCCGGCCCCGCCGGCTGGTCGCGACCCTGGTCGGGCCGGTCGTGGTGTTCAGCGCGTGGGATGTCGCCGCCATCGCCGACCACTGGTGGCACTACGCCCGCCGCTACGTGACGGGGGTGGACCTGCCGGGTCGGCTGCCGGTGGAGGAGGTGGTGTTCTTCGTGGTGGTGCCCGTCTGCGCCCTGCTCACCTTCGAGGTGGTGTCGGCTGCCCTGGCGGCGCCGGCGGGGACGCCCTGGTGGCGCCGGCTGCTGTGGGCGCGGACCAGGGGAAAGACCTCCCCGGGCGGCCGCCGGTCGGCGGCAGGGGAGCAGGCGTAGCGGTGTACACGGTCTGGGCCCTCGTGGCGGCGGCGGTGGCCGTGGCGCTCGAGCTGGTCGTCATCCGCTCCGGGGTCCTGCGGCGCCCGGCGTACTGGATCACGATCGCCATCACCTGGGCGTTCCAGATCCCGGTCGACGGCTGGCTCACCAAGCTGTCGGCCCCGATCGTGATCTACGACCCGCGCCGGTTCAGCGGGGTGCGCTTCCCCTGGGACATCCCCGTCGAGGACTTCGCCTACGGCTTCGCCCTGGTGACCGTCGTCCTGGCGCTCTGGGTCCGCCTCGGCGGGGGGGCATACGGGCGGGAGCGTCCCTAACATGGTGGGCGTGCTCGGACCCGTCCTCGCCGGAGCGGGCGCCTTCGTCGTGATGGAGCCGCTCACCTACGCCGCTCACCGCTGGGTGATGCACGGTGGCGGGTGGGTGCTGCACCGCTCCCACCACCGCCGCCGCCGGATCGACTCGTGGCGGGACCGCTTCGAGGCCAACGACTGGTTCCCGGTGATGTTCGCCACCGGGACGGTGGCCGCCATGGCGGTCGGGACGGGCGTGGAGTCGGCGTCGATCCTGGTGCCGGTCGGCGTCGGGGTGACGCTCTACGGCGCCGCCTACGCCTTCGTGCACGACGTGTACATCCATGGGCGGGTCGGCCGGCTGCCGGTCCTGGCGCCGCTCGAGCGGCTGCGCGACGCCCACGCCATCCACCACCTCTTCGGCGGCGAGCCGTACGGCATGCTCTGCCCGATCGTGCCCCGCGAGCTGCGGGAGCGGGCGGCCGCCCGCACGACCGACCCCCTGGTCCGCCGCCCGGCACCGGTGGTCTGAGCAGCCGCCCCGGGTCACCCCCGCCGGCCGCCTGACGACCGACCCCCGCCGGTGGCCCGCCTGCCGGCCGGCGGACGCTCAGCCGGCGGCACCCACCCACGCCTCCACCTCGCCTGCGGTGGGGGAGGTCGCCGGACCGCGACGGGTGATCGCCACGGCGGCGGCGGCGTTGGCCAGCCGGGCGGCGTCGACCGGCCCGGCCCCGGCCGCCAGCCGGGCGACGAAGGCGCCGGTGTGGGTGTCGCCGGCCCCGTTGGCGTCCACGGCCGTCACGGCGAAGCCGGCGACGTGCCTCACTTCCCCGGCCGGCTCGGCCAGCAGGCAGCCCTCGGGGCCGAGGCGGACGACGACGCCCGAGCCCGCCCGTGCGGCGAGGGCGCGGGCGGCGCCGGGCGGGTCGCCGCACCCGGTGAGGGCGGCGGCCTCGGCGCCGTTGGCCGAGATCCAGTCGGCCCTCCCGGCGACGGCGGTGACGGCGTCCCGGTCGAGCCCGCCGGCGAGCGGCCCCGGGTCGAACACGACCCGCACCCCGGCGGGGAGCGCCGGGACCCACCCGGTGAGGGCGTCGCGGTTGACGGGGTGGGCGAGGCCGTACCCCGACACGTGGACCCAGTCGCCGGGGGCCGGGCGCAGCGTCGCCAGGCGGGCCGCGGTCAGGGTCGCCTCGGCGCCGACCCGGGTCAGGAACGTGCGCTCCCCGCCGGCGTCCACGACGGCGACCGTGCAGCCGGTGTCGCTGCCCGCCTCCGGGTCGAGCGCGGCGACCACCCCCTCGGCGGCGAGGGCCTCGGCGGCGAGCCGGGCGAGCGGGCCGGTCCCGAGGACCCCGCCGTAGACCGCCCGCATGCCGTGGCGGGCGGCGGCTGCCAGCACGTTCAACGCCCCACCCGCGTACAGCCCACCGCCGGTCGCCAGGACGTCCCCGCCGGGCGGGGGGAGGGCGGGGACCTCGAGGACCACGTCGACCACCACGTTGCCGACGCCGACGAGCGTGGGGGTCACCCCCGGGCGCGCAGGGCGAGCAGGCCCTCGGCCAGCGGGCCGAGGTCGAGGCCGTTGACGGCGGCGACCGTCTCCCGGGCGTGGCCGGGCAGGGCGTCAACGCCGTGGGCGGCCCCGGCGACGGCACCGACCATGGCGGCGATCGTGTCGGTGTCCCCGCCGAGCGACGCCGCCACCCGGCAGGCGAGCCACGGGTCGTCGGGGACGGCGGCGAGCACGCCGAAGGCGGCGGGGACGGATTCCTCGACGGCGAGGCTGGTGCCGACGGCGGCGGGGAGGACCTCGAGGACCTCCTCGGCGGTGCGGCCCCGGCCGAGGGCGACCGCTCGGTGGATCCGGGGGGCCAGCGGGCCGCCCGACGGCCGCCCGCGGCTCCCGGCCCGCTCGGCGGCGACGGTGGCGGCGTCGATCGCCTCGACGACGGTGGCGCCCCCGATCCCGGCGCTGACGGCGGCGGCGACGGCCGCTGCCCCGGCGAGGGCGACGCTGGTGCCGTGGGTGAGGGTGCTCGCCGCCACGACCGCGTCGACCAGGGCGTCCAGCGGGTCGGGGAGCCACGCCACCCCGACGGGGGTCACCCGCATGGCGGCGCCGTTGGTGGTCGAGTCCCGCCCCGCCTCGGCGGGGTCGACCCCGTGCGCGAGCCGGTCGAGTGCCCGGCGCGTCGAGGGGCCGAGCAGGTCCAGGCGGCCGCGCCGGCGCATGTCGTCCTCCCACGCGAGGAGGCGCTCGGCCAGCCGCAGCGGGTCGACGCGGCCCGCCCCCTCCACGAGCAGCTCGCCGAGCAGCAGGGCCTGCTCGCTGTCGTCGGTGACGCTGCCCGCCGGCAGGCCGGGGGCGAGCGGCTGGTCGGGCGGGCCCGGCTCCAGGCCGGCGAGCAGCGGGCCGAACCGGGCGACGACCCCGGAGCGGGGGAGGGACTGGGTGGGCATGCCCAGGGCGTCGCCGAGGGCCAGGCCCCAGAGCGCGCCGAGCGCCCGGTCGAGCGTCACGGTCAGCCGGCGAGCAGCTCGGCGAGCGGTACGACCCGGATCAGCGGGGCGTACAGCGCCATCGTCGCCAGCGCCCGCTCGTGGCTGGCGTCGTCGGCGCCCGCGCACGCCTCGGGCACCACCCGCACGGCGACGCCGGCGTCGGCGGCCGCCAGCGCCGTCGACAGCACGCAGCAGTCGGTGCTCACCCCGGCCAGGGTGAGCCGGGCGCCGGGGCCGACGATGGCCGCCAGCTCCGGCCCCCACTTGCCGAACGTCGTCGCCGAGAGGACCCGCCCGGCGGCGGCGACGTCGGCCAGCTCGTCGACGACGTCCCAGACGGGATCGTCGGGGGGCAGGAGGGCCCAGGGGAAGCGGCGGTAGTAGTCGACCCACGCGCCGGCCGGTCTCTCGGGGGCGACGAAACGGGTGCAGACCACCCGCTCGCCGTGGGCGGCGGCCAGCGCCCGGATGGGCGCGACGACGTCGGCGAAGCGGGGTGCCCGCCACTCGCTCGCCGGGTCGGCGAAGACCCGCTGCGGGTCGACGGCGACCAGCCAGTCGCCGGCGGTGACCGTCACCGGGCCTCGGCCTCCTGGGCGCGCACGGCGCCGGCCGAGGCGGCGAGCGTCACGAGGAAGCCCAGCGCCAGGGCGACGAGCACCCCGAGGTTGGCGTACGCCCAGGCGCCGGTCTTGCCGCCCAGCCCGAGGGGGGAGAGGAGGTAGCCCTGCCAGGTGAGCCAGCTCGCCGCCGAGTTGGTGACGAGTCCCCAGCCGAGGACGCTGGCGACGACCACGGTGAGGACCGGGACGGCCCGGACATCGCCGTAGCGGCCGGTGGGGCGGAACAGGTCGTCCTCGACGTAGGGGCGGCGCCGCAGCGCCAGGTCGGCGAGGAACACGCCGCACCAGGCGGCGATCGGCACCCCGAGGGTGATGAGCAGCCCCTCGAACTGGCCGAGGAAGTTGCCGGCGGCGACGAACACCACGTACACGGTGCCGGCGATCATGAGCACCCCGTCGATGCCGGCGGCCAGGTAACGCGGGATGCGGAAGCCGGCGGTCAGCAGCGCCAGGCCGGAGGAGTAGATGTCGAGCACCGCCCCGCCGACGATGCCGAGCACGGCGACGATGACGAAGGGGACGAGGAACCAGGTTGGAAGAAGGGACGCCAGCGCCCCGACCGGGTCGAGCTGGGAGATCGCCGAGCTCAGCGACTTCGACGATCCGGCGAGCAGCAGCCCGAAGACCAGGAGAGCGATAGGGGCCACCGACGAGCCGAACGCCGTCCACCACACCACACCCCGCGTCGACGAGCGGCGGGGGAGGTAGCGGGAGTAGTCGGCGGCGGTGTTGACCCAGCCGAGCCCGAAGCCGGTCATGACGAAGACGAGAGCGCCGATCACCGCCTGGGTCGACCCGGCGTGGACGGCGGCGACCTGGTGCCAGTGCACGTGGCCGGCGGAGAGGGCGATGAACACCACCGTCAGGACGCCGGTCACCAGGGTGATCCAGACCTGCATCCGCATGATGGTGTCGAAGCCCATCACCCCGCCGCCGACGATGAGGGCGGCCACCACCACCAGGGCGATGACCTCGGTGCCCGTGCCGCCGCCGGCGCCGAGGCGCTTGAAGACCTCGGCGGTGGCCAGGGTCGCGAGCGTGGTGAGCGCCGTCTCCCAGCCGACGTTGAGCAGCCACGAGACGACGGCGGGCAGGCGGTTGCCCCGCACGCCGAAGGCGGCCCGGCTGAGCACCATGGTGGGTGCCGACCCCCGCTTGCCGGCGATGGCGACGAGCCCGCAGAGCAGGAACGACACGACGATCCCGACCAGCCCGACGACCACCGCCTGCCAGAACGAGATGCCGAAGCCGAGGACGAACGCGCCGTAGCTGATGCCGAGCACCGAGACGTTGGCGCCGAACCACGGCCAGAACAGCTGCCGGGGGCGGCCCTTGCGCTCGCGTTCCCGGATGACGTTGATGCCGTTGAGCTCGATCTGGAGTCGCTCGGCGGAGCCGAGCGTGCCGGTACCCCCCCTGCCGTCGGCCGCTCCTGCGGTGACGCCCTGTGCCACGAAGGCCTCCTCGGCGGTCGCCGGCCCCTGCCGACCCCGTCCCCGGACCGTATCGTCAGGCGCTGGGATCCGGCAACAAAACCGCAGGTGGCGTGGGCCGCAGCAGGCGCGCCGCCACGCCCGCCTTGCGCCAGGCGGCGACCCGTGCGCGCCCGTGGAACACGTCGTAGCCGGCCTCCTCGATGCGCTCCAGGATCCCGGCGTAGAGGATCCGCGCTCCGGCGATGCAGCGGGCCGACACCGGCGGCAGCAGGGCCATCCCCCGGTCCGCCGAGCGGTAGAGGGCCCGGGCCCGCTCGATCTCGAAGCGCATCAACGCCACCCACTCGGGGGTGACGCGCCGCTCGGCGAGGGCGGCGCGGGCCCCGAAGCGGTCGAGGTCCTCCTGGGGGACGTACACCCTCCCCCGGAGCAGGTCGTCGCCGACGTCGCGCCAGAAGTTCGTGAGCTGGAAGGCGATCCCGAGGTCGCGGGCGGGCCCCAACGCCTCCTCCGAGGCCGGCTCGAGGACCGGCAGCATCATCTCCCCGATCACCGCCGCCGACCCGTCCATGTAGTCCAGCAGGTCCTCGAAGCGGTCGTAGGTGGCGACGCGCAGGTCCATCGCCATGGAGCGCAGGAACCGCCGGAAGCAGCCCGGGTCGATGCCCAGCGCCCGAACCGTGTGGACCACGGCCGCGAGGATCGGGTCGTCGCTGCCGCCGGCGGCGAGGTCGGCGAAGAAGCGGTCGCCGAAGTCGCCGAGCGCCTCCTCCCGGGCGGCGAGGGGGACCGGCCCGAGATCGTCGACGATGTCGTCGGCGTAGCGGCAGAAGCCGTACAGGGCGTGCACGTGGCGCCGCTTGGGCGGTGGCAGGAGCCAGGTGGCGGCGTAGTAGGTGGTCCCGAAGCGGCGGTTGAGCCGCCGGCAGCGCCGGTAGCTCGCCTCCAGGTCGACTGCGGCCACGGCTACCGGCCCGCCGCCAGCTCGTCGACCCGGTCGGCGGCCAGCCGACCCGACACGAGCACCATCGGCACCGACACGCCAGGCACGGTCCCGGACCCCACCAGCACCAGGCCCGGCACCCGCCGGTCCCGGTTGGCGGGACGCCACGGCCCGCTCTGGAAGAACCGGTGGGAGAGGGCGAACGGCGTGCCCCGCTCCATGCCCTGCGCCTCCCAGTCGAGCGGATCGACGAAGCGCTCGGTCACGACGTCGGCGGCCCCGACCGGGTAGCCGGCGCGGGCGAGCCGCTCGACGAGGGTGTCGCGGAAGCGGGCCCGGTCGCTGGCCCAGTCGATGCGACCGTCGAGGTTGGGGACCGGCTCGAGGGCGTACAGGACGTGGCCGCCGGCGGGCGCCAGCGTGGGGTCCGTCACCGTCGGGGCGCTCACGAGGATCGCCGGGTCGGGCTGGCGGGTGCCCGCCCGCAGGAGGGCGTCGAAGGAGCCCTTCCAGTCCGAGCCGAAGTGGATGTTGTGGTGGCCGGCGCCCTCGGGCAGCCGGCCGCGCACGCCGGCCAGCCACAGGGTGCAGCTGGGGGAGTAGGTACCCCGCCGGGCGGCGCGCGGCATGCGGGCGGAGGGGATCAGCTCCCGGTACACCGCCGGGAGGTCCGGGTTGGCGACGACGGCGTCGGCGGGCAGGAAGGTGTCGTCGGCCAGCCGGACGCCCGTGACCGAGCCCGACGAGCCCAGGCGGCGCACGATGCGGGCGACGGGTGCGTCGTAGCGGAGGTCGGCCCCGGCCTCGGCCGCCGCCTCCGCCAGACCCCGGGCGACGGCGTGGACGCCGCCCTCGGGGAACCACACGCCCTCGACGGTGTCCATGTAGGTGATCACGCAGTAGATCGCCAGCGCGTCGAACGGTGACAGGCCGGCGTACAGCGCCTGGAAGCTGAACAGCTGCCGCAGGCGGGGGTCGGCGAAGTACCCGTCCACGACGGTCGCCATCCGGCGGAAGGCGCCCAGGCGTGCCAGCCGCAGCGCCGGGAGGAGCGGGCGGGCCAGGTCGGCCGACCGGTCGTAGTTGCGGGCGATGAAGTCGGGCTGCTCCACCCGGTACAGCCGGCCGAGCCAGTCGGCGAAGCGGCCGAAGGCGGCGGCGTCGGCGGGCCCGCACGTCGCCCGGATCTCCTCGGTCATGGCCTCCCGCCCGCGCCGGACCGAGATCGGCCCGGCGTCGGGGAACCAGGCCCGGTACATCGGGTCGACCGCCGACAGCCGGAGGTGGTCGGCCAGGTCGGCGCCGGCGGCGGCGAAGGTGTCGGCGAGCAGGTCGCGCATGGTGAGCACGCTGGGACCGGTGTCGATGGCGTAACCGGCCGACTCCCAGCGGCCCGCCCGGCCGCCCGGTCCGCCCTCCCGCTCGACGACGGTCACGTCGTGACCCCGCCCGGCCAGGTGGCAGGCGGCGGAGAGCCCACCGAGCCCGGCCCCGACGACCACGACCCGCACGGCGCGACTCAGCGGTCCCGGCCGGCCACGAAGTGGGCCAGCTCGACCAGGGCGGTGCGCGCCGCCGGCGCCAGCGGCAGCCCCTCGGCGGCGCGCAGGGCCCGGTCGACCAGCTCCTCGACGGTCCGCTCGACCTCGGCGCGGGCGCCGGTCGCCTCGAGGACGGCCTGCAGGGCGCCGACCTCGGCGGGGGTCAGGTCGGGGGCCCCGAAGCGCTGCTCGAGGAGCCGGCGGTCGGCGCCGGTGGCCGCGGCCCGGGCGAGGGCGTAGAGGAGGGTCGGCTTGCCCTCACGCAGGTCCTCCCCGACGGGCTTGCCCGTGGCGGCGGTGTCCCCGAAGACGCCCAGCAGGTCGTCCTGCAGCTGGAACGCCTCCCCGAGGGGCAGGCCGAAGGCCGACAGGGCGGCGTCGACCCGGTCGAAGCGGTCGGGGGCGGCCAGGGCGGCACCGAGGTGGAGGGGCCGCTCGATGGTGTACTTGCCGGACTTGTACCGGCAGATGCGGCGGGCCAGCTCCGGGTCGCCGGTGCGCTCGGCGGTGCCGAGCAGGTCCAGGTACTGACCGACGTTGACCTCGAGGCGCATCTCGTCGTAGACCCGGCGGGCCACCGGCGGGGCGGTCGCGAGGAACCGGTCGCTGTAGACGAAGGCGAGGTCCCCGACGAGGATGGCCACGCCGTGGCCGAAACGGTCGGCGTCACCCCCCCAGCCGGCCAGGGTGTGGCGGCGGCCGTGCTCCACGTGCACCGCCGTCACCCCCCGGCGCAGGGACGAGCCGTCCATCACGTCGTCGTGGATCAGGGCGAAGGTGTGCAGCAACTCCAGCGCCGCCCCGGCCTCGACGGCGGCCGGGTCCTCGGGGGAGCCCCCCATCCCGACGAACGCCCAGTAGCAGAACGCCGGGCGGAGGCGCTTCCCGCCTGCCAGGACGAGGCTGCGGAGGGAGGCCAGGGGTGCACCGAGCTTCGGGTCCAGGGCCCGCCACCGGGCGGCGTCGGCGTCGAGGCAGGCCGCCAGCCGCTCGTCCACCCGGGCGGCGATGTCGGCGAGAGCCGGCGGGATGGCAACCGGAGGCAGGGGGTGCATGGCTGCCACAAAGGCTAAAGCAGGTCGCGATCTTTCAAGTAACGAGGAACGGGTGATGCGGAGCGAAGCGCACCGCGGCACCCGGGCGCAGCTGGGCGAGGGCGGCCAGGCCGACCTCGCCGGCGACGACGGCGACGACCGGGTAGCCGCCGGTCACCGGGTGGTCCGCCAGGAACACGACCGGTCGGCCACCCGGCGGGAGTTGCAACGCGCCGGTGGCGATGCCCTCCGGGGGCACCTCACCGGCCAGCACCGGCAGTCGGGGGCCGGTCAGGCGGAGCCCGACCCGGTTGCTGGTCGGGGCCACGGTCCAGTCGGCGGCGACGAGGGCCTCCCAGCCGCCGGGACCCAGGCGGTCGGATCGGGGACCGGGGACGACGGCGACCGTCGCGATCCCCGCGGCGGGTGCCGGCGGGCCGGCGGCGGCCGCCACGTCGACGGCCGCCGGCGCGGCGAGGGCGTCCCCGAGGGGCAGCCGGGTGCCCGGCTCGAGCGGCGGTGGGCCCAGCCCGCTCAGCAGGTCGGCGCTGCGGCTGCCGAGCTCGGCGGGCACGACGATCCCACCGGCGACCGCCAGGTAGCAGCGGAGGCCGTGGGTGGCCAGCCCCAGCTCGACCGTCTCCCCGGGCCGGACGGCGACGGGGGCGTAGAGGGGTGCGTGGCGGCCCCCGACCCGCAGGGGGGCGGGGGCACCGGTGAGGGCGACGCTGCGGGCGGGGCCGTCCCCGCCCAGGGTCACCGCCAGGCCGCCGAGGGTGACCTCCAGGGTGGCGGCGGTGGCGGGGTTGCCGACCAGCCGGTTGGCCAGGCGGTGGCTCGGCCGGTCCAGCGCCCCCGAGGGCGGCACCCCCTCGTGGGCGTGGCCCGGCCGGCCCAGGTCCTGCACGGTGCTGAGCGGCCCGGCGGCCCGCACCAGGAGCCAGTCGGTGCTCACCGGTTCACCCGACCGGGACGAAGCGGACGGCGACGCCCGGGCGGAGCAGCGCCGGTGGCTCCCGGGTCGAGTCCCACAGGGCGGCGTCGGTGCGACCGAGCAGCCGCCAGCCGCCCGGCGTGGCTCGGGGGTAGACGGCGCTGTAGCGGTCGGCGACGGCGACCGACCCGGCGGGCACCGCCGGCCGGGGCTCGGGCAGGCGGGGCAGGTGCAGCGCCGCCGGGAGCCCCTCCAGGTAGCAGAAGCCGGGCGCGAAGCCGCTGAAGGCGCCCCGGTAGGTCCCCCCGGCGTGGGCGGCCACGACGCCGTCCACCCCGAGCCCGGTGGCGGCCGCCACCGCCTCGAGGTCGGCGCCGTCGTAACGGACCGGGATCTCGATCACGCCGGTGGCGGCCGCCACCGGCGGCGGGACGCCCGCCGGGTCGGCGAGGCCGTGGAGGAGCGGGCGGAGGAGGGCGAGGTCGGCGGGACCGGCGGCGAGGACCAGGACGGTGTCGGCGCCGGGCACCACCTCGGCCAGCGAGGCGCCGGCCCGGGCCGCCAGCGCCCGGGTGGCGGCCGCCGCCGCCGGCGGGTCGGCGACCTCCAGCAGCAGGCCGCTGGTGCCGACCCGGCGCCCGGGTGGGGTGCCGCTCACGCGAACGGCCGCAGCGCCAGGCCGGCCGCCTCGAGGGCGGCGCGCACCGCCCGCGCCGTCTCGGCCGCCCCGGGGGAGTCGCCGTGGAGGCACAGCGACTCGGGCCGGAGGGCCACGTCCGGTCCTTCGACCGGGCTGACCCGCCCGTCGACCGCCATGCGGACGGCCCGCTCGGCGATGGCGCCGGCGCCGGCGACGAGGGCCCCCGGCTCCGAGCGGGGCACGAGCGTGCCGTCGGGCCGGTACCCGCGGTCGGGGTAGCCCTCGGCGACTGGCCGCAGCCCGGCGTCCGTGGCGGCACGGGCGAACACCGAGCCGGGCAGGGCCAGCACCGCCAGGCCGGGCCGGATCGCCGCCACCGCCTCGGCGACCGCCAGCGCCTGCGCCTCGTCGTGCACGATCCGGTTGTAGAGGGCCCCGTGCGGCTTCACGTAGGCGACCGTGCCCCCCGCCACCTCGGCCATCGCCTGCAGCGCCCCGAACTGGTAGAGGACCTCGTCGCGCAGGACCTCGGGGGCGATGTCCATGTGCCGCCGGCCGAAGCCGGCGAGGTCCCGGTAGCTCACCTGGGCGCCGATCGCCACGCCCCGCTCCACCGCCCGGGCGGCGATCCGGCGCATGATCACGGGATCGCCGGCGTGGAAGCCGCAGGCCACGTTGGCGCTCGTCACCACGTCGAGGAGGGCCTCGTCGTCGGTGAGCGTCCACGGGCCGAAGCCCTCGCCGAGGTCGGCGTTGAGGTCGATGGCGCTACCGGGCCTTGTGCACGAAGTGGTCGCGCTCGACGACCACGCGGGTGACCTTGCCCACGGCCACCAGCCCGCAGCGGTCGGTCACCGACACCGAGAAGACCAGCCGCCGCCCCTCGGTCTTCTCCAGGGTCGCCACCGCCCGGACGGCCGAGCCGACGGCGACGGCGGCCAGGTGGGCCATCTCCACCCGGGTCCCGACCGAGGTGTGCCCCTCGGGCAGGTAGCCGGCCAGGGCGTGCACGGATGCCTCCTCGCACAGGGCGACCACGCGGGGGGTGGCCAGCACGGGGACGTCGCCGGAGCGTGCGGCGGCAGCCGTGTCCTCCCACGCCACGACCAGCTCTGCTGCTCCTGACATCGCCTGCTTCACCGACACGGCAGCGTACGGTACGCCGGTAGCCTCGCTCCGTTCCAGTGACGGTCGTCCCACTGGGCAGACGGGAGCAGGACGGTGAGCGAGCAGGGTTTGGTCGAACAGGGTGTGATCGAGCGGGTCCTCGGCGCAGCGCTGCGCACCGGCGGGGAGTTCGCCGAGGTGTTCGCCGAGGACCGGCGCGGCACGGCGGCGGTCCTCGACGACGGTCGCGTGGAGAACCTGGCGTCGGGGCGCGAGCGCGGCGCCGGCATCCGGGTCGTGGCCGGCGACACCACCGGCTTCGCCCACACCAGCGACCTCTCCGAGGAGGGCCTGCGCGCCGCCGCCGCCGCAGCCGCGGCGGCCGCCCAGCGGGGAGGGGGCGGCGCGCGCGAGGTGGCCCTGTCGCCGCTCGACGCTCCCCGCCCGACGGCGATCGCGGTCCTGCCCGAGACCGTCGCCAAGGACGCCAAGGTCGCCCTGCTGCGCCGGGCCGACGAGGCCGCCCGCGCCGCCGGCGCCGCCGTCCGGCAGGTGAGCGCCAGCTACGGCGACAGCCGGCGGCGCATCCTCGTCGCCAACAGCGACGGGGTGCTGGCGACCGACGACCAGGTGCGCACCCGCTTCGCCATCTCCTGCGTCGCCGAGGGCGACACCGGCCTGCAGACCGGGCGGGAGTCGGTCGGCGCCACCGTCGGCTTCGAGCTGTTCGACACCAAGGACGTGGACGAGCTGGCCCGGCGGGCGGCGGCGCGGGCCATCGCCAAGCTGGCGGCCCGCCCGGCGCCGGCGGGCACGCTGCCGGTCGTCATCAAGCAGGGCAGCGGCGGCATCCTCTTCCACGAGGCCTGCGGGCACGGGCTCGAGGCGGACCACATCGTGAAGGACCTGTCGGTCTTCGCCCACCGCGTCGGCGAGCGCGTCGCCAGCCCGCTGGTCACCCTCGTCGACGACGGCACCATGGGACCCGAGTGGGGCGCCTTCGCCATCGACGACGAGGGCCACCCCGCCGGCCGCAACGTGCTCATCGAGGACGGCGTGCTCACCGACTACATGTGGGACTGGCTGCGTGCCCGCAAGGAGGGGCGGGCCAGCTCCGGCAACGGCCGGCGGGAGACCTACCAGCACCTGCCGATGGTGCGGATGACCAACACCTTCCTCGCCAACGGCACCGAGGACCCCGACGAGATCGTCCGCCAGACGCCCCACGGCGTCTACGTCGCCCAGCTCGGCGGCGGCCAGGTCAACACGGCGACGGGCGACTTCACCTTCGGGGCCACCGAGGTCTACCTGATCGAGGACGGCGAGATCACCGAGCCGCTGCGGGACACCAACCTGATCGGCAACGGCCCGGAGATCCTCCGCCTCATCGACGTGGTGGGCAACGACTTCGCCATGGGCTCGCCCGGCACCTGCGGCAAGCAGGGCCAGGGGGTGCCCGTCGGCACCGGCCAGCCGACGCTGCGCGTCTCGGCCCTCACGGTCGGGGGGACGGCCCGATGAGCGAGCTGCTCGAGCTCGCCTCCCGCGTCGCCGGTTGGGCCCGCGACGGCGAGCAGGTGGAGGCCTACGTGGCCCGCGGTCGCGAGACCGACATCGACGTCTTCGGCGGCGAGGTCGAGTCGCTGTCGTCGGCCGAGTCGGCCGGCATCGGCATCCGGGTGGTCCGTGGCTCCCGGCAGGGCTTCGCCTACGCCGGGTCCCTCGACGCCGACGTCGTGGCCGAGACGCTGGAGGAGGCCCGGGACAACGCCGGCTTCGCCAGCCCCGACGAGTGGGTCGGCCTGGCCGAGCCGGACGGCGTCGCCGCCGCGGACCTCGACCTGTGGCGCGACGACCTGGCGGCCTACCCGACCGAGCAGAAGGTGGCCCGGGCCCTGGAGCTGGAGGCGATGGTGCGCGCCGCCGACCCCCGCATCCGCCAGGTGCAGTCCGCCGGCTGGGGCGACTCGGCCGTCGAGACGGCAGTCGCCAGCTCCACCGGCGTCACCGCCACCGGCCGGCGGACGGTGTGCTCGGTGTCGACCTACGTGGCCGCCGGCGATGGCGACGAGACCCAGACCGGCTACGGCTGGTCCGTCGGGCGCAGCCCCGCCGACATCGAGGTGTCGGTGGCCGCCGCCGACGCCGTCCAGCGGGCCACCCGGCTGCTCGGCGCCACCAAGCCGCCCAGCCGCCACCTGACCGTCGTGCTCGAGCCGATGATCACCGCCTCGCTGCTCGCCATCATCGCCGGCACCCTCGACGGGGAGGCGGTCCTGAAGGGCCGCTCGCTGTTCGCCGAGCGCCTCGGCCAGGCGGTCGCCGCCCCGGCGTTGACCCTCGTCGACGACCCGACCGATCCCGACGCCTTCGGGGCCGTGGCCTACGACGCCGAGGGCCTCGCCACCCGCCGCAACGTGCTGGTCGGCGACGGCGTGCTCCGCCGCTTCGTCTACGACAGCTACTCGGCCCGGCGGGCGGGCACCACCTCGACGGGCTCGGCGGTCCGGGCGGGCTACAAGAGCGGGCCCCACGCCGGCACCCGGGCGCTGGCCCCCGTCCCCGGCCCCCTCGGCAAGGAGCAGCTCTACGCCGCCGTCGGCGACGGGCTGCTGGTCCAGTCGGTCTCGGGGCTGCACTCGGGGGTCAACCCGGTGAGCGGCGACTTCTCCGTCGGCGCCGAGGGCCTGCTCATCCGCGACGGCGAGCCGGCCGAGCCGGTGCGGGAGATCAACATCGCCTCCACCCTGCAGCGCATGCTGCTCGGCATCGCCCACGTCGGCGGCGACCTCGAGCGGCTCCCGGGCATGGCGGCCGGGGTGAGCCTCGCCATCGACGAGGTGTCCATGAGCGGCCGCTAGCGCCGTACGCTGCCCCCATGCGGTTCTTCCCCCGCCACAAGGTCGAGATGGTGGAGCCGGGCGACGCCCTCCCCGGGCGCGACCGCCCGCTGCCGGTGCCGGCGTCGCACTTCGTCAACTTCCACGCCCTCCAGCCGCCGTTCCCCGAAGGCCTGGCGACCGCCGTGTTCGCCCTCGGCTGCTTCTGGGGGGCCGAGCGCCGGTTCTGGGAGACCCCCGGCGTGTGGAGCACGGCGGTGGGCTACGCCGGCGGCTACACCCCCAACCCGACCTACGAGGAGGTGTGCTCGGGCCGCACCGGCCACGCCGAGGCGGTCCTCGTCGTCCACGACCCGGCGGCGGTGTCCTACGACGAGCTGCTGGCGGTGTTCTGGGAGAGCCACGACCCGACCCAGGGGATGCGCCAGGGCAACGACGTCGGCACCCAGTACCGCTCGGCGATCTACGTCGCCGGCGACGCCCAGCGGGCGGCGGCCGAGGCGTCCCGGGACCGCTACCAGGCCGCCCTGCATGACGCCGGCCACGGCACCATCACCACCGAGATCGCCCCGCTCGGCGACTTCTACTACGCCGAGGACTACCACCAGCAGTACCTGGCGAAGAACCCGGGCGGCTACTGCGGCCTCGGCGGCACCGGGGTCGGCTGCCCGACCGGGGTCGTCCCGGCCGAGCACTGAGCGGGCCTTCGCTAGCATCGCTGCCCGTGACCGAGGTCGACGCCTGACCCGCCCCGCCGCCAAGGTGGTCATGGTCGGCGCCGGCCAGCTGGCCCGCATGAGCCAGCAGGCCGCCGTCGACCTCGACGTCGAGCTCGTCGTGCTGGCCGAGTCGGACCGCGACCCGGCGGTCCTCGCCGGCGCCCCCCACCGCCTGGGCGGCCCCCGCGACGGGGAGGCCCTGCACGCCGTCGCCGCCGAGGCGCCGGTGATGACCTTCGACCACGAGCTGGTGCCCGGGGCCCTGCTGCGGGAGCTGGAGGCCGCCGGCCACGTGCTGCGGCCCGGCGCCGCCGCCCTGGCCTTCGCCCAGGACAAGCTCCACGCCCGCGCCGAGCTGGCCGCCGCCGGCTTCCCGGTGCCCGCCTTCCGCCCGGTGAGCGGGCCGGCGGAGGTGGCCGCCTTCGCCGAGGAGCACGGCTGGCCGGTGGTGCTCAAGGCCCGCTCGGGCGGCTACGACGGGCGGGGGGTGCTCGTGGTCGACAAGCCCGACGAGCTGCCGGAGCTGGCCTGGGTCGGCGACGACGGCCGACCGGGGTGGCTGGTCGAGGAGCACCTCGACCTCGCCGCCGAGCTGGCGGCGGTCGTCGCCCGTCGCCCGTCGGGGGAGACGGTGGCCTACCCGGTGGTGCGCACCACGCAGGTGGACGGCATCTGCACCCACCTGGTGGCGCCGGCCGGCGTGGCGGCGGCGACCGAGGCCGAGGCGTCCCGGCTGGCGATCCACCTCGCCGAGCGGATCGGCGCGACCGGCATCTGCGCCCTGGAGCTGTTCGTGACCGGCGACGGGCGGCTGCTCGTCAACGAGCTCGCCCTGCGGCCCCACAACTCGGGCCACGCCACCATCGAGGCCTGCGTCACCTCGCAGTTCCACAACCACCTGCGCGCCGTGCTGGACTGGCCGCTCGGCGCCACCGACCTGGTGGCCCCGGCGGCCGCCATGGTCAACGTGATCACCCCCGACGCCGACGTCGACCCGGCGGCCAACCTCCCCGCCGCCCTGGCGGTCGACGGCGCCGCCGTGCACCTCTACGCCAAGGCCAGCCGGCGCGGTCGCAAGGTCGGTCACGTCACCGCCCTCGGCGCCACGACGGCCGGGGCGCTGGACGTCGCCCAGGCGGCGGTCGACATCCTCCTGCGCCCGTGACCCCCCTCGTCGGCATCGCCATGGGCAGCCGCTCGGACCTGCCGGTCATGCAGGCCGCCGCCGACGCCCTGGCCGAGCTGGGCGTGCCCCACGAGGTGCGGATCGTCTCCGCCCACCGCACGCCGCTGCACATGCTCGACTACGGCCGGTCGGCCGCCGGGCGGGGGCTGCGGGTCCTCGTCGCCGGGGCCGGTGGCGCCGCCCACCTCCCGGGGATGCTGGCGGCGGTGACGACCCTGCCGGTCGTCGGCGTGCCCGTCCCCC
The DNA here is from genome assembly GCA_035702855.1 of Acidimicrobiales bacterium. Taxonomy (GTDB): domain Bacteria; phylum Actinomycetota; class Acidimicrobiia; order Acidimicrobiales; family Palsa-688; genus JAKAQB01. Next base: position 5,821 of record DASSZM010000007.1, on the reverse strand, counting down.
TCCGCCACCTCGACGGCCTCGACTCGCTGCTGTCGATCGTCCAGATGCCCGCCGGTGTGCCGGTGGCGACCGTGGCGGTCGGCAACGCCCGCAACGCCGGGCTGCTCGCCGCCCGCATCCTCGCGACCGCCGACCCCGGGCTGCAGGACCGCCTGGCCCGGCTCGCCGCCGACGCCGAGGCCGCCGTCCTCGGCCACGACGCCGAGGTGCGCGGCGGGGGCGGCTAGGGCAGGGGCCGCGTGAGCCCGGACCAGCCGAGCTGCCGGCAGGCGCAGGTGGCGGCCGCGGGGATCGCCGGCACGGCGACGTCGAGCAGCCGGCGGGTGACCGCCACGTTGGCGGCGAGGACCTCCATGACCGCCTCGAAGGTGACCGCTTCCACCGAGTCGTCGCCGTCCACCCCGGTGTCGTAGTCGGTGACCAGCGCCAGGCCGGCGTAGCACAGGCCGAGCTCCCGGGCGAGGTAGGCCTCCGGGTACTGGGTCATGTTGACCACGTCCCAGCCCTGGGAGCGGAACCACCGGGACTCGGCCCGGGTGGAGAAGCGGGGCCCCTGGATCACCACCACCGTCCCACCCCGGTGGATGCGGGCGCCGACCGCCTCCCCGGCGGAGGCGAGCACCGCCCCGAGCTCGGGGCAGTAGGGGTCGGCGAAGCTGACGTGGCCGGCGACCGGGCCGTCGAGGTAGGTGTCGGCCCGGCCCGAGGTCCGGTCGACGAGCTGGTCCAGCACGACCAGCTCCCCGGGGTGCAGGTCGGGGTGGAGCGAGCCGACGGCGCACGGGCCGATCACCCGCCGGACCCCGAGCTCGCGCAGGGCCCACAGGTTGGCGCGGTAGTTGACCCGGTGCGGCGGCCACTCGTGCGCCGGGCCGTGGCGGGGGAGGAACGCCACCGCCCGGCCGCCGACCCGCCCCACCGTGACCGCCGCCGACGGCGGCCCGTAGGGCGTGTGCGGCCGGACCTCCAGCGGGTCCTCCAGCCAGGAGTAGAAGCCGCTCCCGCCGATGACGGCGATCTCGGCGCGCGCCGCCGGCGTCGTCAGGACGCCTTGGCTGCGCTCGACGAACCCGAGGCCGACGAGGATCCCGAGCCGGGGGACGCCGAGGAGTCGCCCCCCGACGACTTCGACTCGCCGGCGGCGGGCTTGGCGTCACCGCCCGAGGGCGACTTGGGCTCCGCCGGCTTGGACGCCGACGACGCCGCCCGGCTGTCGGTCTTGTAGAAGCCGCTGCCCTTGAAGGCGATCCCGATGTTGCCGAAGACCTTCCGCAGCGGCCCGTGGCAGTTGGGGCACTCCGTCAGCGCCTCGTCCTTGAACGACTGCACGACTTCGAGGTGCTCGCCGCAGGACTTGCAGGCGTACTCATAGGTGGGCATCGGTACTCCCGTGACTGGCACTCGACCCTGACGAGTGCCAAGTGTACCGTCCGGCGGCGGGGGGTGGCGGGGCGCGGTCGGTGGTAGGAAGGCCTCCCATGACCTCTCGCGTGACCAAGGCCGTGATCCCGGCGGCCGGGCTGGGCACCCGCTTCCTGCCGGCGACCAAGGCGGTGCCCAAGGAGATGCTGCCGCTCGTCGACAAGCCGGCGATCCAGTACGTGGTCGAGGAGGCCGTCGGCGTCGGCCTCACCGACATCCTGGTCGTGACCGGCCGCAACAAGAGCTCCATCGACGACCACTTCGACCGGTCGCCCGAGCTGGAGCGGCACCTGGAGGCCGGCGGCAAGGACGACGAGCTGGCGGTGATCCGGGCGCTCGCCGAGCTGGCCGAGGTGCACACCGTTCGCCAGGGGGAGGCCCGGGGGCTCGGCCACGCCGTCGGGGTCGCCCGGCGCCACATCGGCGACGAGCCCTTCGCCGTCCTCCTCGGCGACGACATCATGGACCCCCGCGTCGGGGTGCTGGCCGGGATGCTGCGGGCCTACGAGGAGCGGCAACGGGCGGTCGTCGCCCTGCGCGAGGTCCCCAGGGAGCAGATCTCGCTCTACGGTTGCGCGGCGGTCGAGGCCGTCGACGGGCCGCTCGTCCGGCTGGAGGACATCGTCGAGAAGCCCAGCCCGGCGGACGCACCCTCGGACCTGGCGGTCATGGGCCGCTACGTGTTCGGGCCGGAGATCTTCGACGAGATCGAGCGGACCCCGCCCGGCAAGGGGGGCGAGATCCAGCTGACCGACGCCATCAAGCGGCTGCTCGGCGAGGGGGAGGTCTACGGCTACACCTTCCGGGAGGGCCGCTACGACGTCGGCAACAAGCAGGACTACCTGCGGGCCACCGTCGAGGTCGCCCTGCAGCGCGAGGACCTCGGCCCGGCGTTCCGCGAGTGGCTGCTCCAGCGACTGGGCCGGGCGTGATCAGCCTGGAGGAGGCCCGCTCCCGGGTGCTCGCCGGCTGCCGGCCGGCGCCGCCCCGCCCGGTCGCGGTCGCCGACGCCCTGGGCCTGGTGCTGGCCGAGGACGTCGACGCCGGCGAGGCCGTCCCGCCGTTCGCCAGCAGCGCGATGGACGGCTACGCCGTGCTCGCCGCCGACGTGGCCGGCGCCGGCGAGGACCGGCCGGCCCGGCTGCGGGTCGTCGGCACCCTGGCGGCGGGGGCGGCGCCCACCACCCCGGTCCGGGCGGGGGAGGCGGTGCGGATCATGACGGGGGCGCCGTTCCCGCCCGGGGCCGACGCCGTGGCGATCGTCGAGACCACCCGGCCGGCGCCCGGCGCCGCCGACACCGTCGAGGTGCTCGCCCCGACGCCGCCCGGCGCCCACATCCGCCCCGCAGGCGAGGACCTGTCCGCCGGCCAGCGGGTGTTCGCCGCCGGCACCCCGCTCGGCCCCGGCCACCTGGGGGTGCTCGCCAGCATCGGCCGGCGCGAGGTGCTCGCCCACCCGGCCCCCACGGTCGGGGTCCTGTCGACCGGCGACGAGCTGGTCGAGGGCGGCGGACCGCTCGCCCCCGGCCAGATCCGCGACTCCAACCGCCTGACCCTCCTGTCGCTGCTGCGCCGCGACGGCTTCCGCACCGTCGACCTCGGGATCGCCCGGGACGTGGAGGACGACATCCGGGCGCGGATCGGCGACGGGACGGCCCGCTGCGATGCCGTGCTCACGAGCGGCGGGGTCAGCATGGGCGACTTCGACTACGTGAAGAAGGTCCTCGACGAGCTGGGCCCCATGAGCTGGATGCAGGTCGCGATCCGGCCCGCCAAGCCGTTTGCCTTCGGGGTGCTGGCCGGGACGCCGGTGTTCGGTCTGCCCGGCAACCCGGTGTCGTCGATGGTGAGCTACGAGCTGCTCGCCCGGCCGGGGCTGCGCCGCCTCGCCGGCCACCCCGACGACCGCCTCGCCCGCCCGGCGGTGCGGGCGGTCGCCGACGCCGAGCTGCGCCGCCCCGGCGACGAGCGGGTGACCTACACCCGGGTGGTCGCCGCCCCCGGGCCCGACGGCCGGCTCCGGGCCCGCTCCGCCGGCGGGCAGGGCTCCAACCTGCTGTGGCCGATGGCGCTGGCCAACGCCCTCGCCGTGCTGCCCCCCGGTCCCGGGGTGGCCGCCGGCGGCGAGGTCGACGTCCTGCTGCTCGGCTGAAAGCCCCCGAGGCCCGGGGTGGCGCAGGCGCGGGGCCTTTCCCCGACCCCGGTGTGAGTCCCACCCGCGAGGGTACGGTGGGGGCCTGATGGCCGTGCCCCTCGTCGATCCCCACCGCCGGACCGTGCGGGACCTGCGCCTGTCGATCACCGACCGGTGCAACTTCCGCTGCACCTACTGCATGCCCCAGGAGGGGATGCAGTGGCTGCCGCGGGCGGAGCTGCTCAGCTTCGAGGAGATGGAGCGCATCGTCGGGGTGCTCGTCGACCGCTACGGCTTCGAGAGCGTGCGGCTCACCGGCGGCGAGCCGACCGTGCGGGCCCACCTCCCGGTGCTGATCCGGCGGCTGGCGGCGCTCGGCGTCGAGCTGTCCATGACGACCAACGGCGCCACGCTCGGGCTGGTCGCCGCCGACCTGGCCGAGGCCGGCCTGGGGCGGGTCAACGTCTCGCTCGACTCGCTGCGGGCCGACCGCTTCGCCGCCATCACCGGGCGCGACTCGCTGCACCGGGTGCTCGACGGCATCGACGCCGCCATCGCCGCCGGCCTGGCGCCGGTGAAGGTCAACTGCGTGCTCGTCCGGGGCGTCAACGACGACGAGATCCTGGACTTCGCCGAGCTGGGCCGCCGCAGCGGCGCCGAGGTGCGCTTCATCGAGTGGATGCCCCTCGACGGGGACGGCACCTGGTCCGGGGACCGCGTGGTGCCCGCCGCCGAGGTGCTCAAAGTCCTCGCCGGCCGCTACGAGCTCGAGGCCGTGGGGGGTGGCGCCATCGACGGGCCGGCCCCGGCCGAGCGCTACCGCTACGCCGACGGCGGCGGGCACGTCGGGGTGATCGCCTCGGTGACCCGGCCGTTCTGCGGGACCTGCGACCGGATCCGGCTGACCGCCGAGGGGCAGCTGCGCAACTGCCTGTTCTCGGTGCGCGAGACCGACCTGCGGGGGATCCTGCGGGGCGGGGGGAGCGACGACGACCTGGCGGCGGCCATCGAGGCGGAGGTGGGCCGCAAGTGGGCGGGCCACAGCATCGGCCAGGTGCACTTCATCCGCCCGGCGCGCTCGATGAGCCAGATCGGCGGCTGAGCCCTCCGGGCACCGGCGCGTAAACTGGCCGACATGTCCGATCGGGGTCTGACGCACATCGATCCACTGGGGCGCGCCCGCATGGTCGACGTGACGCCCAAGGAGGCGACCCACCGCCGGGCGATCGCCCGCTCCAAGGTGTTCATGCTCCCGGAGACCACCTCCAAGGTCGCCTCCAACGCCATGAGCAAGGGCGACGTGCTCGGCGCCGCCCGGATCGCCGGCATCCAGGCCGCCAAGCGCACCGCCGACATGATCCCGCTCTGCCACCCGCTGCTCGTCGGGTCGGTGGCCATCAACTTCGACATCCGCGACGACTACGTCGAGGTGGAGGCCCAGGTCGAGACCGTCGACCGCACCGGGGTCGAGATGGAGGCGCTCACCGCCTGCGCCATCGCCTCGCTCACCATCTACGACATGTGCAAGTCCGCCGACCGGTCGATGACGATCGGCGAGCTGGCCCTGTGGGAGAAGACCGGCGGTCGCAGCGGCGTCTGGCGCCGCCCGGCCGGCTCCCTGGAGGAGCCGCTGGTCAACACCCCGCCCCCGGCGCTCGGCGTGACCGGCTCCGGGGCGTCGGGCGGTGACGGCCTCGACGCCCGGATCGACGACATCCTGGCCGAGGGCGCAACCGACCCCACCGCCGAGTTCTAGCCCCGCCTCCGGCGCCCGCAGCGGTGCCGGTCGCGCGCCCCGCGCGCCCGTTTCGGCCATGTGGTGCAGGGGCGCGTGACCCCGTTCCCGCCGCGGCTGCGGACCGCGGCAGCGTCGTCCCTGCTCGGGAGGGATCTTTGCCGCGGCGCTGGCGTCGCCCGTGAGCGGACCGCTACGTTTGCTGCGCCAGTCACCAAGGCGAACGTTGCTGGCGGGTCGCTCCGGCATCCCGCCGTCGCCTGCAGGAGGGGGACGGTCGTCCGCAGCCTGCGTCAGCAACGTGCGCCCGCCACCATCCACCCCTGGCCGACTCCGGCCGAGGCGACGCGGGTATCCACCGCTGCCGACTCGTCCCGAATTACGGTCATCGAGACGTGAAAGAAGGCCGAGGAGCTTGACGACGGTGGTGGTACTGATCCTCGCGATCGCCTGGGCGGGTGTGCTGGTGGCCTGGCTCCGTTCCCGGAGCCGTGGCTCGTTCGGCGACTCGGTCGGGATGTTCCACCGGC
>DASSZM010000205.1:0-7977 GCA_035702855.1 Acidimicrobiales bacterium | reverse complement strand
ACCCGGGCCGGAAGGGACCCGTTGAGAGCCTGGCGGCGCTCGACCATGTAGCGGTACTCGACCGAGTCAGGGGCGGGCCGGAAGAAGGGCGGTTCCCCCTTCTCCAGGGCGGAGTCGGGGATCTCGTCGTTGAGGTAGAGGCGGTCGCGCAGGAGCTTGAGCTGCGCCGCGTTCATCTTCTTGATCTGGTGGGTGGAGTTACGGGCCTCGATCTCCGGGCCGAGCGTCCAGCCCTTGATCGTCTTGGCGAGGATCACCGTCGGCTGGCCGGTCGTCTCGGTCGCGGCCTTGTAGGCGGCGTACAGCTTGCGGTAGTCGTGGCCGCCTCGCGGAAGGTTCATCAGCTCGTCGTCGGAGAGGTGCTCGACGAGGCGGCGCAGCCGCGGGTCGGGGCCGAAGAAGTGCTCCCGGATGTAGGCGCCGTCCTCGGTGGCGAGCTTCTGGAAGGTCCCGTCGACGGTGGTGTTCATCTGGTTGAGCAGGACGCCGTCGACGTCGCGGGCCAACAGCTCGTCCCACTTGGAGCCCCAGACGACCTTGATGACGTTCCAGCCGGCGCCCCGGAACGTCGCCTCCAGCTCCTGGATGATCTTGCCGTTGCCGCGCACGGGGCCGTCGAGGCGCTGCAGGTTGCAGTTGACGACGAAGGTCAGGTTGTCGAGCTGCTCGCGCCCGGCCAGCGACAGCGCCCCGAGGGTCTCGGGCTCGTCGCACTCACCGTCGCCGAGGAAGCACCACACCCGGGACTGGGAGGTGTCGGCGATCCGCCGGTGCCGCAGGTACTGGTTGAAACGCGCCTGGTAGACGGCGTTGAGCGGCCCGATCCCCATCGAGACCGTCGGGTACTCCCAGAAGTCCGGCATCAGTCGGGGATGGGGGTAAGAGGAAAGACCTCCCGGTCCCGCCGAACCGTCCGGGCCGGGGCGGCGCCCCTTCAGCTCCTGGCGGAAGTTGACCAGCTGCGCCTCGGTGAGCCGCCCCTCCAGGAAGGCGCGGGCGTAGATGCCCGGCGCGGCGTGTCCCTGGAAGTAGACCTGGTCACCGGCCTGGCCGTTGGCCTTGCCCCGGAAGAAGTGGTTGAAGCCGACCTCGTAGAGGCTGGCGGAGCTGGCGTAGGTGGCCAGGTGGCCGCCGATCCCCTCCGCCATGTGGTTGGCGCGCACGACCATGATGGCGGCGTTCCAGCGGATGTAGGCGCGGATCCGACGCTCGACGTGCTCGTCGCCGGGGAACCACGGCTCGAGGTCGGCGGGGATCGTGTTGGCGTACGGCGACGAGACGGTGGCGGGGAAGCCGACCTGGTTCTCCCGGGCCCGCTCCAGGAGCTTCATCAGCAAGAAGCGGGCCCGGGTCTTGCCGTGGGTGTCGAGCACGGCGTCGAAGGAGTCGACCCACTCCGCCGTCTCCGAGGGGTCGATGTCCGGGAGTTGGTGGGAGAAACCGTCGAAGATCACGGCTCCATCGTCGCGCCACCGGAGCGCATGTCACGATCGAGCGGTGCCTCACCCCACCGATCCGACCATCGTGTACACCGACGGCGCCTGCCGCGGCAACCCCGGCCCCGGCGGCTGGGCGTGGGCCGTGCCCGGCGGCCGGTTCCGCTCCGGTGCGGACCCCCGCACCACCAACCAGCGGATGGAGGTGCTCGCCGTGCTCGACGCCGTGACCACGCTCGCCGGTGACCTGGAGGTGGTGAGCGACTCCACCTACGTCGTCAACTGCTTCCGGGACCGCTGGTGGGAGGGCTGGGAGCGGCGGGGCTGGCGCAACTCGCAGCGCCAGGAGGTGGCCAACCAGGACCTGTGGCGGCCGCTGATCGCCGCCTACAAGCAGGACCCCGACCGGCTGCGGTTCCGCTGGGTGAAGGGCCACGGCTCGGACCGGATGAACGACCTCGTCGACCGCCTCGCGGTGGAGGCGGCCGACACCCAGGCCGGCCGGTCGGGGGACGCACCGCCCGAGCGGGTGGGGCGCCCGGACCGGATCGGTCGCTAGCCCCGGCCGCCCTCCTGGGCGGCCCGGTCGGCCACCGCCTCCTCGCCGTGCAGGGTGCTCTCCTTGGAGCCGTTGGTCGCGGCGGCGGCAGCGCCGGAGGTGGCATGGGAGGCTTGCGCCGCCTTGTCGCCGGCGCTGTCACCGGCCCGCTGGGCGGCGCTGCCGGCGTGCTCGGCGGTGGCCGCCACGCTCTCCGCCGCGGCGCGGCTCTTGCCGGCCACGGTGTCGGCGGCGGCGGACACCCGGTCGGCCAACCGGTGGGTCGTGTCGCTCACCGTCGCTGCCGGGCCGGTGGTGGCGGCGTCGACGGCGCCGGCCACGTCAGCGCCCCGCTCGTTGAGCTTGAGCACGGCGGCGGTGCCTGCCAGCCCGAGGGCCAGCTCGGCGACGGCCCAACCGAAGCCCTTCCGCCGCTTGGTGATGAGCCCGTCCACGGCCGGGAAGCCGGGGCCGGCCTCGGTGATGGCGAAGGCGGCGGCGATGATCACGGCGTTGTACTCGAAGCCGCCCTTGGTGACCCACGGGCCGTTCTTGGCGTGCACCTTGGCGATGGCGGTGCCCATGGCCCCGGTCAGCATGGCGGCGCCGAGCGGCGTCCACATCCCCGCCGCCAGCAGGCTGCCGCCGACCGTCTCCGCCGCCCCGGCGGCGGTGGCGTAGGGGCGCCCGGGCCGGAAGCCCATCGCCTCGAAGCCCTGGGCGGTGCCGTCCAGGCCGGCGCCGCCGAACTTGCCGGCCAGCTTCTGCAGGCCGTGGCCGGCCATCAGGCCGCCGAGTCCGATGCGCAGGGTTGTCGTCGCGAGACCCATGTGAGCCGTCCTTCCGGAAGTCGGGGCGCGCCGGTGGCGGCGTGCCGAGCAGCACCGGTTCTCTTCCCCGGCGGGCGTCCTCTCACGCCTCCCCGGGGGTCCCCGGCAGCGGGCGGCGGCCCTCCAGGAGCGGTGCCCCCGGTGGGCGGACCGCCTCGCCGGCGTCCCGGCGGGCCTTCCAGGCCAGCCCCGAGAGGGCCTCGAGCACGACGCGGTTGCCGAGGTAGGCGGTGACCTCGGCGTGGTCGTAGGGCGGGGACACCTCGACGACGTCGATGCCGGCGATCGGGAGCTCCATGCAGATCCGCCGGACGGCGTCGAGCAGCTGGCGGGTGGTGAGGCCGCCCGGCTCGGGGGTGCCGGTCCCGGGGGCCATGCCCGGGTCGACGACGTCCACGTCGACCGAGAGGAACACCCCGTCGCAGTCGTCGGTGGCGATGCCGAACGCCTCGGTGAGGCAGGTGTCCAGGCCCCGGTCGACGACCTCGGTCATCTCGTAGCTGCGCATCCGCTGCTCGGCCATCCAGGCGAGGGTCTCCGGCTCCGGCCAGTAGCCCCGCAGGCCGATCTGGAGGAAGCGGTCGCCGCGCACCGCCCCCGACTCGATCAGGCGCCGCATCGGCGTCCCGTGCCCGTAGAGGGCGCCGAACTGGGTGTCGCCGGTGTCGGCGTGGGCGTCGAAGTGGAGGACCGACACCCGCCCCCAGCCGACGTGGCGGGCGACGCCGGTGGCGTCGGGGAGGGCGACGGTGTGGTCACCGCCGAGGATGACGGGTACGGCCCCGGCCCCGGCGATGCGCTCCACGGCCGCCTCCAGGCGGGCGAGGGAGGTCTCGGTCTCGCCCGAGGGCATCTCCACGTCGCCGACGTCGACCACCCCGAGCTCGAGGAGCGGGTCGACGTCGAGGGCGAGGTGGGGGCGGCTGCCGTCGTGGGGCAGGTAGTCGGCGAGCCGGATGGCCTGCGGGCCGAAGCGGGTCCCGGGTCGGTGGGACGTGCCGCCGTCGAAGGGGGCGCCGATCACCACCGCCTTGGCGTGCGCCCAGCTCGAGGGTTCGTCGAGGTCGGCCGCCGGCACACCGAGGTAGGTGGCGTCGGGGCCGTAGAGGTTGCCGATCCGCATGCCGTCATCCTGACCCGGAGGGACGGAGCCGGCGCAACACCGGGGCGAGGACGACTTCCACCTCCCGGATGCCGAGGACCCGGACCATGGCCACGAACACGGCGGCCCCGGTGGCCACCTCGGCGGCCAGGCGCCCGGCGAGGACGGCGTCGCCGCCGCCATGGGGCAGGACCCGGCCCACCGCCCCGACCGCCACCGCCATCACCGCGGTGGCCAGGACGACCCGGGCGAGGGTCCGGCCGGTGAAGACGCCTCCGAGGTGGCCGACGTGGCGGCGCAGGTAGGCGACCACCACCAGGCAGGCCAGCGAGTAGGGCCCGGCCCAGGCCAGGGCGAGCCCGGGCACCCCCAGGTAGTGGTCGAGGGGGAAGGCGAGGGCCACGGTCAGCCCGTTCTCGGCGACGTAGACGAAGAACATCGCCCGGGTGTCCTTCATCGCCTGCAGCGCCCGCACGAGGGGCAGGAACAGGCTGAAGCCGGGCAGGCAGACGGCGAACACCACCAGGGTGGTGCCGACCAGCTCGGCCTCGTCGGCGTGAACGGCCCCGTGGCGGGCGAGTAGCTCGATCACCGGGCGGGCCACGATGGCGTAGCCGACGGCGGTCGGGAACAGAACGGCGAAGGTGGTGCGCAGCCCGAGGATGGTCCGGCGCAGGAAGGCGACGTGGTCCCGGTCGGACCAGCGCTCGGCCAGGTCGGGCATGATCGCCGATGCGATGGAGACGGCGACCAGGGAGTAGGGCAGCATGAAGAACTGGAAGGCGATCAGGTAGACCGTGAACCCGCCCGTGTGGCGGTTGGCGATCACCGCGATCAGGTTGTAGGAGATCTGGTTGAGCAGGACGACGCCGATGAGCCAGGACGACAGCCCGAGGACCCGGCGCACGGCAGGGTGGCGGGGGTGCCAGCTCGGCCAGCGCCACACCCCGGCGCGCACCATGGCCGGCAGCTGGACGAGGAACTGCACGACGTAGCCGGCGGTGGTGCCGATGCCGAGCACGAGCAGGCCGGCGTGGTGGTGACGGAAGGCGCCGATCGACAGGTGCCTCGCCACCAGGGCGGCGGCCAGGAGGGCGCCGATGGCGATCAGGTTGTTGACCACCGGCGAGAAGGCGGCGGCCGCGAACCGCCGCCGGGCCTGCAGCAGCGCCTCGCTCACCACGATCGCCCCGAGGAAGAACACCTGGGGGGCGAACAGCTGCAGCAGCCGGGTGGCGACCGACAGCTCGGCCCCTTTGAACGGGCTCGACGACAGCAGCAGGTAGAAGTGGGCGACCTCGGGGGCCAGCACCCACAGCAGCAGGGAGAAGCCGGTGAGGGCGGCGGCGACCACGCCGAGCACCGCCGGGATGCCGCCGTCGTCCCGGCCGGCCTCCTCGGCCCGCAGCTCGTCCACGAAGAGTGGGATGAGCGTCGCCGCCAGGATCCCGCCGAGGAGCAGGTCGTAGATGGTGTTGGGGACCGAGTTGGCGAAGTTGTAGGCGTCGGAGAGGGCGTTGACGCCGAACAGGTAGCTCGCCACCATGACCCGGAGGAAGCCGGTCAGCCGGGACAACAGGGTGCCGGCGGCCAGCACGCCGGTGTCGGCACCGAGGGACCGCCGGCGGCGGGCGACGGCGGGACGGGCGGGCGTCGCCGGTCGCGCCGGCGGCGGGTCGCCTCGCCGGGCCGCGCCGGCGGGTCGCGCCGGAGCAGCGGTGGGTCGCGCCGGAGCAGCGGTGGGTCGCGCCGGGGGCGGGTCGGGTCGGCGGGCCGGGGCGGCGGGTGGGTCGCGCCGGGGCGGCGGCGCCGGGGCGGCGGGCAGGTCGGGCGGCGGCGCCGGCGGCGCCTCCCGGCGAGCCGAGGGCGGGGTGCGGCGGGTGCCCGGCGGGAGGGCCGAGCGGGGCGCAGGGAAGCGCAGGACCGGCCCCTCGGGAGCGGGGCGTGGCGGCTGATCCTGGTCGTAGACGCGGGCCCGTACCCCCCGCGGATCGCGCGCGGGGCGCGCTCGCGGCTTGGGTTCCTCGTCCTGATCGAAGAACCCGCCGGACGGAGCCATCAGGTCATGGTGGTGCCTGCGGGCGGCTTCCGTCCAGCGCGCGGGAGCGGCCCCTGGCGGCTCACCCCGGCAGGGTCTGCGCCGCGTGCCGTCGGCGGTGACGCCGCGCGGTCAACCGGAGCTGGAGGATGCGCGCCAGGCTGACCAGCAGTACCACCAGCGCCCCGGCCACCGCAGACGCGAGGATCGTCACGCCCTCCGGCAGCCGGAAGGTCCAGGGCAGGAAGTGGACCGTGGCGTCGTGCAGGTTCTGCACGATGAAGACGATCACCAGAGCGGCGACCACGATCCCGACGATGCTCGCCACGTAGGCGGTGCCGGTCCTCGTGCGTCGGGGCTCGAGGGAGGCGTCGGGGACGGGCGCCGCGGTGCCCGGCGCTCCCGGTCCGGCGGTGGGCGTCACCGCCGGCGGCACGCCGTCCCCGGACCCCGGTCGCTGCACAGCGGCAGACATGCCGCAGCCCTACCCGGCGGTCGGGCCGGGCACACCTGCGGGCTACGCTCGCCCGGTGCCGATCTCGCCCCTCGACGGTCGCTACGCCGCCCAGCTGGTCGATGTCGAGGCCGAGGTGTCGGAGGACGCGCTGTTCCGGTGGCGGTTCGCCGTCGAAGTGGCCTGGTTCCGCGCCCTGGCCGGTGAGCCCGGCGTGGTCGAGCTGCCGCCCCTCGATCCCGCCCTCGACGCCGCCCTCGACGGGTGGGTGGCCGGCTGGGGAGCGGCCGACACCGCCGCCGTCCGGGCCATCGAGCGGCGGATCAACCACGACGTCAAGGCGGTCGAGTACTACCTGAAGGAGAAGCTGGCGGCGCAGGGCGTGCCCGCCGAGCAGCGCGAGTTCGTCCACTTCGCCTGCACCAGCGAGGACATCAACAACCTGGCCCACGCCCTCATGCTGCGCGACGCCCTGGCCAGGGCGTGGCTCCCGTCCGCCGAGCAGCTGGTCGCCGACGTGGCCGCCCTGGCCCGGGCCCACGCCCGGATGCCGATGCCGAGCCACACCCACGGCCAGACGGCGACGCCCACCACCCTCGGCAAGGAGCTGGCGGTGTGGGTCGCCCGCTGGCGGCGCCAGCTGGACGGCCTGCGCGCCCTGCGCCTCACCGGCAAGCTCAACGGGGCGACCGGGACCTTCGGGGCCCACGTGGCCGCCTACCCCGAGGTGGCCTGGCCGGAGCTGTCGCGCTCGTTCGTCGAGGGCCTCGGGCTCGCCTGGAACCCGCTCACGACCCAGATCGAACCGCACGACACCCTGGGGGAGGCCTTTCACCTCCTGATGCGCTTCGACGCCATCCTGCTCGACTTCTGCCGGGACGTCTGGGAGTACGTGAGCCGCGGCTACCTGCGGCAGCGGCCGGCGGCGGGCGAGGTCGGCTCGTCGACCATGCCCCACAAGGTCAACCCCATCGACTTCGAGAACGCCGAGGCCAACCTCGGGATCGCCGACGCCCTCCTCGGCCACCTCGCCGGCAAGCTGGCGGTCAGCCGCATGCAGCGGGACCTCTCCGACAGCTCGGCGATCCGCAACATGGGCGTCGCCGTCGGCCACTCGCTGCTCGCCATCCGGGCGGCACGCCGGGGCCTCGGGCGGGTGGAGCCCGACGCCGCCGTGATGGCCGCCGAGCTCGACGGGCAGTGGGAGGTCCTGGCCGAGGCGGTGCAGACGGTGATGCGCCGCTACGGCCTCCCCGAGCCCTACGAGCAGCTGAAGGCGCTGACCCGGGGGGAGCGGGTGGACGCCACCAGGATCAAGGAGTTCGTGGTCGGGCTGGGGTTGCCGGCGGACGCCGAGGCGCGGCTGCTCGCCCTGAGCCCCGCCACCTACACCGGCGTGGCCGCCGAGCTGGTCGAGCGGTACCTGGAGCCGTAGGGCTCAGGCGTCGGCGAGCCGCCAGCGGCCGCCGCCCTCGACCCACAGCCCGCCGTGGGTCAGCACGAACACCTCGCCGCCCGCCACGCTGACCTGCTCGGGTCCCTGCGCCTCGACGGCGGCGGGGGCGGCCGGGGCCCAGCG
>DASSZM010000062.1:0-23378 GCA_035702855.1 Acidimicrobiales bacterium | reverse complement strand
CCGCCGTGGATCCGGCCCACGCCGGTGTCGGCGGCGGCCGGGCGCTGCACCGACACGACCCCGCTGCCGGTGCGGACCCGGACGCCGAGGTCGGCGAAGCGGGCGGCGAGCAGCTCGGAGGCGAACGGCTCGTGGCGATCGAGGAGCCGGGGGCCGACCTCCACCACGGTGACCTCCTCGGCGCCGAGACCACGCAGCCAGGTCGTCGCCTCGCAGGCGACGACGCCCCCGCCCACGACGAGGACCCGCCGGGGCACCTCGCGCAGGTTGGTCACGTCGCGCGACGTCCACGGCCGGCACTCCCGCAATCCGGGGACGGGCGGGATGGACGCCGTGGTGCCGGTGGCGAGGACGACGGCGTGACGGGCGGTCAGGGTGCGCTCGCCGCCGTCGGGGCTCGTCACCACCACGGTGCGCTCCCCGGCGAGGCGGCCCCGCCCGCGGACCACGTCGATGCCGGCGCCCTCCGCCCACTGCACCTGCGGGCCGTCGTCGTGGTCGTGGGTGAACGAGTCCCGCCGGGCGAGCACGGCGCCCACGTCGAGGGAGCCGACGGGGATGCCGGGCAGCGAGCGGGCGGCGTCGGCCGCCTCGACCGGCCGCAGCAGCGCCTTGCTCGGCATGCAGGCCCAGTAGGAGCACTCGCCGCCGACCAGCTCCGCCTCGACGAGGACGGCGGTGCGGTCGCTGCCGGCGATGGCGTACTGGGCGGCGTTCTCGCCGGGCGGGCCGGCGCCGATGACGATGACGTCCCAGGTGTCAGCCAAGGTCGGGGACCTCCTGTTCGAGCTCGAGCACGGGTGCCATCAGGTCACCTCGGTCCTCGACGCGTTGCAGAACTTCTTCGGGGGAAAAGCGCAGCCGCTCGGTGTCCTCGCGCCGCGCTGCGTCGTCGATCTCGTCCCAGGTGACGGGGGTCGACGTGCTGGGCGTCATCCATGCCCGGAGCGAGTAGACGCTCACGGTCGTCTTGGTCGGGTGGTTCTGGCTCCAGTCGATGAGCACCTTGCCCGGCCGCACGCTGCGGTCCTGGGTCGTCACGACCAGGTCGGGGTGGGCCTGCTCGACGACCCGGGCCAGCCCCAGGGCGAACGCCCGGGTCCGGTCGTAGCCGGTGGGCGTGTTGAGCGGGACGTACAGCTGCAGCCCCTTGCTGCCCGAGGTCTTGGGCCACGCCGCCAACCCGAGGCGGTCGAGGAGCGCTCGCAGCAGCCGGGCGACGCGGGCGCAGGTCACCAGGTCGGCCGGCGGCCCGGGGTCGAGGTCGAACACCACCGAGCGGGGCTGCTCCAGATCCGGCGCCGAGGCGAGCGTCGGGTGCAGCTCCACGGCGGCCAGGTTGGCGGTCCACACCAGCGCGGCCGGCTCCTCGAGCTGGCAGTACCCGACGCCTCCCTGGCCGATGGTCGGCATCCAGTCCGGCCGGTGCGACGGACAGTTCTTCTCGAAGAACGACCCCGCCTCCACCCCGTTCGGCCACCGCCTCAGGGTGATGGGGCGGCCGGCGAGGTGGGGCAGCATCACGGGGGCGATCCGGGCGTAGTAGTCGATCATCTGCCCCTTGGTGAAGCCGGTCGCCGGCCACAGGACCTTGTCGAGGTTGGAGAGCTGCAACGTCCGGCCGCCGACGTCGACCGACGTCGCCGCCGGGCTCACGCGCTCGCCCTCCGCCTGCCCTTCGGCGCTTCCGTGTCACCCGCCCGCTCCCGGGCGGCGGCCAGGCTGGCCTCGAGGGCGGCCAGGAGGTCCACGACGGGGGCCGCAGGGGCCGGCTCCGCCGGCGCGGCGATCACCTGACCCTCGGCCTTGGCCTCCACGAGGGCGAGGACTTTCTCCCGGTAGTCGTCGTGGTAGCGCGCCGGGTCGAACTCCGTCGCCAGCGACTCGACCAGCTGCGTGGCCATCGCCAGCTCCCGCTCGCTCGGCGCCGTCTGCTCGGTCGTCGCCACGCCCAGGTCCTCGGTGGCGACGATCTCGTCGGCGTAGAGCATGGTCGCGAGCACCAGGACCCCGTCGCGCGCCCGCAGCGTCGCCCAGTACTGCTTGGTGCGCAGCACGAACCGGCCGAGCGCCACCTTCCCGGTGCGCTGCATCGCCTCGACCAGCAGGGCGTAGGGCTTCGCCGCCCGCTCGTCGGGCACCAGGTAGTAGCTGTGCTCGAAGTACAGCGGGTCGATGTCCGCCAGGTCGACGAACTCCTCGATGTCGATCGAACGGGTCCCCTCCGGGTCGAGCGATGCCAGCTCCTCGGGCTCGACGACCACGTAGCGGCCGCCGCCGAGGTCGTAGCCCTTCACGATCTCGGCGTACTCGACCTCCTCGCCGTCGGCCGAGCAGACCCGCTTCTGCTGGATGCGGGCGTGGTCGGGGGCGTGCAGCTGGTGGAAGCGGACGTCCTTGGAGGAGGTCGCCGTCACCAACTTGACGGGGACGTTGACGAGCCCGAAGCTGACCGAACCGCTCCAGATGGCCCTCGGCATGCGGTCATCATCCCCGATATCGCCGGTCCCGTCACCGGTCCGTGGGAGGCTGGCCGGCGTGGCCGACCTCGACCAGACCGCGCGCCGGCTCGCCACCCTGCTGACGGGGGGCGGGAGCGGGCTGTCGGACCCGACCGCCCGGGACCTGGAGTTCGAGCCGACCGTGACCCTGCGCCCGCTCGAGAAGCTCGCCCCGCCACCCGACGTGTGGGCGGTCGACGGTGGCCAGGCGCTGGTCGCCGACGCCCGCTGCCTACAGCTGTACGTCACCCGGGCGGCCACGGTCCGCTGGGCCGGCGGGCGCTGCGTGCAGGAGGACGAGGGCCCGCTGGCGGCCCACCTCCTCGGGCTCGGGGAGGGCCGTGCCGCCCTGGCCGCCACCGGCGCCCCCGTCGACGCCGACGCCGCCGTCGACGTCAACCTCCTCCGGGACTGGGGCGAGTGGCAGGCGGTGGCGGCGGCCGTCGACGCCTGCGGGCCCGGCGGCGTGGTGCTGGTGGACGGCGACCTGCAGCCCGATTGGCGGATCCCGGCGGCCTGGGCAGGGGCGCTGCTCGAGCGGGCCGGTGGGCGCGGCATCGCCCTCGCAGGGATCACCAAGCACTCGTCGCTGGCCCGGGGAGGAGCACCACTGGTCGGGGCCCTCGAGGCGGAGGCCGAACGGCTCTTCGGGCCGCGCTCGACGTGGTGGGCGCAGGTCGCCACCACCCGCCCGGAGCTCGGGCCCGGCCTGGTGGTGTGCGTGGCCCGCCTCGATCCCGACGCCCGCTTCGCCTTCCGCGTCGACCTCCCCGGCGGGACCGACCCGGCGGCGGCGCTCGGTGCCCTCTCGGCGCTCTGCGACGACGCCGCCTTCCCGGGTTATCCGTACCCGCTGAGCGTGGCCGACCGCCTGGCCGCCTGCCCCGGCTGGGTGCGGGCGGAGGCGTGGCGGCGGGTGGAGGACGTCCTCGCCGACCTCGGCGTGCCCCTGGAGGTGCAGGAGCGGGCGTTCACCGACCGGCACCGGCTGATGGAGCGGGCCTGAACCCGACGGGGCTCATCGCTGACCGGCCCGCCCGGCGGCCTCCACCACCGCCGCCGGGTCCTCATCGAGCAGGTCGACCGGGCGGCGGCCAGCGAGCCCGGGTTCGGGGCGGACGAACCACGCGGCCAGGGCCCAGCCGGCGAGGCGGTCGCCGACGACTGCGAGCACCTCGCCGATCACCGGCCGGGGACGGCCGTCGGCGCCGAAGCAGAACCCCGGGTAGTGGTCGATGCCGGCGACGGGGACGGCGAAGACCTTGCGGGTCTGCTTCCAGCGGCGCACCGCCAGGGTGCGGGAGTGCCCCCGCGAGCCCGCCCGGCGGGCCGCCTCCGCCG
The DNA here is from genome assembly GCA_035702855.1 of Acidimicrobiales bacterium. Taxonomy (GTDB): domain Bacteria; phylum Actinomycetota; class Acidimicrobiia; order Acidimicrobiales; family Palsa-688; genus JAKAQB01. The sequence goes on along the minus strand of DASSZM010000062.1, from coordinate 19,536 downwards.
CCGAGTGCACGCCGAACTCCGCCGTCACCGCCGTCATGGCCTGGTCGTCGTCCACGGCTCCAGCCTCGCGTGCCAAGCTCTGCGGCGTGTCGAAGGGTCTGGCGGTGCGTGGCCTCGGCCACCGCTTCGGCGAGCTCGTCGCCGTGGACGGCGTCGACCTCGACGTCGGCCCGGGCGAGATCGTCGGCCTGGTCGGCCGCAACGGCGCGGGCAAGACGACCACGATGCGGGCGCTCATGGGGATCCTGCTGCCCGACCGCGGCGAGCTGCGGTGGGAGGGGCGCCCCCTCGAGCCCTGACGGCCGTCCGCCGTCACGTCGGCGCCGCCTGCCAAGCTGGCCCGGTGGTCGACGTCACCGCCCCCCGCCCGCCCGGCCGTGTCGTGCGCGGCCGCCTGTACGGCAAGAACGTGCTGGAGGGGGTGTTCCGGGCCGCCCCCGACGAGGACCTGTTCCTCGGCGAGCTGCTCGTGGCCGTGGACGAGGCCACCGACCGCCGCTACCTGTTCCGGGTCGTCGACGTCACCTACGGCACCGAGCACCGGGAGCCGGGGTGGGCGGAGCGGGTGGCCGGCACGCTCCTCGCCGACGACACCCGGGCCGACAGCGGCGCCCACACGCTGCACGAACAGGAGCGGCGGACCTACCGGATCGCCGAGTGCCGCTGCCTCGGCTACCTCGCCCCGCCCGCCGGCGCCGGCGGTCGGCGGTCGGTGTTCCGCAAGCCCAAGAGCCTGCCGACCCAGTTCTCGGCGGTGGTCGCCCCCGAGCCGGAGGACTTCGCCTTCCTGGCGGAGCGGATGGGCGACCTGCCCGTCGGGCGGCTCCGCAGCGGCGAGACCGTGGTCGACCTGACCGTCGGCATCCCCGGCTCGTCGCTGGCGACCCACGTGGGGGTCTTCGCCACCACCGGCATGGGCAAGTCCAACCTGATGCAGGTCCTCGCCGCCGGGGTCATGCGGGCAAACGGCCGCTACGGCCTGCTCGTGATCGACCCCCACGGCGAGTACCGCAGCGCCCTGGCCCGCCACCCGTGGGCGTCCGAGGCGTTGCGGGTGTACGCCAACCGGGCGTTGCCCAACGCCAGCGCCCTGCAGATCGGGCTCGGCGAGCTGAGCGTCGACGACCTGCGGACCGCCTACGAGTGGAGCCGTCCCCAGGAGGAGGCCCTCTACGAGCTCGAGCGCCACTACGGCACCGACGGGCTCGGCTGGATCACCGAGTTCGCCGGCCTCGAGGACCTCGCCGGGTTCCGGGACGTCGAGCTGTCGGCGCGTGTCGCCTTGTCGACGCTCCAGGTGGTGCACCGCCGGGCCCGCCGCATCGCCGGGCTGCGCTGCGTCGCCACCGACCCCGGCCTGTCGGTCGGGCGGCGGATCCTCGACGACCTGCTGGCCGGCAAGGTGGTGCTGGTGGACGTGAGCGGCCTCGGCTCCACCGAGGAGGTGCTGGTGGCGTCGTTCCTCACCCGCCGGGTGCTCGACGAGTGGCAGGGCGCCTACCTGGAGGATCCCGACCGGCACGAGCGGATGCCGGTGGTGGCGGTCGCCCTGGAGGAGGCGCAGCGGGTGCTGTCGGGCGGCAAGGACCGCGAGTCCAACGTGTTCCCCCGCCTCGCCCGGGAGGGCCGCAAGTTCGGCGTCGGGCTGTGCGCGGTCACCCAGCAGCCGAGGCTGCTCGACGACGAGCTGCTCAGCCAGTTCAACACCTTCTTCATCCTCGGCCTGGCGGACGAGAAGGACCGCACGATCCTGCGCTCCTCGTCCAAGCAGGACATCTCCGCCCAGGGGGCGGAGATCCAGACGCTCATGCCCGGCGAGTGCCTGATCGCCAACCTCCACGCCCCCTTCGCCGTCCCGGCGCTGGTCGACCTCTACGCCGACGTCGTGCGCGCCGCCCCGCCGGCGCCCCGCTCCCGCCCGGCTGCCGCCGCCAACGTCGCCGCCCTCGTCGACTGATCCGGCGCGCCGGCCCGGCGCTCGGCGCGCCCAGGCCGGCGGCCCGGGAGTCCCTGCCGGCGTCGCCGGTTCAGTCGAGCTCCTGGAGCGCCCGGGCCAGCGGTTCGAGCACGGCGCACGCCTCCGCGAAGCGGTCGCTGCGGTCTCGGGGGCTCCCGAGCTCGATGCCGTAGGCGCCGGACTCCTCCTCGTCCCACCCGGCGCCGAGGCCGAGCTCGAGACGGCCCCCGGCGACGATGTCGAGAGTGGCGGCCATGTTGGCCAGCACGTCGGGGAGGCGGTAGTGGATGCCGGTGACGAGCGTGCCGAGCCGCAGCCGCCGGGTCGCCTGGGCCAGGCGGTCAGGGTGACCCACCCCTCGAGGCACGGCCAGGCCGAGTCGGAGAGGATCGGGTAGAAGTGGTCGAAGGTCCAACCCGACTCGGACACCTCGAGGTCGTCGGCGGCCTTCCAGACCTCGAGCATGGCCGGCCAGCTGGTGTGCTGCGGGGCGGTCTTGAAGGCGAAGCGCACGCGGCGACGGTACGGCTCCCGGGAGCGGCGTGCCGCTACGCGTCCTGCTCCCCGTCCGGGTGGAAGTCGCCGGCGTCGCCGCGCAGGCGGGCGAGGATCTCGAAGAGGGTCTGCACGTCCTCCGGGTCCAGGCCCGGTTCGGCGAACACGGCGTTCACCGCCTCGGTCGCCTCGGCGGCCCGCTCCCGTCCCGCGTCCAGCAGCTCGGCGAGGGTGGTGCGCCGATCGGTGGGGTGCGGGATCCGGCGGATGAGCCCCTGGGCCTCGAGGCGGTCGACGGCGTTGGTCACGCTCGTCGGGTGGACCTGCAGCCGGCTGCCGAGGATGCCGAGGGGCAGGGTGCCGCGACGGCTGAAGGTGAGCAGCATGAGCACCTCGTAGCGGGCGAAGGTCAGGCCGAACGGCTTGAGTGCCCGGTCGATCCGGGTCAGGTAGATCTGCTGGGCGCGGAACACCGAGGTGACCGCCGCCATCGCCTCCGCGGTCGGGGCCATGCCGTGGTCCACCCACTGACGGCGCGCCTCGGCGATCGGGTCGCTGCGCAGCCGGCGGGTCGTGCTCACGACGGCACCCCGGCGTCGACGGCCAGCTCGGGCTCCCAGGGACCGTCCGGGCGGACCCAGAGGCGCCGGCGGGCACCGGGAGCGAGCGCGTCGCCGTCGGGCCAGCCGGCGTCGCCCTCCCAGAGCACGGCCTGGCGGCCGTCGGGAGCCGTGGCGAAGCGGGTGACGAACTCCCGCGGCGGCCGGGACGCAGCCTCGCCGAGCGCCGCCGCCGGGTCGCCGAACTGCCGCAGCTGCCAGAGGGTGACCCACGTCGGGGGGGCCAGGCCGATCTCCCCGGCGTCCCGGGCCGCCAGGGCGGCGACGGGCGCCAGCCAGCGGTGGTCGTGGACCTCGGCCCGGTCGACCACGACCGCGCAGGCCGCCTCGACCGGCGCGAGGAAGAACCACGTCGAGAAGCGCCGGGGCGTCTCGGGGGGCGGTAGCCACCACGAGTGCGCCACCAGCGACCCCGCATCGAGGACCAGGCCGGCTTCCTCGGCCGCCTCGCGCACGGCGGCGCGCCGCGCGACGGCGACGTCGCCCCCCCGCTCCCCCGGCGGGTCGTCGGGGCGGGAAACGGCGGCCGCCGCGTCGGCGGGCTCGACCCGCCCGCCGGGGAAGACCCACAGCCCGCTGAAGGCGCCGCCCCGCCGCCGCCGCACCAGCAGGATCTCCAGGCCGGCCGGGCCACCCCGCAACGCGACCACGGTGGCCGCCGGCACGGCCTCCGGGGTCGCGCCCTGCGCCGGCGGTCCCTCCAACCACTCGTAGCGGGCGTCGACCATCGGTGCATTCTGGCCGCTCCCGCCGGGCGCCGCGAACTACATCGCTGGCATTCGTCCCATCCCTCTGGTTTGCTGGTCGCATGCGGGTCGCAGCGATCGGCGACGCCCATCTGGGGCGCGCCTACTACCCCTACACGACCGAGGCCGGGGTCAACCAGCGGGAGGCGGACTTCGAGCGGTCCTTCGAAGCCGCCGTCGACCTGGCGCTGGCGGAGGAGCCGGACGTCATCTGCTGGCTCGGCGACGTGTTCGACCATCCCCGCCCCACCTACCGCTCCTACCGGGTGGCGCAGCGCGCCCTGGCCCGCATCCGCGACCACGGCGTGGCATTGGTCGCCATCAGCGGCAACCACGACACCCCCCGCCTGCCCGGCACGGGCAGCCCCTACTCGACGCTCGCCGACGGCTTCCCCGAGTTCCACTTCGCCCCCGGCCTGCAGTACCGGCGCTTCGAGCTGCCCGGGCTGGTCGTGCACGCCGTCCCCCAGATGCTGACCGTGGACGCCGCCCTGGCCGCCCTGGACGAGGCGGCGGCGGCACGCAGCGCCGACCGCACCAACCTCCTGCTCACCCATCCCCGCCTGACGCAGCTGCAGCCCAAGCACGCCGACATCAACGAGATCGAGGTCGACAAGGGGCGGCTGCAGTCCGACCTGGTCCTGCTGGGCCACTACCACGGCTTCGCGCAGGTCGACACCGGCATGTGGTACGCCGGCTCCACGGACACCTTCCAGTTCTCCGACGAGCCCGAGCGGGCCAAGGGCATCGTCGTGCTCGACACCGAGACCGGCGCCTGCCGGCACGTGCCGCTCGCCGGCACCCGCCCGCTCGTCACGCTCGAGACGGTCTTCGCCATGGGCCTGTCCCCCGCCGAGCTGTCCGAGCGGGTGCTCCAGCGCGCGGCCGCCGCCCCCGCCGGGTCGGTGGCGCGCCTGTTCCTGGAGGGGGTCGACCCCCAGGCCTACCGGATGCTCGATCTGCAGGCGGTGCGCGACGCGGCCGGGGCGGCGCTGCACCTGAAGCTGGAGCCGCAGTTCGTGTCGGTCACCGTGCCCTCCGAGCTGCCGAGCGTCGACACCATCGGCGGGCAGTGGGACGGCTACCTCGGCGGCCAGGACCTGACCGGGCTCGACCGGGAGCGCATCCGGGCCCTCGGGCACCGCTACCTCGAGGCGGCCGTCGAGGCCGCCGGCTGAGGGGCGACCGGTGCTGCTGACCCGCCTCTACCTGCGCAACTTCCGCGTCTACGAGGACGAGCTCGACCTCGCCCTGCCCCCCGGGCTGGTGGGCATCTACGGCCCCAACGGCGCCGGCAAGTCCACGCTGCTCGAGGCCATCACCTTCGCGCTGTGGGGCCGCGCCCGCACCGACCGCAGCGAGATCCGCTCGGCCGGCGTCGGCGGCGACTGCGTCGTCGAGCTCGAGTTCGAGCACGAGGGTCACCTCTACGCCGTCCGCCGCTGGCTCACCGGCATCAACTCGACGATGAAGGCCGAGGCGCTCTGCGACGGGCTGGCACTGGCGGAGGGGGCGACCGACACCAAGCGGTACGTGCAGTCGGTGCTCGGGATGGACGACGGCGCCTTCCGTGCGTCGGTGTTCGCCGAGCAGAAGCAGCTCGCCGCCTTCAGCAGCCAGTCCCCCGCCGAACGCCGCCGGCTGGTGCTCCAGCTGCTCGGCATCACGCCCCTCGACGGCGCACGGGACACCGCCCGCAAGGACGCCCGCGAGCGCGACGCCCAGCTCAACCAGCTGCGGGCCATGCTCCCCGACCTCGAGGTCCTCACCGTCGCTGCCGCCGACGCCGACGCCGCCGCCGGCGCGGCCGAGGCGGAGGCCCGAGCGGAGAGGGCCGCCGCCGACACGGCGACGGCCGCGGGTCGCGCCGCGCAGGAGCGCTGGGCGGCCCTCGACCAGGTGCGCCAGCAGTGGGATGCCCTCGTGCTGCGCGGCCAGGCGGCGCGCAGCGACCTCGACCGGGACGTGCAGGCGGTCACCGACCTCACCGAGGAGTTGGGGGCCCTCGACGCTGCCGGGACCGACCTGGCGACGGCCGAGGCCGCCGCGTCCGACCTCGACGGCTCGCGGGCACGCCACGCCGCCCTCCGGGCGCTGCTCGACGCCCGCCGCCGCCTCGACCGCTCCCCCCTCGGGCCCGAGCCGCCCGACCCGGCCCCGGCCGCGGCGGCTGCCGCCGCCGCCCGCGAGGCCGCCGCCGGCGCCGGCGAGCGGCGTGCCGCCCTGCAGGGCCAGCTGGGCGCCGCCGAGGAGGAGGCCCGGCGGGCGCAGGAGCACCAGCAGCGCTCCGCCGCCCTGTCGGCGGAGGCGAGCTGCCCGCTGTGCGGACAGGAGCTCGGCGCGGCGTTCGCGTCGGTCCAGGAGCACCGCCGGGCGGAGGTCGCCGCCGCCGCCGCCCGTGTGGCCGACCTGCGCGCCCGCTGGGAGGCGCAGGGGAGCGAGGCCCTGGCCACCGCCGAGGCCGCCGCGGACGCCGAGCGGGCCGAGCGCGAGTTGCGCGACGCCCGCAGCGGCTGGGAGCTCGCCCGGGCGACCCGGGCGAGCGCGGAGGACGCGCTGCGGGCCGCCTCCGCCGATCTGGCAGCGGCCGGCGGCAGCGGCGGCGCTCCCGTGGACGCCGTCGCCCTGGATGCCGCGGCCCTCGAGACGCTCATGGCCGCCGAGCACGCCGCCCTCCAGGCCAAGGAGCAAGCCGCCGACACGGCGACCCGACTGCGCACCCGCCTGGAGCGGCGACCCGTGCTCGAGACGGCCCTCGCCGCGGCGCGGGCCCGGGTCGACGCCAGCCGGGGCGTGGTCGAAGCCCTCCGGGAAGAGGTCCGGGCGCTGGGCTTCGACCGCGACGCCCTGGCGGCGGCGGTCGCCGCCCGGGAGGCGGCGACCGACGCCGCCCGCAGGGCCGAGGAGGCAGCTCGCACGGCCGAGCTGGCGGCGGCGACCCGCCGTTCGCAGGCGGACGGCGAAGCCAAGCGCCTCGCCGACGGGCGGGCGCAGCACGAGCGCCTCGCCGACCTGGAGAGCGAGACGCGGCACCTGGCCCGGGTGGCGGTGCTGCTCTCGGAGTTCCGCAACACCGTGGTCGCCTCGGTCGGGCCCCGGCTGGCGGCGCAGGCCGCCGAGCTGTTCGGGGAGCTCACGGATCGGGAGTACGACCAGTTGCTCGTGGACCCCGAGACCTACGAGCTGCAGATCGGCGACGCGGGCCGCGTCTACGGGCTGGACCGCTTCTCGGGCTCCGAGGTCGACCTCGCCAACCTGGCGCTGCGGGTGGCGATCAGTGAGCACGTCCGCTTCCAGTCCGGCGGCACGGTCGGGCTGCTCGTGCTCGACGAGGTGTTCGGCCCGCTGGACGAGGACCGCAAGGCCCGCATGCTGCAGGCCCTCGAGCAGCTGCGCGGCCGGTTCCGGCAGGTGCTGGTGGTGACCCACGACGCCGGGATCAAGGAGCAGCTGCCCAACGCCTTGGAGGTCGTCAAGCTCGCCGGGCGGCGGGCCACGGCCCGCCTGCTCGGCTGACCGGCTGACCGGCCGGCCCCGCCGCCTTCAGCCGGCGCGGGCGTGGCGGAGGGCCTCCCAGACCAGCGTCATCGGGTGGGCGGTGCGGACGCCGGCCGCCGCCAGGTGCATCGAGCAGCCCGGGTTGGCACTGGCGACGACGTCGGGGCCGACCCGCTCGATGGCCGCCACCTTGCGGTCCCGGATCCGGCCGGCCAGGTCGGGTTGCAGGGCGGAGTAGGCGCCACCGGCGCCACAGCAGAGCCCCTCGTCGTCGAGCTCGACCAGCTCCTCCACGTAGGGGGCGAGGACCGCCCGGGTCGCCTGGTGGACCCGCTGGACGTGGCGGAGGTGGCAGGGGTCCTGGACAGCGACCCGCTGCCGCAGCCGGTCCCCGGCGGTCACGCCGGGGAGGCGGTCCAGGTGGGCCGCCAGCCACTCCTGGATGTCGTACACCCGCGCCGAGAACGCTTCCGCCTCCGCCGTCCCGAGCAGGCGGCCGTAGTCCTTGAGCGCCGCGCCGCACCCGGCGGAGTCGACCAGCACGGGGGCGGGACCGGGGAGGGCGGCCATCACCGTCGCCGCCAGCGCCCGGGTCCGGTCCGACAGCCCGGCGTGCTGGTGCAGCGCACCGCAGCAGGGAGCCTCATCACCGGTGGGCCGCACGCCGAAGCCCGCCGCCTCCAGCACGCCCTGGGCGGCGAGGTGCACGTCACGCTGCCAGGCGTCCATCACGCAGCCGGTGAAGAGCCACACCTCGTCGCCCGTGGGGTGAGGGGTGGGCCGCTGGACGGGTTGGCGGAGCGGCAGCCGGGGCAGGCCGAGGCGGGCGGGCACGAGACCGGCCCGCTGTGCCACCGCTGCGACCGCCGTCCCGGCCCGCACGAGGCGGGGATGGGCCAGCGGCTGCAGGGCGAGCCGCTGCCACCACGGCGTCATGCGGCCGGCGGCGGCGAGGCTGTCGCGGGTCTGCTCCATCAGGTGCCCGAACGGCACGCCGCTCGGGCAGGCCGTCTCGCACCCCCGGCACAGCACACACGTCTCGAAGGAGGCCACCACCTCGTCGGTGACGGCAACGCTGCCGGCCTGGACCGAGCGCATGAGCGCGATCCGGCCCCGTGGTGAGCGGCTCTCGTCGCCGGTCACCCGCCAGGTGGGGCAATGGGGCAGGCAGAGGCCGCACTGCACGCACGTGTCGAGCCCTTCGTCCAACCCGAGGTTCACGCTCCACCTCCACTCGCGGCGACCACGGCCCGCCCGGGGCTCAACCGCCCCGTCGGGTCGAACGCCGCCTTCATCCGCCGGGACAGCTCCAGGATGCCGGCGGGCGGAACCCGGCGCGGCGCCGGGCGGTCGGCGAGGACGGTGCCCACGCCGACCAGTGCCACCCAGCGACCCGGCCCGCCCTCCTCGGCGTCGGGAGCCGCGCCACCGCCACCTCCGCCCGGGCCGCCACGGGAGGGCAGGGCCCGAAGCTCCGAGGGCGGCACGGACCAGCGGTGCACCGGCAGCGCCGGTGGTCCCTCGGCGTCCTCCCAGCCACCGAGACGCCCGAGGGCGCGCCGGGAGGCCGCCACGTCACCGGGATGGCCCTCCAGACGGATCCACGTCCGCCGCCCCTCCCACAGGACCGCCGCCGGGCGGTAGACGGCGTCACGGGCAGCGAAGGGGTCCACCCCGTCGGCTTGGAGCCAGCAGGTGGCCTCGGGGCACGCTTGGGTGCGGAGGACGGCCTCCGCCAGGAGCCCGAGCGTCCCGAGCGAGCCGACGAGGAGGCGCGGGAGGTCGTAGCCGCTGACGTTCTTCACCGTCGGTCCGCCGCCGGTGACCAGCCGTCCCTCCGCCGAGACGTAGCGCACCTGCAGCAGGGCGTCGCGTGCCGGTCCCCGGCCCAGGGCGCACAGGTCGCTCTCCCCGACCGCCAGCGCCCCGCCGACAGTCCCGCCCCGTTCCGGCAGGGCGGTGCGCTGCCCGGCGTCCGCCAGGGCGGCGTGCAGTTCGGCGACGGGGGTGCCGGCGCGGACGCGGACGGTCATCTCGGCCGGGCGGTGCTCGATGATCCCGGCCGGGGCGACGACCAGGCGGGTGCCGTCGGCGAGCGGGCCGCCCAGGTCCCAGCGGGTCCGACCGCCGACCGCCGCCACCGGGCCCTCGGCGCCGACCTCGGAGACGAAGGCCTCCACCGCCGCGTCGACGCCGCGGCCCGCCGCCACGCCGGCGGCGCCGCTCACACCCACACCCCGGCGGGGACCGCCTCGAGCGCCTGGATGTCGGCGCAGCTGTGGCCCTGGGGCAGCACCTTGCCCGGGTTGGCGCGGCACGCCGGGTCGAACGACCGGCGCAGCCGGTTCTGGTGGTCGAGGTCGTCGGGCGAGAAGAGCATGGCCATGTAGTCCCGCTTCTCCACCCCGATCCCGTGCTCGCCCGACAGCACGCCGCCGGCGCCGAGCGACGCGGCCACGATCTCCGCACCCGCCGCCAGCACCCGGTCCATCACGCCCGGCTCGCGCCGGTCGAACAGCAGCAACGGATGGAGGTTGCCGTCACCGGCATGGAACACGTTGACGACGAGCAGGTCGTGGCGCTCCGCGATGGCGTAGACCTCCTCCAGCACCCGGGCCAAGACGCTGCGGGGCACGACCGTGTCGTGCAGGTAGTAGTTGGGGGCGATCTGGGCGACGGCGCCGAACGCCGTCTTCCGGCCCTTCCACAGGGCAGCACGCTCGGCGTCGTCGGCCGCGACCCGGACGCTGGTGACGCCGTGCGCCCGGCCGATCTCGGCGATCCGCTCGGCCGCAGCCGCCACCCCGTCGGGTAGCCCGTCGACCTCGGCGAGCAGCACGGCGGCGGCGTCGGTCGGGTAGCCGGCGTGGACGTAGTGCTCGACGGCTTCGGTGATCCGCTGGTCCATCACCTCGAGGGCGGCGGGCACGATGCCGGCGGCGATGACCGCCCCGACGGTGTCGGCGGCGGCCACGGTCGAGGGGAAGGCCAACAGCAGGGTGCGCACCGCCGGCGGGTTGGGGGTCAGGCGGACGGCCACGCGGGTGGCGATGCCGAGCGTCCCCTCCCCGCCGATGAACGCGCCGCGCAGGTCGTAGCCGCCGGGCTCGGGGTCGAGGCCGCCGAGGCGGACCAGCTCGCCGTCGGGGAGCACGACGTCGAGGGCGACGACGTGGCTGCTCGTCACCCCGTAGGCGAGGCAGTGCGGTCCGCCGGAGTTGTTGGCGACGTTGCCGCCGATCGTGCACGCCTGCTGGCTCGACGGGTCCGGGGCGAAGTGGAAGCCGAGGGGGCGCAGCTGGTTGGACAGGTCGAGGTTGATCACCCCGGGCTCGACCCACGCCACCCGGTTGTCGACGTCGACCTCGAGGATCCGGTTCATCCGCGTCAAGGCGATCACCACCGGCTCCCCCAGCGGCACCGCCCCACCGGCCAGGCCCGTGCCGGCGCCGCGGGGCACCACGGCCCGCCCGTGGCGCACCGCCGCCCGCACCACGCCCTGGACCTCGGCGGTGGTCCGCGGGAAGCACACCGGCCCGCTCCGCCCCCGGTCGAAGACCGAGGCGTCCCGGGACAGCAACGACCGCTCCACCCCGTCCACCCGGAGGCCGTCCGGGCCGAGCACGGCGGCCAGGTCGGCGAGCAGCGCCTCGTCTGCGCCGGTCGGTCGGGTCGACTCGGACGGCGCCGGGGCCCCGTGGCGGCGGCGCACCAGGCGACGGACGGAGGAGGGGGTGCGAACCATGGGAGCATCACGCTACGGCCCCCGCCACGGTCCGTCCATGTCGCGACCACCCCCGTGACGGGGGGTTGGGCGGGGGGTCACGAGGGGTCTCGAGGGGGCGGCGGGGGGCGGCGGCCGGCCCTGGTCGGGGTCCGGCGGGGGGCGGCGGGGCCGGCCCTGGTCGGGGCGCGAGGGGTCATCGCCAGTGCCAGCGCCGCTCCGGCCAGAGCCGGCGACCCCGCCGACCCCCCGCAAGCCCCCACTCCCGCCCTCTGACGCCGCCGCCACCCCGGAGTGGGGGCGCTCGCCGGCCTGGGGGCCTGGAGGCCCCTCAATCCCTCCTCTGGACCCCCAGGCCGGTGGGGACCCCCACTTCCGGCCGTCCTGCACCCCTCACCGCCCCACCTGGGGGCGCTCGCCGGCGCAAGAGCCCCCACTCGACCCGGGTGGGGACGCGCCATGGCTCTCGGTAGGCAGTGGCCCGGGGCACCCCGCCGGCGGCGGCTACGATGGCGGTGAACGGTGAGCCGGCCAGGTGGCCGCGGCCGGGCGTCGACCCGGTCGAGGAAGGTCGGGACTCCACAGGGCAGGGTGCTGGCTAACGGCCAGTCGAGGTGACTCGCAGGAACGTGCCACAGAGAACAGACCGCCGATGGACGGCCCCGCCGTCACAGGTAAGGGTGAAACGGTGCGGTAAGAGCGCACCAGCGCCCGGGGCGACCCGGGCGGCTCGGTAAACCCCACCCGGAGCAAGGTCGAGTGCGGGACGGCCGGCCCGGCCGATGTCCCCAGGTAGACCGCACAGAGGGATGGCCACCCATCCGGACCCCGGAAACGGACCGGTGGACAGAATCCCGCCTACAGGCCGGCTCACCGTCTCCGACGAGACCGCCAGCATCTCGACCGGCTCCGGTCCGCGCCAGGGAGAAGAAGATGCCTGCGGCGGAGCGACTACCCCCGTCACCTGGCGCGCACCTGCTTGCATGGACCCGTGACGACGCTCGCCTGGATGAGCTGGAGCAGCGGGAAGGACAGCACCGCGGCGCTCGCCGCGGTGCGTGACGACCCGGAGATCGACGTGACGGGCCTGCTCGTGACCGTCAATGCCGCTGCGGGCCGAGTGGCCGTGCACGCCGTCCGCCGTCAGCTCCTCGGGACACAGGCGGAGCGACTCGGCCTGGCGCTGCACGTCGTCGAGATCCCGTCACCGTGCCCCAACGAGGTGTACGAGGAGCTGATGTCCGAGGCGACGGGTATCGCCATCGACGAGGGCGTCGAGGCCGTGGTGTTCGGCGACTTGTTCCTCGAGGACGTGCGGGCCTACCGCGAGCAGGCGTTGGCCGCCACCGGCCTCCGGGCACTGTTCCCGCTCTGGGAACGACCGACCGACCGGCTGGCCCACGAGATGATCTCGAGCGGGATCCGCGCCGTCCTCACCTGCGTCGACCCGGCGAAGCTCCCGGCGGACTTCGTCGGCCGGGGCTTCGACGCCGCGCTGCTGCGGGACCTGCCGCCCGGGCTCGATCCGTGCGGCGAGCGGGGCGAGTTCCACACCTTCGTCTGCGACGGGCCGGGATTCGCCAGTCCGATCGAGGTGCGCACGGGGGAGGTCGTCACCCGAGACGGGTTCGTCTTCTGCGACCTCGTGCCCCTTGGCGGCTGATCTTCGTCTCCCTCGGGATGCGTCGCCGCCACCCGGAGGGACAGCGCCGGGTACGCGAACATGTCGGGGTGACGACCACGAAGTCCGACCTACGACCCGGGCGGCGACGGGTACTCGAGCCGGCCCGGGAGGTGGAGGTGGTCCACGAGACCGAGGTCCTCGTCGTCGGCAGCGGCCCGGGGGGTCTGGCAGCGGCTCTCGCCTCGGCGCGGGCCGGCGCGACGACGACCCTCATGGACCGCAACGGCTGCTTCGGTGGCAACATCACCCAGGTCGGCGTGGAGGGCCTCGCCTGGTACCGCCACGAGGGGACCGTCGACTGTGAGGGGATCGGTATCGAGTTCGAGCGGCGCGCCGTCGAGATGGGGGCGGCCACCCCGGAGCTGCAGGCGACGGGGCACAACCTCGACGCCGAGATGTTCAAGGTCGTCGCGGATCGACTGGTCGAGGAAGCCGGGGTCCATCCCATGCTCCACCGGCTCTTCGTCCGGCCCATCGTCGAGGACGGGCGGGTCACGGGCGTGATCACCGAGAGCAAGGCCGGCCGGGAGGCGATCCTCGCCCGGAGAGTCGTCGATGCCACCGGCGACGCCGACGTGGCGGCCCGGGCCGGCGCGCCGACCTTCAAGGCCCCGCGTGAGTCGCTGATGGCTGCGTCCGTCATGTTCTCGATGGCCGGGGTCGACAAGCAGCGCTTCATCGAAGCCGTGCGGTCCGACCCCGGGACCTACTCGGACTGGGCAGGTGAGGGCGAGTGGGACATCGAGACGACCGGCAAGGAGGACGACCTCTTCTCGCCGTTCCTCCGCAAACCCTTCAAGCAGGCGGAGGCCGCAGGCCTCATCCCGCCGGGGACGACGACCATCGCCGGGACGTGGGGTGCCGTCACCGACCAGGGAGACCTGACCTACCTCAACCTCGTGTCGCTGCCCGGCGTCGACGGCACCGACCCCCACGACCTCACGGCCGGCGAGATCGCCGGCCGGCGAAGGGCCCTCGATGCTGTCGAGGCGCTCCGACGATTCATGCCGGGCTGCGAGCGGGCCAAGCTGCGCAATTTCGGGATGACGATCGGCATCCGCGACACCCGCAAGATCGACGCCGCGTACAACCTGACCGAGGCCGACGTCCGGGACCAGGGTCGCTTCGACGACGCCATCGGGATCTTCCCCGAATTCATCGACGGCTACGGCCTGCTCGTGCTCCCCACCACCGGCCGGTACTTCCAGGTGCCCTACCGGGCGTTGCTGCCGAGGCTCGTCGACAACCTGATCGTCGCCGGTCGTTGCATCGGCGGCGACCGGATCTCGCACGCGTCCGTGCGCAACATGATGTGCTGTGCCGTGAGCGGCCAGGGAGCCGGTGTGGCGGCGGCCGTGTCCTCCCGGAGCGGCAAGGCGTTTGCCGACACCGACCTCCGCGCGATCAGGGCCGAGTTGGGCCGCCAGGGTGTCCGGCTCGACTGACGATCGGGGCCGCCGAGGACAGCAGAGTCGTGGCTCGCCCGTCCGATTGCCTGCCGTGCGCCTGGACCCGGAGGGCCGCGCCGCGCTGCTGGCCGACGATGTGACGTGGGGCGAGCCCGGCTTCCCCGGCTCCTGCCACGACGGCCACCGCCCACCACCGCATGCACCGGCAGCCCTGCCTCTGCCCGGCGCTTCCTGCCGCTGACGCGCCGCCTCCACCGCCTCGTCGTCGAGAGGCCGCCTCATCGTTGATAGGCCGCCCCGGGCGGCGTACCCTTCCGGATGGGAGGGTTCCAGGTGGCCGAGCGGGGGTTGGCGACGCTTGGAGCGGACTCGGTGACCGGGCGGACCGGCGCCAAGACGGTGGTGCTCACCGGCGCCAGCCGAGGCACATCAGGACCCGAGGAGGGACATGGCTCGAGACCAGCAACCGGCGCCGACCTTGGAAGAAGAACTGCCCACGACGCTCCGCAGAGGAGCCGTCGGGACCCTGGAGGCGGCCTTCCAGTCGTTCTCCTACGTCGCTCCCGCCGGTGATGTGGCGATCCTGCTCATCGGCACGGTCATCTACGCCGGCGGGGCGACACCGCTCGCGGTGATCATCGCCTGGCTCATCTACGGACTCTGGATGGTGACGCCCGTCGAGTTCTCACGCATGATCACCAATGCCGGCAGCTATTACGCCTACTCCGCGCGCGGGTTCAAAGGCGGCGGGGCGCTCGCCCTGTGGTACTGGATGGGCGAGAACGTGACCGGACCGTCCTTCGCCGTCCTCGGCTTGAGCTCGTTCATCTACGTGCTGTTCTCGAGCCTGGCGAGGACCGGGTGGGCGTGGCTGCCGATGGCGGTCGCCATCCTGGTCTTCGGAGTGGCGCTCTCCTACCGTGGCGTGCGCCCCTCGACCAGGTTCACGCTCCTGTCGGGGTCGTTCGAGGCGATCTTCCTCATCGTGACCGCGGTGATCATCATCTTCATGGCGGGCTCGAAGAACTCGGCCACGCCCTTCACGCTCACCACCATCCACGGATCGTTCCACCTCCTGTTCCTGGCGGTGATCTTCTCCATCCTCGACTTCACCGGGCTGGGGACGGCCACGACGCTCTCCGAGGAGGTCGAGGGCTCCAAGCGCAAGATCAGGAAGGCCCTGTGGATCGGCTGGCTCGTCTCCGGACTGGCCGTGATCATCCCCGCCTACGCGCTCACCATCGGCTGGGGGGTGCACAGCATGGCCGGCTACGGAAGGTCCGCCGACCCGGGACTCATCGTCTACAAGCACTTCCTCGGGCCCATCGGCTGGGGCATCCTGATCGCCGTCACGATCACGAGTTACCTGTCGTACATGGTGGCCAAGGTCAACGCCGTGACCCGGATCTGGTTCGCCGGTGGCCGTGACGGCGTCTACTTCCGCCGAGTGCAGGGGGTGCATACGAAGTTCCGCACCCCGTACCAGGCGGTCGCCCTGTTCTTCGGTGTGATCCTCGTCGTCAACGTCGCCGCGGGGATCGTGCTCGGCCCGGCGAACGGATCACTGTGGTTGCTCACGATCTCCGGCGTGTGCATCATCGCCGTCCACATCGTCGCCAACACGGCGCTGACCGTGTACATGACCCGGCCCGGCCGCCGCTTCCGCCCGCTGCTGCACGGTGTCATCCCGAGCGTCTCCACGGTCCTGGGCGCTGTGGTGATCTACTACAGCGTCTATCCCCTGCCCACCGGGGCGATCCGGTCCGCCGTGATCATCTCCCTGGTCTGGCTGGTTGCCGGGTTCGCCGCCGCCGCCTACTACGTCCGCCGCCACCCCGACGCCCTCCGGCTCGGCGGCCGGTCCCGGGGAGAGGAGGCGCTGGTCCCGGCGGCGGACTGATCGCGATCCGGTGTGGCCCGCAGGCGCCCGCTGGTATCCTGACCCGCGGTGGGGGCTGCTGCTGAGCAGGTGGCGACGGAGCTCGAGCCGTTCCGTCGGGAACTGACGGGCTACTGCTACCAGATGCTCGGGTCGGGCTTCGAGGCCGAGGACGCCGTGCAGGAAACCCTCATCCGTGCCTGTCGGGCGGTCGACGGCTTCGAGGGGCGGTCCAGCCTGCGGTCCTGGTTGTATCGGATCGCCACCAACGTGTGCATCGACATGTCCAGGCAGGTGCAGCGCCGGGCGCGACCGGCGCAGCTCGGACCGGCATCCCCGCCCGACGTCTCGCGCCTCGGGCCGATGCTGCCGGAGGCGACCTGGGTGACGCCCATTGCCGATGCGCAGGTGGGCCTCGAGTTCGACGACCCGGCCGAGCTGGCCGTCCAGCGGGACTCGGTGCGCCTCGCCTTCGTGACGGCCCTCCAGCACTTGCCCTCCCGCCAGCGGGCGGCACTGCTCCTGTGCGAGGTGCTGCACTGGTCGGCCGCTGACACCGCTGAGCTGCTCGGCACGAGCACAGCGGCCGTCAACAGCGCCCTGCAGCGCGCCCGGGCCACGCTCGCCGCGCTGCCCGACCGGGGCCGCCCCCGGCCGCTCGACACCGAGCAGGCGGACCTGCTCGACCGCTACGTCGAGGCCTTCGAGCGCTACGACATCGAAGCGCTGGTGGCCCTGCTCCACGACGACGCCGTCCAGTCGATGCCGCCGTTCGAGCTCTGGCTGCAGGGCGCCGGCGACATCGCCGCCTGGATGGTCCAGCCGGGGCCGGACGAGTGTCGCGGCTCCCGCCTGGTGAGGACGTCCGCCAACGGGTGCCCCGCCTTCGCGCAGTACCGCCCCGACCCGGCGGGCGGCTGGACCCCCTGGGCGATCCAGGTCCTCGAGATCTCAGGTGGCAGGATCGCCGAGATGGCGTTCTTCCTGCACGTCCTCGACCCCGACCGGCTGTTCGCCTCCTTCGGGTTGCCGTTGCACCTCGACGACACCCGCTAGGCCGGCGAGCTCCAGCAGCTCCACCACGGCCTCCACGGCGTCCGCCACCAGCAGGCGGTTCCCCGCGCGGGCCGCCCGCAGGGCGGCCCGGGCGACGACGTCCACGACGGCGATGCCGGGAGTCCCGCGCCCTGTGAGGTCGCGCTCCTCGCAGCTGGTCCCGTCGACGGCCAGCGCGACCAGCCGGCACCACCGCCGCACCGGGTCAGGCTCGCGACGGCATCCCGTCGGCGGCCGCGCGGAGGGTCTCCAGGTCGAGCTTCTTCATCTGCAGCATGGCCCGCGTCGCCCGCTCGGCGCGCTCGGGCACGGGATCGCCGAGCACCTCCGGGAGCCCTGCGGGCACGACCTGCCAGCACAGCCCGAAGCGGTCCCGGAGCCACCCACAGGCGATCTCCTCCCCGCCCTCGGTGAGCGCCGCCCAGTAGCGGTCGACCTCCGCCTGGTCGGCGCAGTCGATGACGAACGAGATCGTCTCGTCGAAGCCGGCATGGCTCGGTCCACCGTTGAGGGCGGTGAACGCGGCGCCGTCCAGCGAGAAGCGGATGGCCATCACCTCCCCCTCCGGACCTGGACCCGCCGGCCCGCAGCGGGCGACATGGAGGATCCTGGCGTCGGGGAAGACCGAGCAGTAGAAGTCGACGGCGGCCTCGGCCTGATCGTCGAACCAGAGGAACGGGGTGATCGCTGGCATCACCGGTGCAGACGGCCGTTCCGGTGGCGATTCATCGCCGGGCGGACGGCCCGGCCGAGTACGCCCGCACGGAAGGACCACCGGCCGCTCCCACCGGCCAGCCCCGGCGGTACAGGCTGGCCGAGCGGGGTCTAGACCCGGCCAGCACCCGCCTCCGGCGACGCTAGGTCGCACTCCATACGCCGTGCAAACCTTCGCCGGCTTCGGCCGGTTCCACCCCCCACGAACCGCCCAAAGGGCGCCGCCAGTGACATTGCGTGAGTTGTCGGTTACTCGGAGTGGATCTCGGCCGGCATCCGCCGGGCTCCAGGGGCACGGGGCGGGGGCGACGGGCGCGACCCCATCTGCCCTCGGGCCGTCGATAAAGTGGGCCTCGGAACCGGTCGGAGGTTTCTCCAGCGAATCGACGCGCGGCCTTCAAGGCGCGGGCAGCCGCGAATGATTCGACGCGCCTGTCCTTTCTGCCGGCACCGCTCGCCCGCCGCTGGTCGGGAACCCCGTGACCGCGCCCGACGTCTTCACACCTGGACCGCATCCTCAGGAGGAAATGTGCTCGACGACTGGCGGGTTGTGGTGGTCCTCCCGGCCTACAACGCGGCCGCGACGCTCGAGCGCACGGTTCGCGAGATCGACCGGGATGTGGTCGACGAGATCCTCCTCGTGGACGACGCCAGCACCGACGAGACCACCTTCATCGCCCGCCGGCTGGGGCTGCGCTGCATCACCCACGAGACCAACCTGGGGTACGGCGGCAACCAGAAGACCTGCTACGCCGCCGCCCTCGACGCCGGGGCGGACATCGTCGTCATGGTCCACCCTGACTACCAGTACTCGCCCCGGTTGGTGCGCCCCATGGTGGCGATGATCGCCTCCGGCCACTACGACCTCGTGCTCGGCAGCCGGGTGCTCGCCCAGAACTCCGTCAGCCAGGGGATGCCGCGGTACAAGTACGTGGCGAACCGCCTGCTGACCCTGACGGAGAACCTCCTGTTGCACCAGAAGCTCTCCGAGTACCACACGGGGCTCCGCGCCTTCAGCGCCGACCTGCTGCGGGCCCTGCCGCTCGACCGCAACTCCGACGACTTCGTGTTCGACAACCAGGTGATCGCCCAGGCGGTCGCCGTGGGAGCACGCATCGGTGAGGTGTCGTGCCCGACCCGCTACGAGCCGGAGTCGTCGTCGATCTCGTTCCGCCGCAGCGTCCGCTACGGGTTCGGCGTGCTCGCCACCGCCGCCGCCTTCTCCCTCCACCGTGCCGGCTTACGGGACGCGCCCTTCCTCGGCGTCGGGCCGGCGGCCTTCGACCCACCCTCCCGTCCGGCGGCCCCCGTGGCAGCTCCCGGCCCGTCCCTCGAGGACGGACCCCGGGACCGGGTGGCCTCGGCACATCCCGCCGGGTGAGCAGGCCCGCCCTCGCTCCGCCCACCCGGATCCCGGGACGGTGACCGCGCTCGCACCGCCCCGCCCGGTGACGGCACGGCCATCCCGACGCCGTGACCCCGGGCACCTCGCGGAACTCGGCGCTCTCCTCGTCGCGCCGCTCGTCGCCTTCTTCGTGCTGCGACTGCGGGCCATGGCCCCCGCCGGCATCCCGGACCCCGCCATGCACAGCGTCTATCTGTGGGATCCGCGGGATCTCGTCGCCCGCTACGTGCCATCGGTGTACCCGGCCGTCCTGCGGGCCTACGTCGGCCCCCGAGCGGCCTACTTCCGCTGGGGCGCCCGACCGGGCTTCCTCGTGCCCGGGCGGCTCGCCTACCTGGCCTTCGGGGCC
>DASSZM010000094.1:0-26824 GCA_035702855.1 Acidimicrobiales bacterium | reverse complement strand
GCGTGGTAGTCGGACGCCCCCCCGGCGGTGACGACCGCCTCGGGCAGGGTGTACCCGTGGGCCGGGGTGAGGTGCTGCCAGTCGATGGTCAGGAGGCGGTGGCGCTGCAGGTCCCGGAAGGCGCCGTAGTCGGAGAGGACGTCGAAGCGGTAGTCGACCCGTTCGAAGGCCCGTCCCGGCTTGTGGCGCCGGGTGCGCCGGTCCCCGACGTAGCGGTCGACGACCGCCAGGCGCTCGGCGTCGGACATCGCCGCCACGCGGTCCTGGACCGCCGTCTCCGGCAGGTGCGTGTAGGGGTACAGCATCGACGCCACGACCTTGACCTCGCCCTCGGGGTCCCAGTCGACCAGCGCCACCTCCGGCTCGCCGCCCACCTCGGGCGTCGGCTCCGGCGGGGGTCCGAACAGCGAGCCGGCGAGGTCCTCCATCCCGGCGTGCGTCTCCGCCAGGTAGGCGGACCACTCCCGGCCACGGTCCTCGACGTCGACCCGCTTGACCCACGACGGGATCACCTTGCGCAGCTCGGTGAGCATCAACTGGGCGTAGCTGCGGGCCTCGGGCAGCGGGTGGGCGGCGAGGCGCACCAGCAGCGCCTCGTAGGCCTGCCCGCTGGCGTAGATGCCGAGGTTGGCGGTGGCCGCCGCCGGCAGGACCCCCCGCACGGCGTCGTAGGCCTTGGCCCGGACCGACTGGCGCCACACGAAGTCGGAGTCGCCGCCGGCCTTCGGGTGCAGGCGGGCGAAGTGGCCCTGCAGGTCGGGCAGCAGGGCGGCGTAGGCGTCGAACAGCCGGTCCATCTCGCCGACGAAGCGGGCCCCGAGCGGCGAGTCGAGCACGGCGGGGTCCCGGTGGTAGCGGTACCGGCCGTTGCCCAGCCGCGCGTCGTAGGCCACGTAGCGCGTGGACTTTTCCATGTACGACATCACCCGGCTCCACTCGATCGCCTTGGTGAGCAGGTTGGAGGCCTGCTCGCAGGCGAGGTGGACGCCGCCGAGCTGGGCGACGGAGTCGTCGCCGTACTCGAAGAACACCTTGTCGTAGAGCTGCTCGGCGCGGGCGAGGCCCACGGTGGCGTCGACGCCGAGATCGCCGCTCACGTCGAGGTCGCCGACGAACTCGTCGAGGAACAGCCGCCGGAGGCTCTTGGCGGACCGGGAGTAGCGGGCGAACAGGGCGCCCTTCACCACCTCGGGCAGGTTGACCAGGGCGAACACCGGCCCGTCGAGGTTGGTGAAGTACCGACGCAGCACGGCCGCCTCGTCGTCGCTCCACTCCTCGGTGACGTACTGCGCCGCGTCGAAGGCCATGGCAGGGGGTGAGCCTACTGCCCCCGCCCCGGCGCACCCCGCCATTGAGGACGCTGTGACCAGGGGCTTCGCGAGGTGGGGAGCGGGTGGGGTCCGACCCTCAGGAGCCGACGACCGACGAGGCCGCCACGACGCCGCGGAACATGGCGCCGGCGGCCCGCCGGGCGGCCGCGGCGGTGGCCGGGTCGGGCGCCTGGTCCCCGAGCTGGCGGAGGAGGTCGATCAGCTGCTTCACGTTGCGCACGAAGTCGCCGCCGGAGATCTCGTCGCCCTCCAGGATCCCCGACAGCTCGCCACCGTGGGCCCAGCGGTGGGCGGTCGCCATGAAGCCGGGGTCAGGCAGGCGGGTGAGCGGCAGGCCGGCGCCGTCCTCCCGGGCGACGAGTTCGGCGGCCAGGCGCTCGAGGCGCGGCCAGCGCTCCCGCAGGGCGGCGGTCGGCAGGTAGGCGCTCCCCTCCCCCGCCCCCCGGGCCTCGAAGGTGAACGCCGAGACCAGCCCGGCGAGCTCCTCGGGGCCGAGCCCGTCGAGGAGCCCCCCTTCCATCGCCTCGGCGATCAGCAGGTCCGACTCGTGGTAGAGCCGGGCCAGGCGGGCGCCGGCGTCGGTGAGGACCCACCCCTCGACGTAGCCCCGCTCCTCGAGGACCTCGAGGACCCGGTCGAACTGCCGGGCCAGCGACTCGGCGCGGCCCTTCACCCGCCGCTCGAGCCGGTCGGCGTCGCGGGCGAGGCGTTCGGCGCGCTCGAGGGCGCGCAGGTGGGTGCGGAGGTCGGGGCAGCGGCCCACGGGGTGCTCGGCGAGCAGGGCGGCCACCGGGCCGGCGTCGCCGTACTCGCCCCGCCGCCGGGGGCGGGGCCGCCCGACGGCATCGGCGCTCTCGTCGAGGCGGGCGGCGACGAGGGAGGAGGCGACGCGCCGCTGGAACCCGGCGTTGCGGGGGGCGTAGGGGGCGGGGAGCGTCACCCGCCCGACTGCTCGCGGGGGGGCGGGGAAATCCCCCGCGCCGAGGACGAGCACGTGCCGCTCCGGGGTGATGGCCCGGACGCGGACCTCCCCGCCGCGCCGGCGGCTGGTCGAGAGCACCGCGACGCGTCCAGCGCCGCGACGGCCGGGCAGCACCAGCACGTCGCCCGGCTGGACCGCCTCGAGGGCCCCGACGACCTGGGCCCGCACCGCCGGGCTGACCGGCGCCTCGTCCCGGATGCGCTGCAGGCTGCGGTACTGGGCGACGTCGCCGCGCTCGCAGGTCGCCTGGGCGTGCGCCTCGGCCAGGGCCTGCCGGGTGCGCTCCAGCTGGGCCTCCAGCCGCACGACGTCCACGTCGGCCCGGTACTGGGCGAAGCTCAGGTTGAGCAGGTGGTGGGCCTCGGCGGCGGAGTACCGGTTCACCAGGTTGACCGCCATGTTGTAGGTCGGCCGGAAGCTGCTCGTGAGCGGGTAGGTCCGGGTCCCGGCCAGCGCGGCCACCTGGTCGAAGGTGACCCACGGCGACCAGGGCACGACGGCGTAGCCCACCTCGTCGATGCCGCGCCGCCCGGCGCGGCCGGTGAGCTGGGCGTACTCGCCGGCGGTGAGGAACTCGTGGCGCTCGCCGGTGAACTTGGTCAGCTTCTCGATCACCACCGAGCGCGCCGGCATGTTGATGCCGAGGCTCAGGGTCTCGGTGGCGAACACGACCTTCACCGCCCCGGCGGCGAAGCAGGCTTCGACGGCCTCCTTGAAGGGGGGGACCATCCCGGCGTGGTGGGCGGCGAAGCCGGCCTCGAGCCCGGCGAGCCAGTCGGCATAGCCGAGCAGCCGGAGGT
Source organism: Acidimicrobiales bacterium (assembly GCA_035702855.1). Classification (GTDB taxonomy): domain Bacteria; phylum Actinomycetota; class Acidimicrobiia; order Acidimicrobiales; family Palsa-688; genus JAKAQB01. The sequence continues at coordinate 23,711 of DASSZM010000094.1, read as the reverse complement.
CGTCGTCGCCGAGCGGCTCGACGTGGCGCTCGACGATCTCCCGGATCAGGCGCCGGTCCTCGGCCGAGGTGAGCCGCCCTCCCTCACGGGTGCACTGCACCACGGCGTCGTCGCAGGCCTTGCGGCTGAAGATGAAGGAGATCGCCGGGAGCATGCCCCGCTCCTCGAGCAGCTCCACCACCTCCCGCCGGTGGGGGGCGTACAGCCGGCCGCGGCGCCGGTTGCGCTGGCCGCCCGGCCACGGCCCCCGCTCGCTGCGGGCGTCGATGGCGAGGGCCTCGGGGTTGGGGCGCCCGTCGACCAGGGTCGGCAGCAGCAGCGGCTCGACGGCGGCCCGGTCGCCGACCAGGTACAGGTCGTGGAGGGCGACGGGGCGGCGGTCCTCGATCACCGTCGCCGTGTCCCCCCGGACGGTGCGGATCCAGTCGGCGAGCTCGTCGGCGTTGGACACCGTCGCCGACAGGCAGACCAGGTCGACCTCGGGCGGCGTGTGGATGATCACCTCCTCCCAGACCGGGCCGCGGTAGGCGTTCTGGAGGTAGTGGACCTCGTCGAGCACGACGTAGCGGAGCCGCTCGAGGGTCGGCGAGGCGGCGTAGATCATGTTGCGCAGCACCTCGGTGGTCATGACGACCACGTCGGCGTCGCCGTTGATGGCGTTGTCGCCGGTGAGCAGGCCGACCCGCCCGGGGCCGTGGCGGCGCACCAGCTCGCCGTACTTCTGGTTGGACAGCGCCTTGAGCGGGGTCGTGTAGAAGGCCTTGCCCCCCTCCTCGAGGGCCCGGGCCACGGCGTACTCCGCCACGACGGTCTTCCCCGAGCCGGTCGGGGCGGCGACCACGACGCTCTGGCCGTCGTCGAGGGCGCCCAGGGCCGCCCGCTGGAACGGGTCCAACTCGAAGTCGATGGCGGCCTCGAAGCGGGACCGGGTGGTGGGGACCACGCCTGCTTTCTACCCGGCCGGAGGGCCGAGCCGGGGGACCCGGGCCGCCCCTACTTCTTCAGGACCCGACCGACGACGATCGCCAGCTCGTAGAAGACGTACATCGGGATGGCGAGCGCCATGAACGAGATCGGGTCGTTGCTCGGGGTGGCCACCGCCGCCACCGCCGCCAGCACCACGATCGCCGGCCGGCGCCACTTGCGCCACCGGGCGCTCGGCACCACGCCGGTCAGCTCGAGCGCCACCAGGATGAGGGGATAGATGAAGATCAGCCCGAAGACCAGGCACATGAGCACGTAGAGCGTGAAGTACTGGCTCGGCCGGAAGATCGGCACGATGCCGGGTCCGCTCACGAGGATCAGCCAGCGCAGCGCCTTCGGGAACACGTAGATCGCCACCGCCACCCCGAGGGCGAACAGGCAGGTCGCGGCGGCGGCGAAGGGCAGGATGTAGCGCTTCTCGCTCTTCTTCAGCCCCGGGGTGATGAAGCGCCACAGCTGGAGGATCCACACCGGCGCCGCCAGGACGAGCCCCCCGTACAGGCTCACCTTGAGGCGGGTCGTGAAGCCCTCGAGGGGGCCGGTGATGAACAGCCGGCAGTTGTCCTTGGAGAGCGCCTTGTCGGGGTGCAGGTGCACGAACTGGCAATACGGGTGACGCATGAACTGGATCGCCGGTGCGTAGAAGAACCACGCCATGATGGTGGTGGCCACGACCGCCACTGCGCAGATGATGATGCGGTTGCGCAGCTCGGCGAGGTGCTCGAACAGCGTCATGCTGCCGGGCTCGAGGGCCTCCTTCGCGGCGGCCGACCCGGTGGTGAAGGGCTCCTGTTGCTCGGTGACGGCCACGGGGCGGGTTCCTAGTTGAGAGCGGGATCGTCGGGCGTCGGCGGGAGCCCACCCGTATCTCCGGCGTCACCGCCGCCGGCGGATGAGGTCCCCACCCAGCTGGGGGTCTCCACCGCCCCGGTCAGGGAGTCGACGACGGCACGCCGGACGCTCGGCACCCGGGGGATGTTGGGCAGCCCGAGCTCCTGGCGCGCCTCCTCCAGCGCCTGGCGGGGCTCGGCCAGCGCCGAGCGCATCTCCTGCTGGAGCCCGCCGCTCATCTGGCGTACCTGGGCCAGGACCTCGCCCGCCTTGCGGGCGGCCCGGGGCAGCCGCTCGGGCCCGAGGAACACGAGGGCGATCATCCCGAGCAGCAGGAGCTTCTCCGGGCTCAGGTCGAACACGTCATGAGCCTATCGGTCGCGCTCCGCCGCCATCCGGCGCGCCGCGAAGCCCGCGACCGCCCGGCGTGTGCGGACGGTCTCCTGCCGCAGCCGCAGGGCGCCCAGGCCGGCGGCGAGCGCCGTCAGGGCGGCGAGGGAAAGGGGAAGGGCCCACAGTGGTGACATCTGGCGCGAGTCTGGCACGGCCCGGCGCCCCGCGGGGGGTGCAGCCGCCCGGGCGCCGGTCAGGCGTTGCGGGCCGCCGCCCGCAGGATGCCGACCTGCTGCTCCAGCCAGCCGGGCTCCTGGAGGGCGAAGTGGAACGCCAGGAGGTCGTCGTGGGTCACCCGGGCACCGACCTTCGGCTCGGCCAGCTCGGCCGGCATCTCCCAGGACACGACGGGCACGCCGGCGTCGACGAGGATCCGGACCACGTGCTCCGTGGCCTCCTTCGCCACCCGCAGGCGGCAGGCCGGGCAGACGAAGGCGTAGGCGGCGTCGCCGGTGGTCGCGCAGCGCAGCACCTGCACGGCACGGGTCGTCGTCTCGACATCGCCGCAGCTCGGGCAGCTCGCTCGGACAGTGGCCACGGGTCGCTCCTTCTTCCCTGGGACCGGATCTCGGTCGGCAAGGGTGCTATCGGCCGCCGGGCCGCGCTCCTTGACCGCCCTTTCGCACTCCTCGGCTCCGCGCGGGGCTCGGCGCCGGTCAGAACAGGTGGATCCGGCTGGGTGGCCAGATCCGGAGGAACGCCTGCCCCACGATCAGCTTGGACGACACCGGACCCCAGTAGCGGGAGTCGTCGGAGTCGCCCCGGTTGTCGCCCATGACGAAGTACTCGCCCTTCGGCAGGTGCAGCGTGGCGCCCACGCAGTCGACGTGGGAGTACGAGGGGCCCGGGTCGCAGATGGGCGGGCCCGGGGACCGGCGGGCCCCGGCCGACAGCCACGGCTGGTGGAGCAGCCTGCCGTCGACGTAGATCTCCCCGTGGGGGCCCGAGCGCAGCGTCTGGCCGGGAAGGCCGACGACCCGCTTGATCAGGTCCTTGATGTTGCCGCCGGTGATGTCGGTGGGCGGCTTGCGGAAGACGATGATGTTGCCGGCCTTCACCGGCTCGAAGTCGTAGGCGAGCTTGTCGACGAGGACCCGGTCGCCGATCTTGATGGTGGGCTCCATGGACCCCGACGGGATCACGAAGGCCTGCAGCACCCACGTCTTGACCACCAGGGCGGCCAGCAGGGCGACGGCGAGGATCACGATCCACTCGACCAGGCCACGGCCACGGCGACGCCGGGAGCGCTGCCGGGCCCGGGCGGCGTGCGCCGGTGACCCCCCCGGGGGGCGGGTCACCCCGGCGGCATCCCGCGCGGGGGTGGGGTCGGTCGTCTCGGCCGCCTCGGACACGGGCGCGAACCTACTGAAACCGGTCGAGCGGCTGGGGCCGCCCCGTCACCGGGCACGCCGGTAACGCTCGAGGATCCGGGCGGCGGCGGGGCCGGCGACGGCTCGGTCGCCCTCGACGACGCGGGCGGCGGGGCCGGCGCGCAGCAGGATCCGCTCGAGCCAGGCCCGCTCGCCGACCCGCAGCCGAACCCGGAGGACGCCCCCGCCGCGCCGCGCGACGCCCTCGTTGGGGTAGCGCTCGGCGATCCAGTGGGCCGCCGGGTCGAGGTCGAGCACGACCACCGGGGCGTCGGGGTCGGGGTGGAACAGGGCGGTCGGGCCCCGCGCCGCCGGCGGCTCGAAGCGCTCGGCGAGCAGGGCGGCGCGCCGGATCCGGTCGACGCGGAAGAGCCGCTCGGCGGCGGCCTGCTCGCACCAACCGGTGAGGTACCACTCCCCCTCGGCGTTGAAGACCCGCCACGGGTGCACGACGCGGGTGGTGGTCCGGTCCCGGCCGAACGAGTAGTAGTCGAGCTCGACCTTGCGGTGGCCCTCCTCGGCCCGGCGCGGGTCGGCGAGCACGTCGCCCTCGACCGGCGCCAGCTCGACGTCGACGCTGCCGTCGCCGCCGACGCCGAGCACGGCGCCGAGCTTGGCCAGGGCGCCGGCGAGGGCGCCGTCGGGGTCGGCGCCGGGGACGGCGAGGAGCGCCTCGCCGGCCGCGACCAGCGCCAGGCCCTCCCCCGGGGTCAGCCGGAGGGGCCGGCGGAAGTAGTCGGCGAAGCGGATCCACACCCGGCCGTCGGCGACGTCGACCTCGATCAGCGTGTCGGGGGTGAAGGGGTAGACGCCGCAGAGGAACAGCAGGTCCAGGTCGGCGAGGAGCTCCGCCTCCTCGACGTTGAAGCGGGCGCAGACCTCCCGGACCGTCGGGCCGTCGTTGCTGGCGACCCACGGGACGATGGTCAGCAGCCGGTTGAGCCGCTCCGGCGCCGGCGCCCGGCTCACCCGACCTCCCGGCCGGCGACCGCCGGTCCCGGCGTGGCGGCGATGGCCTCGAGCCATGCCACCAGCTCGTCGCGGACCTCGGGCGGGCCGAGGACCTCGGCGTGGTCGAGGAACCCGAGGACCCAGCTGCGCAGTCCCCGGCGGCTCGTGACCGGCAGGGCGAGCTCGACCGCCCCGTCGGGGCGGCGGCCCACCACCCGCTCCGCACCGGCCGACGCCACCGCCCAGGGAGCCTGCTCGGCGTCGACGAGGACCCGTACCTCGACCTCCGGGTCGTCGCCGAGCCGCCAGGTGGGGATCGGCGCCGCCGCGCCCCCCGTCGGCCGGTCGAAGGCGTCCCGCTCCCCCGAGGGGGTGACGCCACCCTCCACCCGGTCGAGGCGGAACAGCCGCTCCTCCCCCGCCTCGCCCCGGCCGTGGTCGAGACCGGCGAGGTACCAGTGGCCGTTGCGGTAGGACAGGCGCCAGGGGTCGACGAGGCGCTGCTCGCCGTGGTAGCCGAAGCGCACGCGCCGGCACTCGGCGACGGCGCCGAAGACGACGGCGACGTCCTCCCCGCCGCCGAGCTCGGTGAAGCCCGGCTCGGGCCGGGACCCGAACAGGCCGCCCGCCGCCCCCGGCGCGCCGCCGTCGCCCCTCCCCGGCGAGTCGCCGGCCGCCGGCGCGGTGGCGGCCAGCTTCCGGAGGGCGTCTCGTGAGGCGGTGTCCGCCCAGGGCTCGTCGAGGCGGACGGCGGAGGCGGCGATGCGCAGGGCGGTGAGCTCCTCCTCGGTCAGGCCCGGGTCGGGCAGCTCGTAGGCCTCCCGGTCGATGCGGTAGCCGATCTGCTCGTCGGCCCGCTCGCCCTCGAGGGCCTCGGCGAGGAGCGGGAGCCCCATCTGGCGGAGGGTCTCCTTGTCGCGCTCGAAGTTGCGCCGGAAGGCGTCCTCGTCGGCGGAGTAGCCGCCGACACGGGTGCGCAGCTCGGCGCGGGTCAGCGGCCGGTCGGCGTCGAGCAGCGCGGCCACCAGGTTGACGAGTCGCTCGAGACGGTCCACGGCAGCGCTCAGCGTACCGGCGCCGCCGGGGCGCCCCCGGCGGCCACCCCGGCCTACAGGGAGGCGATCAGGCGCTCGACGCGCTCGTCGCGGGACTTGAACGGGTCCTTGCAGAGCACCGTGCGCTGCGCCTGGTCGTTGAGCTTCAGGTGGACCCAGTCGACGGTGAAGTCCCGCCGCCGCTCCTTGGCCCGGCGGATGAACTCGCCCCGCAGGCGGGCCCGGGTGGTCTGGGGCGGCTCGTCGATGGCGCGCTCGATGTCCTCGTCGGTGCAGGTCCGCTCCACGAGCCCCTTGCGCTGCATCTTGTAGAACAGGCCCCGCTCCCGGCTGACGTCGTGGTACTGCAGGTCCATCAGCGCCACGCGGGGATGGGTGAGCGGCAGGCCCTCGCGCTCCCGGTAGCGCTCGATGAGGCGGTGCTTGATGACCCAGTCGCACTCCCGGTCGAGGGACCACGGGTCCTTCTCGAGCCCTTCGAGGCAGTGCTCCCACATCTCGAGGGCCCGGTCCTCGAGGGGGGAGAGTCCCCGCGTCTCCTGGTAGCGCTTGGCGCGGGTCAGGTACTCCTGCTGGATGTCGAGGGCGCTGGCCTCCCGGCCGTTGGCGAGGCGCACCCGGCGCCGGCAGGTGGTGTCGTGGCTGATCTCCCGGATCGCCCGGATCGGGTTCTCGAGGGTCATGTCCCGCAACACCACCGACGGGTCCTCCAGCATGCGCAGCAGGATGCTCGTGGCGCCCACCTTGAGGAAGGTGGCGTACTCGCTCATGTTGGAGTCGCCGACGATGACGTGCAGCCGCCGGAACCGCTCGGCGTCGGCGTGGGGCTCGTCGCGGGTGTTGATGATCGGCCGGCTGCGGGTGGTGGCCGACGACACCCCCTCCCAGATGTGCTCGGCCCGCTGGCTGATGCAGTACATGGCGCCCCGGGCCGTCTGCAGCACCTTGCCCGATCCGGCGTAGATCTGGCGGGACACGAGGAACGGGATCAGCACCTCGGCGTAGTGGCTGAAGTCGTCCCGGCGGCTGGTCAGGTAGTTCTCGTGGCAACCGTAGGAGTTGCCCGCCGAGTCGGTGTTGTTCTTGAACAGGAAGATGACGCCGCGGATCCCCTCTTCCCGCAGGCGGGCCTCCGCCGACACCACGAGGTTCTCGAGGATCCGCTCCCCTGCCTTGTCGTGGACCACCAGGTCGGAGATGGAGTCGCACTCCGGGGTGGCGTACTCGGGGTGGCTGCCGACGTCGAGGTAGAGGCGAGCGCCGTTTTCGAGGAACACGTTGGAGGAGCGGCCCCAGCTCACCACCCGGCGGAACAGGTACCGGGCCACCTCGTCGGGGCTGAGCCGGCGCTGCCCGCGCAGGGTGCAGGTGACGCCGTACTCGTTCTCGAGACCGAAGATGCGGCGATCCATGCGCTCCTGCCCACGGCGAGGGCGGCGGGCGGCTCCCACCGTCCCTCTGCTCTTCGGCACGCTACCGTGCCCCTCGTATGTCCCGTCAGCACGTCCCGTCGAGCGCCACCGGCCGGATGGTCCGGTTGCGCACGGTGACCAGCCCCTTCCACGCCCGGGTGCTGGTCGCCCGGCTCGGGGCGGACGGCATCGTCACCGAGCTGCGGGGCAACGTCGGCGGCCCCTACCCGGTCGGGGAGACCTCGGTGTGGGTGCCCGAGGAGGAGGCCGAGGTGGCCCGGGCCCTGCTGCTCGCCGACGAGGTGGAGGCCACCTTCCTCGGCCTGGACGACGGCGAGCCTGCCCCGGCCGGACCTCCGGTGGCGGGCGGCCGCGACGCGCGGCGGGTCTGGGTCCGCCGGACGGTCGCCGGCGCCGGGCTCGTGGCGCTGGCGCTGGCGGCCGTCGCGACCCACGCCGGCTTCTAGGAGACCGGCGCCGGCGGTCGGGGGTCAGTCCGGCTCGGCGGGCCCGCCGTCGCTGGTCCCGGCACCGTCGGCCCCGGGTCCGGGCTCGGTGTCCCCGGTCGGTTCGCCCGGTGCGCCACCCTCGGCGAGCAGGCGCTGGACCTCCGCCTGGTCGAGGCGGCGGAAGGCGCGCCGGCCGTTGGACCGCTGGAGGACGGCGACCTCGAGGTCCTCGGGGTTGACGCTGCGGTCGGGGCCCTCGAGGGCCCGGGTGGCACCCACCAGCGCCTCGGCCAGCCCCCAGCCGGACCGGAGCGACCCGTCGAGCCGGCCGGCGATGGCGTCGGCCTCACCGCCGAGGACCGTCGAGCGGTCCTCGTCGACGACCGACCCGTCGTAGAGGATGTGGAACAGCTGGTCCCGGCCGGGACCGTCACCCACCTCGGCGACGAGGATCTCGACCTCGAGCGGCTTCATCTCGTGGGTGAACACGTTGCCCATGTACTGGGCGTACAGGTTGGCCAGCGAGCGGGCGTCGACGTCCTCCCGGGAGAACTGGTAGCCCTTGATGTCGGCGTGCTGGACACCGGAACGGCGCAGCTGGTCGAACTCGTTGTAGCGGCCGACGCCGGCGAAGGCGATCCGGTCGTAGATCTCGCTGACCTTGTGCAGGGAGGTCGACTGGTTCTCGGCGCAGATCAGGATCCCGTCGTCGTAGACGACGGCGACCAGCGGCCGGCCCCGCGCGATGTTCTTGCGCGCGAAGTCGGCCTTGTCCTTCATGAACTGCTCGGGCGCGACGTACCACGGCATGCTCATCGGCGGGCTCCTCCCTCGAGGGCGTCCAGCACGGAGGCGAAGCGCGCCGCGACCTCGGCCTCGGGCACCGGCTCGTAGCCGTCGGCCGTGATGGTGGCGACGGTCGGGTAGATCCCGCGCACGGCGTCGGGGCCGCCGGTGGCGGAGTCCTCGTCGGCGGCCTGCCAGAGGGCCCGCACCGCCAGCTCGATGGTCGCGGCCCGGTCGAGGTCCGCCCGCCACCCGAGCTTGATGGTGGTGCGGGCGTCCCGGCCGCCGGAGCCGTCTGCGTGGAAGTCGGTCTCCTCGTAGCGACCCCCGGTGGGGTCGTAGGTGTAGATCCGCCCCCCGGCGCGACGCAGGTCGTAGCCGGCGAACAGCGGGACCACCACGAAGCCCTGCATGGCCATGCCCAGGTGGCCGCGCACCATCTGCGACAGCTGGTTGGCCTTGCCCTCCAGGCTCAGGGCCTGGCCCTCGACCTTCTCGTAGTGCTCGAGTTGCAGCTGGAAGAGCCGGACCATCTCCATGGCGGGCCCCGCCGAGCCGGCGATGGCAACCCCGCTGTGGCGGTCCGCCGGGTAGACCTTCTCCATCGCCCGGTGGGCGATGGACGACCCGGCGGTGGCCCGCCGGTCGCCGGCCATCACCACGCCGTCGGTGTAGCGGATGGCGACGATGGTCGTGCCGTGGCGGTCCTCGAACGGCGGCACCGGCGAGCCGCCGCCGCCGGCGGCTCGCCCCATCCCCGCGAACGGTTCGAGCCCGCAGCGGCGCAGCACGCCGGCGAAGTCGGGGCCCGGGTCGTCCTCCGGCCTGAACATCGGAAGGCTCATAGCGGCCCGCACCCTACCGGCCGGCGGCCGGGTCGGGCGCCTGCGGGGGCTACTGCCCGCCCTTCTGGACGTAGCTGCGGACGAACTCCTCGGCGTTCTCCTCGAGGACCTCGTCGATCTCGTCGAGCAGGTCGTCGAGCTCGGCCTTCAGCTCGTCACCCTTCCTGCTCGTCGCCGGGACCTCCTCGACCGTCTCCTCCTCGGTCCGGGAGGGTGCCTGCCGCTTGATCTGCTCTCGTTCTGCCATGTGCGTGCTCTCCTCAGGAGCCCAACCGCTCCAGCAGCTCAGCCGGGCTGGAGACGCTGTTGAGCAATTGATCGACGTGGGCCTTGGTCCCTCTGAGCGGTTCCATCATCGGAACCCGCCGCAGGGGGTCGGACCCGAGATCGAAGACCATGGAGTCCCAGTTGGCGGCGGCGATCGACGACGCCCACCGCTGCAGGCAGCGACCCCGGAAGTACGCCCTCGTCGTCTCCGGTGGTTCGGTCACGGCCCGCTCGACGTCGCGTGGGTCCACGAGCCGGTCCATACCCACCCGGGCGAACAGGGAGCGGCCCGGCTCGACGTCGTGGTACTGCAGGTCCATCAGAGCCAACTTGGGGTCGTCCCAGGCCAAACCGTGACGTTGCCGGTACCCGTCGACGACCCGGTACTTGGCGACCCAGTCGAGCTTGCTCGCCAGGGACAGGGGATCGGACTCCAGGCCGGTGAGCACCTCCTCCCAGATCCGCAGGATCTCGGCGCCGGCCTCGGTGCCACCGACGGCGTCGGTGCCCAGGTCCTCGGCGTACTTGCGGGCGAGGTCGAGCTCCTCCCACTGCATCTCGAGGGCGGTCATCGAGCGCCCGTCGGCCAGGGCGAGCGGTTGGTGCAGGCCCAGGTCGTAGGACACCCGGCGCATCGCCGCCACCGGCGCCTGCAGGGTCAGGTCCCGGGCGCCGGCGCGGACGAACCAATCGTCCTCGATCATCGACAGCACCAGGGCGGTGGTCCCCACCTTCAGGAAGGTGGCGGTCTCGGACAGGTTGGCGTCCCCGGTGATCACGTGGAGCCGGCGGTACTTCTGGGCGTTGCAGTGCGGCTCGTCGCGGGTGTTGACGATCGGGCGCTTGAGGGTCGTCTCGAGGCCGACCTCCTCCTCGAAGAAGTCGGCGCGCTGGGTGATCTGGAACTCGACGTCCCCGCGGTTCGCCCCCGTCGCCTCCGAGCCGACCTTGCCCGCCCCGGTGTAGATCTGCCGGCTCACGAAGTGGGGCATGACGTTGGCGACGATGCGCCCGAACGGGACCGACCGGTCCATCAGATAATTCTCGTGCGTGCCGTACGAGTTGCCCTTGCCATCCGAGTTGTTCTTCAGCACGACCACCCGCTGCCCGGGCGGCAGCAACCGGCCGGCGGCCTCCACCGAGCGGGCGAGGATCAGCTCCCCCGCCTTGTCGTACAGCACGATCTCCCGCACCGTCGAGCACTCGGGGGTCGAGTACTCCGGGTGGGCGTGGTCGACGTAGTAGCGCGCCCCGTTGGTGAGCACGGCGTTGACCAGGTGCGTCTCGATCTCGGGCGGCGACGAACCCTCCCGGGCGAAACCCCGGGCGTCCCGGCCGGGCGACTCGTCCTCGAAGTCCCACTTCACCCGCCGGGACAGGGCGGCCACGTAGGCGTTGATGAGGGCGGAGGAGGCCGCGATCGGGTTGGGCTCGGTCGAGCCCTTGATGAGGATCCCGTACTCGGTCTCGAGACCGAGGACCTTGGCGAGCGCCACGGGTCGACGTTACCGAACGACGGGTGCGAGCGGGGTGAGCCGTTGGGGGCGTTCCGGCGCCGCGACCGGACCTCCCGGCCGGGCGCCGCCCCCCCGCTACAGGTACTGACCGGTCGTGACGCGCTCGATGGCACGGCCACCGGTCGTCTCGTCTCCCTGCGCGGTGATCGTGCGGATGTAGACGATCCGCTCGCCCTTCTTGCCGGAGATCTTCGCCCAGTCGTCCGGGTTGGTGGTGTTGGGCAGGTCCTCGTGCTCCTTGTACTCCTGCTTGATGGAGTCGATGAGGTCCTGGGTCCGGATGCCACGGCCCTCGCCGGCGATGGTGCGCTTGATGGCGAGCTTCTTCGCCCGGCGGACGATGTTCTCGATCATGGCGCCGGAGGCGAAGTCCTTGTAGTACATCGTCTCCTTGTCACCGTTCTGGTAGGTCACCTCGAGGAACTGGTTGTCCTCGTCGGCCCGGTACATCTCGGTGACGGTGCGCTCGATCATGGCCCGGACCGCCTTGTCGCGGTCCCCGCCGCCGAGGGCGGCGACCTCCCGGTCCTCGAGGGGCAGGTCGGAGGTCAGGTAGCGGGCGAAGATGGAGGCGGCGGCGTCGGCGTCGGGGCGCTCGATCTTGATCTTGACGTCGAGGCGACCCGGCCGGAGGATCGCCGGGTCGATGAGGTCCTCACGGTTGGACGCCCCGATCACGATGACGTTCTTCAGGGTCTCGACGCCGTCGATCTCGGCGAGCAGCTGCGGGACGATCGTCGACTCCATGTCGGAGGAGATCCCGGTGCCCCGGGTGCGGAACAGCGAGTCCATCTCGTCGAAGAAGACGATCACGGGGACCCCCTCCTCGCTCTTCTCCCGGGCCCGCTGGAACACCAGCCGGATCTGCCGCTCGGTCTCGCCGACGTACTTGTTGAGCAGCTCCGGGCCCTTGATGTTGAGGAAGTAGGAGCGGGCGTTGCGGTCCCCGGAGACCTCGGCGACCTTCTTCGCCAGCGAGTTGGCGACGGCCTTGGCGATGAGGGTCTTGCCGCACCCGGGAGGGCCGTAGAGCAGGATGCCCTTGGGCGCCGGCAGGCGGTGCTCCACGAACAGGTCGCGGTGCAGGAACGGCAGCTCCACGGCGTCGGTGATCGCCTCGATCTGGTTGTCGAGCCCGCCGACGTCCTCGTAGGAGATGTCGGGGACCTCCTCCAGGATGAGGTCCTCCACCTCCGGGCGCGGCAGCTTCTCGAGGAGCAGGCCCGTGCGGGAGTCCATGAGCACCGAGTCCCCGGCGCGCAGGCGCACCGGCCGCAGGTCCTCGCTCAGCTCGACGACGCGCTCCTCGTCGGCCCGGCCCACGATGATGGCCCGGCCGTCCTCGAGCCGCTCCTTCAGGGTGACGACCTCCCCGGACACCTCCGGCGAGCGGGCGAGCACGACGTTGAGCGACTCGTTGAGGACCACCTCCTGCCCACGCTGCAGGGGCGGCTGGCCACCGTCAGCGACCAGCTCCGGGTGGACGGCCACCCGCATCTTGCGGCCGCCGGAGAACACGTCCACGGTGCCGTCGTCGTTGTGGCCGAGCAAGGTCCCGTAGGCGGAGGGGGGCTGGGTGAGCTTGTCGACCTCCTCTCGCAGCGCCGCGATGTGCTCGCGCGCCTCGCGGAGGGTGAAGGTGAGCCGCTCGTTCTGGGAGATCGCCTGCTGCAGCTGCCCCTTGGTCTCGAGGAGCTTCTCCTCCAGGGTGCGCACCCGCTTGGGGGCGTCCTGCATGCGGCGCCGGAGGCTCTCGATCTCCTCCTCCATCGCCCGGGCGTGGTCCCGCAGCTCGGCCAGCTCCAAGTCGCGCTGCAGGCTCGGGTCGAATCCATCGGAGTGGGTCACGGGCACCTCCTCCTTCTGCTCGTCCTGCTCGTCGGTGAGCCCGCCGGCGGGCGCGCGGACCGGCAGCGCGTGCGGGGTTGGCTCATACGCGGACCCTACCCCGCACCGTCCGGCAAGGGCGGCAACACCCGGGCGCGTTTCTCCAGCCCCCGCCGCGTCTATTCACCGGCGCGGCGGGTAGCATCGTCTAGGGTCGTGCGGGTGGCCGCCGGCCCACCGGTGGCTCCCCCGGCCCCGGTGTCGACGAAGCGAAGGAACGTATGAAGGTCTGGATCGATCAGGATCTGTGCACGGGCGACGGTCTCTGCGAGGAGATTGCTCCCGCCGTCTTCACGCTCCTCGACGACGGCCTCTCCTATGTCAAGGAGGGGGACAAGGTCTTCGACAACCCCGGCGGCCACGACGGGCTCGCCGTCGTCCCCGACGGGATGGACGAAGCCGTCCGGGAGGCCGTCGAGGAGTGCCCCGGGGAGTGCATCTTCATCGAGGAGTGAGCCGGCGCCACCGGGCTCCGGCGGTCAGCCGGTGAGGCATGCCCCGGTGGCCACGGTTCGGGGGTGCGTGCCGGCGAGATCCGGTCGGATCTCGTGGGTGGTGAGGGCGTAGGCGGTCCCCGCCTGACCGACGGCGATGGCGAACGCCACGCCGACGACCCGGCCGTGCACGTCGACCAGCGGTCCCCCCGAGTCGCCGGGCGCCAGTGCGGCGCCGAGCACGAACACGTCCCGCCTGGTGCGGTGCCGGTCGTAGAGGTCCTCCCCCACCGCCGTGATCTCCTGGGACACCACGTAGGGTGACACCGCCAGGTGGATGGCCCCGCCCGGGTGGCCGAGCACGTCGCCGCGCCCGCCGACGTGGGCGGTGGCGAGCGGGAGCGGCCGCTCGCCGAGACCGGGGACCCGCAGGAGGGCGAGGTCCCGGTTGGGGTCGTACATCACCACGCTCGCCGGCAGCGTGCTGCCGTCGGGCAGGAGCACCGACGTCGCCCCCGCCGGTTCGCCGGCGACCACGTGGGCGTTGGTGAGGACGAGGTCGGGGGCGACGGCGAAGCCGCTCCCGTCCTGGATGCGGTTGCACGCCTGCCCCTGGACCTTGACGGTGGACGCCTCGACCCGGGCGAGCAGCGGCGCCGGCAGCGGGCTGGAGGCCGGGGGCCGGCCGACCGCCCCGCCGGCGTGCAGCGAGGCGAAGACCTGGGGCAGGCCGTCGTCGGCCACCAGGCGCCGCAGCGCCTCGAGGGCGTTCGGGGGTGGGGGGAGGCTGCCGCTGAACCAGCGGGCGATCGAGGAGTGGCGGGCGGCCGACGACGGCCAGCCGGGCACCGACGAGATGGAGGGCAGCAGCAGCCACAGGGCGGTGGCGACGCCGACGACGCCGACGGCACCGCCGACCAGCTTGTCGAAGGAGCGCAGCGGGCCGAGCGGCAGGACGCCGTGGAGGCGCCCGCCGACGAGGATGCCGGCGGCCTGGCCGACGAAGGCCGCCCCGACGAGCACCGCCGCCGCCACCGCCAGGCGCCCGGTCGCGCTCGACAGGGCCAGCAGGGACACGATGCGCGGCAGGTACCGGGCGGCCAGGTAGACGCCGGCGGCCAGCCCGACCCACGACAGCACCCGGGTGAAGAAGCCGGCGCGGTAGCCGCCGACGGCGGCCAGCACCGCCACCGCCAGCAGGATGCCGTCCAGCGCGTCCATCAGCCGCCGCTCCCGCCGCCGACGGGTCCCTCCCCCGCCCCGTCGGGCCCGTCACCCGCGGGGTCGTCACCGGCGGGGTCGTCACCGGCGGCGGCCTCGGCGGGCACGGCGGCCCGACCGCCGGGCTCGCCGAGGAGCCGGGCGCTGGTCAGGAAGCCGGTGTGGGCGACCATCCGGTGGTCGGGGCGGACGGACTGGCCCTCGACGTGCCAGCCGCGCTGCAGGACCTCCACCGTCTCGGCCAGCCCGAAGGCGGAGCGGGCGAGGTGCTCGCGCAGGGCGGCCACCTGGAGGATGGTCGGCAGGTAGGCGACGAGGATCCCGCCGGGACGCAGCGCCCGCTCGGCGTGCCCGACCACGCGCCACGGCTCGGGGAGGTCGAGCACGACGCGGTCGAGCCCGGAGGTGCCGATGCCCTCGTAGACGTCGCGCACGCTCACGTGGTAGCGCTCCAGGGCCTCCTCGCCGAGGAAGCCGGCGACGTTGGCGCGGGCGCGGGCGGCGAAGTCCTCGCGGATCTCGTAGCCGGTGATGTCGGCGCCGGCCCGCAGCAGGGCCATGGACAGGGCACCGGAGCCGAGCCCGGACTCGAGGACCCGCGCCCCGGGGAAGACGTCGGCGAGGATCAGCAGCGGGCCGAGGTCCTTGGGGTAGATGACCTGGGCGCCGCGGGGCATCTTCAGCACCACGTCCGACAGCGTCGGGCGCACCACCGTGTAGCGGGCTCCGCGGGCGGAGCGCACGACCCGCCCCTCCTCGCCGCCGAGGATCTCGTCGTGGGGCACGGGACCGGCGTGGGTGTGGAACTCGGCCCCCGGCGCCAGGGTCACCAGGTAGCGCCGGCCCTTGGCGTCGAAGAGCAGGACCCGCTCGCCGGGGCGGAGCGCCCCCCGGCCCCCGGTGGCGCCGGCGGTGTCGGTCCCGGTGGCGGTGTCGGCCCCGGTGGCGGTGTCGGCCCCGTTCATGCCCGCGCCCGCTCGGCCAGCCGGCAGAAGGCGCAGACCTCGGCGACCGTCGGCGACCCGCACGACGGGCAGGGGTGGAGGACCTCGCGCTCCTCGGCGGCGGTCGCCCCCACGAGCGGCGCGACCCGGTCCAGGAAGCCGAAGTAGAACGCCGCCTTGGTGCCCGGCGAGCGCTCCTCGATCGTGTTCATGGCCTCCTTGTAGCGCAGATGGCGGTTGCCGGCGGCCATCGGGCACTCCTCCACCACGTAGTCGATGCCCCGCAGCACGCAGTAGGCCGCCGTCTCCCGCTCCCCCAGCCGGACCAGCGGCTTGACCTTGCGGGCGAAGCCGTCCCCGCCCGGCAGCACTGGCTGCTGGCGGCCGAGGTAGGCGAGGTCCCAGCGCAGCACGTTGCCGTACAGGACCGCCACCTCGTCGTCGAGGTTGTGCCCCGTCGCCACCGCGGCGTAGCCACCCTCGACGGCGGCGGCGTTGAACAGGTGGCGCTTGGACAGGCCGCAGGCGGAGCACGGGGCCCGCCTCGCCGCCCTGGCCCCGGTCGGGATGTCGAAGCCGAGGTCGGCGGGCAGGTCGACGACCTGCAGGTGCGCACCCCGGCGTTCGGCGAACGCCCGGGCGTAGCCGCCGCTCGAGGCGCTGTAGTCCTCGATGCCGAGACCGAGGTAGAGCCCGTCGGCGTCGTAGCCGAGGTCGAGCAGGAGGTCCCACAGCGCCAGGCTGTCCTTGCCACCCGAGACGGCGACGAGCACGCGCTCGCCGGCCTCGAGCATGCGGAAGTGGCGGATCGCCCGCTCGACCTGCTCCCGGCAGTGCTTGACGAAGCAGTCCGGGCAGAAGGCGGCGTTGTGGCGGGGCACGTCGAGGACCGCCGGCGCCCGGCAGGACCGGCACCTCACGCCGCGCCGCCGGAGATCACGGGGCGCACCTCGACGCGCACGTCGTCGGCCAACTGGGCGTCACCGGTCACCAGGGTGCCGTCGGCGATCACCAGCACCGACTCACGGTTGATGCCGAGGCGCTCGAGCAGCGTGCGCACGCCGAGGGGGCCGGCCATCTCGACTTCACGATCGGGGTTGCGCAGGACGACTCGCACCGGCCCATGGTGGCAGTCCGGGCGGCCCGGCCGCCCATCACGGCGCCGATCGCTCAGTCGCGGGGGCGGTGGGCGACCTCGAAGGTCTCCCCCGCCCGGATCTCCTCGCGGAACACGACGTCCTCGTGCTCGGCAAGGGCGCGCCCGGCCAGGTTGCCGAGCAGGGCCAGGCCGCCGACGACGACCCAGGCGCGGTTGCCCTGGACGACGCCGCGTCGCCAGCCGACCCGCATGCCCCGCCGCACGAGGAGATGGGCGAGCTTGCGCACCGGGTCAGACCCGCCGGATCTCGACCCAGGTCGACGTCCGCCGCCCGCGGCGGCGGCCGACCAGGAAGGCGAGGGCGATGACGAGCACGGCACCGCCGACGGCGGCGTAGGTGAGGTAGGGCTTGACCGTGTCGGTGGTCTCCTCCACCTCGCCGCGCAGCTCGCCGAGCTTCTCCCGGATGTCGCCGATCTCGATGCGCCCGTCGGGGCCGCTGCCGCGCACCGGTCCGGAGGACTTGGGGCTCATCGCGGCGTCTTCAGCATGCGGGTGAGGGCGACCACGACGAAGGCCGAGGCGACGGCGATCGCCCCTACGTAGGGCACCCAGCTGAGGTTGCCGCTCAGCGTGGAGCTGAACTCGGTCTGCAGGGCCCGCAGGAACGCCAGGGAGAGCAGGAAACCCCCGACCACGGTGAACACCGCCCCGAGGACGCCGAAGAGGGCGAAGCGGCCCAGCGCCTTGAGGGGGTCGAGCGTCTCCTGCTTTGCGTAGGCGAGCACGAGCTTGGCGAGGTCACTCCCCACGTCGCGCATCGACTCGTCTTCGCGCCTGGTCGCTGCCACGGCACCTCCGTTCTCCGGGTCGGCACTCATTCTGCCCCGCCGAGGCGGCGCGCAAGCAACTGCGCGACCTCCTCGACGAGACCGGCCGCCAGCCGGAGCCGGTCGGCGTGGGCGTCGAGCTCGAGGAGCCGCTGGCGGTCGTGGGCGCCGACGGGGGTGAGGGCGGTCAGCTGCCAGGCGGCCTCCACCGGGTCGTCGTCGAGCTCGAAGGTGACCGGCACGCCGGGCTCGCCGGCCTCGGCGGCCAGGGCCAGCGCCCGCCGGACCCGGCGCTCGGTGGCCACCAGCAGCCCGGCATCGCCGGCGTCCCACGGCTGCTCGTCGAGCTCGTCGACCTCGGCGAGCGGGTAGGGGGCGTCCGCCAACCAGCGCTCGACGCGGAACCGGCGGGTGCCGACGACGGCGATCACCCAGCGGCCGTCGGGGAGCCGGGTGGCCTCCAGGAGGCGGGCGACGGTGCCCACGCCGGCGCGGGTGTCGCCGCCGCCGACCTCCGACCCGCGGGTGATCAGCACCACGCCGAACTCGGCGTCGTCTCGCAGGTGGTCGTCCCCGCCGGCGAGGTCCGCCATCAGCGCCCGGTACCGGGGCTCGAAGATGTGCAGGGGCAGGACGGCGGTGGGGACCAGCACCGTCCCGAGGGGGAACAGCGGGAGCCGCCTCATCGCCGCCTCAAGCTAGCCAGCGGCGGGATGACGGGCGGGCGGTGCCCCGCAGATGCGCACCCGGAGGCGGCACACAACTCGCTTACCACTTGGTCAGTCGGGTACCGTGAGGCGCGTGCCTGGGCCCCTGCTCGCTGTCATCGTCGGCCTCGCGACCTGCCAGGTGGGCCTGTACCTGACGACGGTGGTGCTGCACCGGGCGATGTCGCACAAGGCGCTGACGCTGACCCGGCGGCCGCTGTTCGCCGCCCGGGCCCTGATCTGGCTGACGACCGGGATCAAGCCCCGCGAGTGGGTCGCCGTGCACCGCAAGCACCACGCCTTCACCGACGTCGAGGGCGACCCCCACTCGCCGGCGGTGTCCGGCTTCTTCACGGTCCAGCTCGCCAACGTCGTGCTCTACAAGCGGGTGGCCAACGATCCCGAGACGGTTCGGCGCTACGCCAAGGACCTCGCCCCGGACCGTTGGGACCGCGTGCTGTTCGACAAGGGGTGGCTCGGCCTCGGCATCGGCGTCGGCATCTTCTTCCTCATCTTCTGGGGCAACTGGGAGCTGGTGGTCATCGCGTCGGCGGTCCACGTCGGCTCCTACCTCCTCGCCAGCTCGGCCATCAACGCCATCGGGCACCGCTTCGGCAAGCGGCCGTACGCCGGCCTGGCGACCAACAACCAGTGGCTGGCGTGGCTCGTCGCCGGCGAGGGCCTCCACAGCAACCACCACGCCGCCCCCACCTCCGCCCGCCTGTCGTTCAAGGCGCGCGAGATCGATCCCGGCTGGTGGGTCATCGTGGCCCTCCGTCGCCTCGGGTGGGCGCAGGTCCGCCACCAGGAAGTCCGGCTCAAAGCACGGGCGACAGCCGCCGCCGCCGGTCGCTGAGGATCCGCCGTGGACATCGTCAGCGCCCTCTTCGCCGAGAACATCGACCTGCGGCCGGTCCCGGGACCGTCGACGCGCATCGACCTCACCGGCATCATGTTCTCGCTGCCCGCTCCCTCCGAGCCGCCGGTGGTCATCACCCCCCACCTGATCGTGCTGATCCGCTGCCGGCCGGACGAGCCCGGCGAGGGCATCCTCGAGGTCAGCTTCACCGACGAGGCCGGTGAGCAGGTGGCCCGCAACGTGTCCCCCTTCACGGTGGAGCCCGGGAAGTTCACCTACCGGCTGGTGCGCGGTGAGCTCGAGTTCCCCGGCCCGGGCACGGTCGAGGCCCACTGCCGGCTGCTGCCCGACGGCCAGCCGACGGTCGTGCCGCTCACGCTGCTCCCTCCGCTCTGAGCGGCTCGCGGGTGCGAGCCGCGCGGCTGCCGCGGGCCGGGCTCCGGGCGCCGACCCACCGGCGGCGCTGAGCGGGCGAGGCGGGGACGTGGCCAGCGTCGGCGTGTCCACCCACCCGGTGACGGCGCTCGCCGCCGGCGAGGTCATCGGCCAGCTGCTCGACGCCGGCGCCCGCCACGCGGACCTCGTCGTGGTCGGCGTCACCCCCGCCCACGGGGGCGCCCTCGAGGACGTGGCGGCCACCGTCGCGCGCCTGGTGGAGCCGACCGTGCTGGTCGCCACGGTGGCAACCGACCTCCTGGCGGTGGCGGCCGGGGCGCCCGTCGCCTCCGGGAGCGGCCGGCGCGAGGCGGCGGGACCGGCACCCGGATCCCCCGGGCCGGCGGCCGTCGCCGCCCTCGCCGCCGCCGTCGGGCCGGTCGGCGGTCGGGTGCTGCCGGCCGGGGCCGACGAGCGTGTCCCGCCGGCGCCGTTCGAGCCGGCCGCCACCCTGCTGTTCGGCGCCACCACGGCGGCGGGGCCGGCCCTGCGGCGTGCCTGCGCGCCCGACGGCTCCCCCGCCCCGGTCGTGCTCGGCGGCTGCGGCCCCGGGCCGGTCGCCCTCGGCCGGCGGGCGGCCGGCACGGGAGCGGCCGTGGCCGCCGACCTGATGACCGCCCCGGCGGTCGGCAGCGCCGTCGGGCTGCGCCCGCTGGGCGCCCCGTTGCCGGTCGACGACGTCGACGGGCGGGTCCTGCTGCGCCTCGGCGGTGCCCCCGCCTTCGACCGGCTGGTCGACCAGGCGCGCGACGGTGTCGCCGCCTCCGAGCTGCCCGAGCTCGGCGCCGGGCTGCACCTCGAGCGCCTCGGCCCGGACGGCCGGGCCGACGGGGCGCCGATCCCGGTGCTCGGTCGGCAGGGCGGCGGCAGCGGCCTCGCCCTCGCCCGCCCGGTGGCCGTCGGCGAGCTCGTCCGGCTCCTCGTGCGCGACGCCGCCGCCCTCCGCCGCGCCGGCCGCAGCGCCCTCCAGGCGCTCGGCGGTGGCCCGGCCACCGGCGCGCCGGGGCCGCCGGCCGTGCTGGTGATCGGCCCCCCCGGCCTCGGGCGGGCCCTCGGGGGCGAGCGGGGCCCGGCCCTCCCGCCGACGGCGCTGCTGCTCGAGTTGCCGGTGCAGACCGCCCCCGGCGGGGCCGCCGGAGAGCCGCTGCAGCGGGCGGCGGTCAGCGCGCTCGGCCTCGGTGGCGGCACCCCTTCGGCGCCCTGAGCGGGCCGGTCACCCCCCGCCCGGGGGCCCGCGCCGGGGATGCCGGGGGCCGGCAAACCGCCCGAGCAGTCGATCGTCCCCGGACGGGCCGGTGGGTAGGGTTTGGCTCATGAGCGATCAGGATCTGGAGCAGCGTGGCATCAACGTCATCCGGGGCCTGGCGATGGACGCCCCGCAGCGGGCCAACGCCGGGCACCCCGGCACAGCCATGGCGCTCGCTCCGCTGGCGCACGTCCTGTGGACCCGCATCATGCGCTACGACCCCACGGAGCCGGACTGGCCCGACCGTGACCGCTTCGTGCTGTCCAACGGCCACGCCTGCATCCTGCAGTACGCGATGCTCCACCTGACCGGCTACGACCTGTCCCTGGACGACATCCGCAACTTCCGCCAGCTGCACAGCAGGACCCCCGGCCACCCCGAGGTGCACCACCTCCCCGGCATCGAGGTGACGACCGGCCCCCTCGGCCAGGGCTTCGGCAACGGCGTCGGGCTCGGCATCGCCGAGCGGATCCTGCGGGCCCGGTACGGCCCGGAACTGGTGGACCACCACACCTTCGTGATCTGCGGCGACGGGGACCTCATGGAGGGCCTCAGCCACGAGGCGGCGTCCCTGGCCGGGCACCTCGGCCTCGGCCGGCTCGTCTACATCTACGACGACAACCACATCACCATCGACGGCCCCACGGAGATGGCGCTCAGCGACGACGCGGTGCGCCGCTTCGAGTCCTACGGCTGGCACACCGACGACATCGGCGACGTCGCCAACGACACCGACGCCCTCGAGGCGGCGGTGCGCCGGGCCATGGCCGTCGAGGACCAGCCGTCGCTCATCGTGCTGCGCAGCCACATCGGCTACCCCGCGCCGCACCTGACCGACACCAGTAAGGCCCACGGCAGCCCGCTCGGGGAGGACGAGGTCCGCGCCACCAAAGAGATCCTGGGCCTGCCGCCCGACGAGCAGTTCTTCGTGCCCGACGACGTCCTCGAGATGTACCGCCAGGCGGTCCCGCGGGGCCAGGCGCTGCGCAAGCAGTGGGAGGAGCGCGTCGCCGCCTGGTCGGGGGACCGGGAGGAGTGGGACGCCCTGTGGTCCAACCAGGGCCAGCCCGGCTGGCAGGACCTCCTCCCCACCTGGGAGAAAGCCGGGGAGCAGGTCGCGACCCGTCACTCGATCAACACGGTCCTCAACGCCGTCGCCCCCCGGGTCCCGGGGCTCGTCGCCGGCGCCGCCGACCTCACCGGCAACACGGGGACCAAGCTCGACGGCGCCGCCCTGCAGAGCCGCGAGCACCCCGAGGGTCGGGCGGTCGCCTACGGCGTGCGCGAGCACGCCATGGGCGCCGCCATGAACGGCATGAGCCTGCACGGTGGCGTGCTGCCGGTCGGCGGGACGTTCTTCGTCTTCAGCGACTACATGCGCCCGTCGGTCCGCCTCGCCGCCCTCTCCGAGGCGAAGGTCGTCTACTTCTGGAGCCACGACTCGGTCGGGCTCGGGGAGGACGGCCCCACCCACCAGCCGGTCGAGCAGCTGGCCGCCATGCGGGCGATGCCCGGGCTCCGCCTGATCCGGCCGGCCGACGCCAACGAGTCCGCCCACGCCTTCCGGGTCGCCGTCGAGCGCAACGGCCCGACGGCCCTGGTGCTGTCCCGACAAAACGTCCCCGTCCTCGACGGCACCGCCACCCTCGCCCCCGAGGGCGTCGAGCGGGGCGCCTACGTGCTCGTCCAGGGCGACGACGACCCCGACGTCGTGCTCATCGGCACCGGCTCGGAGGTGTGGGTCTGCGTCGAGGCGGCCAAGTTGCTCGCCGGGGACGGCATCACCGCCCGGGTGGTGTCGATGCCGAGCTGGGACCTCTTCGACGAGCAGGACGACGACTACCAGGACCGGGTGCTCGGGCCCGGCTCCCCCATCCTGTCGGTGGAGGCGGCCTCGTCGTTCGGCTGGGCCCGCTGGGCCGACGACTCGGTCGCCATCGACCACTTCGGCGAGTCCGGTCCGGGCGAGTCGGTCCTCGGCGACCTGGGGTTCCTGCCCGAGCACGTGGCCGAGCGCGCCCGGGCGCTGCTCGACGAGCTGGACGGCCTGGAGTACGACGACGACGACGAGGAGGACGCATGACCCGCCTGCACGAGCTGCACGAAGCCGAGGGGCAGAGCCCCTGGATCGACAACCTGACCCGCCCGAGTGTCCTCGGCGGGGGGCTGCAGCACCTGGTCGACCAGGGCATCCGGGGGGTGACCTCCAACCCGACGATCTTCGAGAAGGCGATGACCGGCTCGGACGCCTACGACGAGCAGTTCGCCGACATCGTCAGCCGCGACAGCGTGGAGCACGCCTTCTGGGACATGGCCGTCGACGACGTCACCGGCGCGTGCGGCGTGCTCCGCCCCGTGTACGACACCAGCGGGGGCACCGACGGCTTCGTGTCCCTCGAGGTCTCCCCGGCGCTGGCGGCCGACACCGCCGGCACGACGAGCGCCGCCCGCGACCTGCACCAGCGCATCGCCCTGCCCAACCTCATGGTCAAGATCCCCGCCACGGAGGAGGGCATCCCCGCCATCCGGACGATGATCGGCGAGGGCCGCAACATCAACGTGACCCTCATCTTCTCGCTCCCCCGCTACGAGGCGGTGATCGAGGCCTACCTCTCGGGGCTGGAGACCTTCGCCGCCGCCGGCGGCGACCTCTCGCAGGTCCACAGCGTGGCGTCGTTCTTCGTGAGCCGGGTCGACACCGAGGTGGACCGCCGCCTCGACAAGGCCGGCGGCTCGACGAGCGAGCTGCGGGGCAAGGCCGCGGTGGCCCAGGCCCGCCTCGCCTACGAGCTGTACGAGCGTCACTTCAGCGGCCCGCGCTGGGAGGCGCTGGCAGCCAAGGGGGCCGTCGTCCAGCGGCCGCTGTGGGCGTCGACGTCGACCAAGAACCCCGCATACCCGGACCTGCTCTACGTCGACAGCCTCATCGGGCCCGACACGGTCAACACCATGCCCGACGCCACCGTGGACGCCTTCCTCGACCACGGCACGGTGAGCCGCACCGTCGACGACGGCGTCGAGGAGGCCCGGTCCCACCTCGGGCGGCTCGCCGACGCCGGCATCGACATGGCCGACGTCGCCCGGGTCCTCGAGGAGGAGGGCGTCGCCAGCTTCGCCAAGAGCTTCGACCAGCTGATCCAGTCCCTGACCGACAAGGCCAACGCCCTCAAGGCCGGCAGCTGACCCTGG
>DASSZM010000195.1:0-5859 GCA_035702855.1 Acidimicrobiales bacterium | reverse complement strand
CCGACGACTCCAGCGGCTCAGCCTCGACGGCCGGCTCCGCCGCCGTGGCGCCCTCGACGGCCGGCTCCGCCGCCGTGGCATCCTCGGCGGCGGGCGCGGCCTCGACAGCGGCTGGCTCCACCTCAGCGGCGGGCGCGGCCTCGGTGGCAGCCGCCGCGGGCTCCGCCGCCGGCGCCGCCTCCCCACCGCCCTCGGCTCCGCCGGCGCCCGCACCCTCCTCGGGGGTCCCGCCCTCGGGGGTCCCGCCCTCGCCGAGCGACCACGCCTCGGCGGAGACGGCCTCGCCGCCCTCGGCGGGCTGCCAGACCATCTCGCCCTCGGCGTTGGTCACCCACTCGCCCTCGGCCCAGTCCTCGTCGGCGTAGGCCTCCTCCTCGGCCATCTGGCTCTCGCTCTTGATGTCGATCCGCCAGCCGGTGAGGCGCGCCGCCAGCCGGGCGTTCTGCCCCTCCTTGCCGATGGCGAGGGAGAGCTGGAAGTCGTGGACGACGACCGTGGCGGTCCCGGTGAGGTCGTCGAGGTGGACCTCCTTGACCTTCGCCGGCTGCAGGGCGCGCATGACGAACTCGCGCGGGTCGTCGGAGAAGGGGACGATGTCGACCTTCTCGCCCCGCAGCTCGTTGGTCACCATCCGCACCCGGGCGCCGCGGGCGCCGACACAGGCCCCGACCGGGTCGACGTTGCCGTCGTTGGACCACACCGCGATCTTGGTGCGGTGGCCCGGCTCACGGGCGGCCGCCTTGATCTCGACGACGCCGCTCGAGATCTCGGGGACCTCCAGCTCGAAGAGCCGCCTGATGAGGCCGGGGTGGGTGCGGCTCACCACGATCTGCGGGCCCTTGGTGGTCTTGCGGACCTCGACGATGTAGGCCTTGAGGCGGGCGCCGTGCTCGTAGCGTTCGTAGGGCACCTGCTCGGCCTGCGGGAGCAGCGCCTCGACCTTGCCCAGGTCGAGCAGGGTGTAGCGGTTGTCGCTCTGCTGGATGATGCCGGTGACGATGTCGCCCTCCCGGCCGGCGTACTCCTCGTACTTGAGGTCGCGCTCGGCCTCCCGGATCCGCTGGGTCATCACCTGCTTGGCGGTCTGCGCGGCGATGCGCCCGAAGTCGCTCGGCGTGTCGTCCCACTCCCGGACGACGTTGCCGTCCTCGTCCAGCTCCTGGCCGTAGACGCGGATGTCCCCGGTCTCGGGGTCGACGGTGACCACGGCCTCCTCGGCGGCGTCCGGCAGGCGCTTGTAGGCGGCCACCAGGGCGTTGGCGAGGGCGTCGAGGAGGGTGTCGACGCTGATGCCCTTGTCCTTGGCGATCTGCTGCAGGGCGTCGAGGAAAGCGAACTGATCTTTCATCGCGACTGGTCCTTCGGGTCGGGAGCGGCGGTCGCGCTGGTGTCGGCAGCAGCGGGCGCACCGGCTCGGGCGGCGGGCGGCGCCCCGGGTTGACCGGAAGGCGCAGCAGGGGGTCGGCGGGCGGCAGGGGACGCCGACTTCGACCGGGCGCCGGCCGTGGCCCCGCCGGGCTTGGGAGTCGACTCCCAGACGAAGACGGTGCGGGCGCGCTCGATCTCGGCGAAGGCGAGGTGGCGGACCTCGCCGGGGGCGTCGTCGGGCGTCAGGTCGACGCCGTCGCCGGTCACGGCAGCCAGCACGCCACGGTGCCGGCGGCCGCCGTGCACCGGCTGGGCGGTCTTCACGCTCACCGGGGTGCCCACGTACCGCCGGTACTGGTCGGGGGTGCGCAGGGTCCGCTCGAGGCCGGGGCTCGAGATCTCGAGCTGGTACTGCCCCGAGGGGACCAGCTCCTCGTGCTCGTCGAGCAGCCCGGACAGGGCCCGGCTCGCCTCCCCCAGCGCCTCGAGGTCGACCCCGCCGTCCCGGTCCACGAGGAACCGGACGACGTCCCGGGCCACCTCCACGTCCCACAGCTCGAGGCCGGACCCCCGGAGGAGCGGCTCGGCCAGGGCTCGCAACGTCGCCGTCTGGGCCATCACCACCACCTCCGCTCGTCCTCAGACCTCGTCCATCCGGCACCGGCCTGGTCACACACAACGAGCGTGGGCCCCCGCCATCGTGGCGGAAAGCGCCCACGCTCGCCGGATGCGCCAGCAAAGCAGTCACCGCCACGTCCTGGGCGGGCTCCTCAGCATACCTCAGGGACCCCCGCGCCCGGCGGGCAGCGGGGTCCCGGCCCGGCGGGCCCCCGGCCCCCGTGGCGCGACGCCGCCCGGATTGGCAGGATGTGCGGCGCCATGTACGCCACCTACCTCGTCGTGGCGGCCGCCGTGGTCGCGTGCGTGATCCTGCTGCTGCTCCTGGCCGTGATCCAGCGGCGCCGCCTCGACCGGCGCTTCGCCCGGCGGGTCTCGCGCTTCCAGCGCCGGCCGGAGCTGGGGACGGCGCCGGTCGCCGACCCCGAGGAGTGGACCCGCCCGTACTGAGCCGGCCGGCGCCGGCCCCGCCGCCCGGCGGCACCCCGAGGAACCCGCGCGGGCTCAGAACCCGGTCGTGTCGAAGGGCACCGGGTCGGTGGCGAACAGCACGTCGGCGGCGGCGAGGGCGCCGGCGGTGACCTCCTCGACCCGCCCGGCGGCCGCCAGGGTGCTGGCCGACGCCGCCCCGGCGAGCAGGGTCCCGAGCTCGGCCACCCCGAGCCGCAGGTCGGCGGGCTCCGAGCCGGTGGCCGCCCGGCAGGTGGCCCCGTCGGGACCGGCGTCGAGCGCCCAGCGCCCGACGGCCGGGTCGGGGTCGAGGAGCGGGGCGTCGGCGGCGCCGACGTCGAGCACCAGGCGGCCGGCGGCCCGGTAGGAGCGGCGGGAGAGCATCGCCGCCGGGTCGAGGACCCGCAGCCAGAGGAAGTCCTCGACCCCGGTCGTCTCCAGCGCCCGGGGGTCGGCCAGGCGGAACGCCAGCGGCTCGACGACCGGGCGGTGGTGGGCCACGATCTCGCTGACCAGGTCGATGTCGAGGAGGAAGCGCCACAGGCCCGCCTCGGCGTCCGGCGAGGTGGCGCACACGTCGCGCACGTGGAGCCGGGCGCCGTCGGGGGTCCGCTCGCTGCGGTACTGGACGTAGCCCTTGTCGGAGGCGGCGTAGAAGTTGGCGGAGCGGCCCCGCCGCCACGCCGGGAGGTCCTGGAACACGTCGTAGCGCCATGCCCCGTCGGTCCGGTCGACCTGGCCGGGGGTGCGGGCGATGGTGCGGGCGAACAGCTCCGGCAGGACCTTCTCGGCCTCCTCCGGCTCGAGCATGCGCACCTCGGTCGCCGGGGCGGGCCGCAGGAAGCCGCCACGGCGCGGGTCGATCCGCCGCTCGGCGGCGAAGGTCGCCACCCCGAAGCCGAACCGCCCGTAGATGCCCGCCTCGGACGCCTGCAACCCGGCGACGCCCACGCCGCGGCCGACGGCGTCGTCGAGCATCGCCTGCATGAGGCGGCGGAGCAGCCCCCGGCGGCGGTGGGTGGGGTGGACCCCGACGGCGGTGATCGCCGCCATCGGCACCACCGGGCAGGGCCCGCCGGCCGGCCCGGGGAGGTTGACGTGGCGGGGGAAGACGGCGGCGTTGCCCACGAAGCGGTCGCCGTCGACGGCCGCCCAGGTGCGGTCGAGCGGCGCCTGGTCCCAGTGCTGCTCGTCGTCGGCGGGATCGTCGGCCGCCGGGTGCAGGAAGGGGATGCCCACGGAGCGTTCCCACGCCTTGCGCTCCTCGGATGCGATCAACCGGACGTCGAGAGCCATGCGGGTCAGTCTGGTCGCCGCTCCCCGGCGCCGCCGTCGGTTTTCGCCGCGCCCGGCGGGGCCGCCCCGGCGCCGGCGGACGCCGCCTCCGGCGGCGGCCCGGTGTGGTCCCGGTCGACGCTGCCGATGGCGAGCAGGCTGGCGCCGACGACCGACAGCAGCAGGCCGATGCCGAAGGGGACGGCCAGGTCGAGCGGCGCCAGCCGCCGCTCGTAGACCAGCGCCGACAGGAAGATCAGGCCGAGGCCGGAGACGGTGGTCGAGGCGGCCGAGACGCTGGCCGCGTTGGCCCGGCGGAAGGCCCGCTGGGTGACGCTGATGGCCCAGACGCTCATGGCGATCATGATCCACGGCCCCGGCGTGGCCGCCAGGCCGGGGACGGCGCCCCAGGCCTCC
Source organism: Acidimicrobiales bacterium (assembly GCA_035702855.1). Classification (GTDB taxonomy): domain Bacteria; phylum Actinomycetota; class Acidimicrobiia; order Acidimicrobiales; family Palsa-688; genus JAKAQB01. The sequence goes on along the minus strand of DASSZM010000195.1, from coordinate 1,731 downwards.
CGGGCGACGCGGTCGCCGATCTCCTTGGTGTAGATGCCGGTGGCGGCGTAGAGCACGCCGACGGCGGCCCCGGCGACCACGCCCCGGCGGCTCAGGCGCAGCAGGAGGGTGAGCACCACGACGGCGGCGGCCACCTCGAGCTCGACGGCGTTGGAGAGGGGGCGCTCGGGGGGGCCGTTGCCGCCGGCGCTGAGGGCGACGAGGATCCCGCCGATCGGCAGCATGACGACCCCGGCGAGCTCCCGCTTGGTGAAGCGCTCCCCGAGCCATCGGTGGCCGACGAGGACCAGGGCCGCCCGGCCCGTGGAGCGGAGCGACGCCACCACCGACACGGGCGCCAGGGCCAGGGCCGCCGCCTCACTGACCCAGCCCACTACGCTCAGGCCCATCGCCACCAGCCACCACACGCGGCGGACCAGCTGGGCGAGCAGCCGGAGGCCGGCCCCACCGGGGGCGCGTACACTCTCCCGCTTCTCGATCGCCGCGGCTGCGCTGTTGGCCACCCCGCAGAGCAGCGCGAACAGGCTGCCGACGATCAACATGGCGGCGAGGCCGCCGAGGAGTCAGAGAGCGAGGACATGAGCACCGGCGAGATGGAGATCGTACCGGGCGTCGCGGAGGCAGAGGAACCCTCCGTGGCGGCCGCGCCCCCCTACCCGGCCCGGGTCCTCATCCTCTCCGCCGAGATGGGCGAGGGGCACAACGCCGCCGCCGCCGCCCTGACGACGGCGATCGCCGACGTCTGGCCGGGCTGCGAGGTCGAGCGCTTCGACACCCTGGAGCTGCGCGGCCTGCCGTTCGCGCGCGCCGCCAGCTGGGGCTACGGGTTCCAGATGAAGTCGGCCCCGGTGACCTACGAGGTCTTCTACGACTGGCTGTGCAAGTTCGAATGGTTCGCCGACCTCTCCAAGCGGGCGATCGGGTCGTTCTTCGGCCGGCGCCTGGAGGGCTTCATCGCCGACCGCCGCCCGGACCTGGTCATCTCGACCTACCCGTTCGGCTCCGCCGCCCTCGAGTGGCTGCGGGTCCACCGCGGGGTCGACATCCCCACGGTCACCTACATCCCGGCGCTGCACGTCCACCCGCTGTGGGCGTACGCCGGGATCGACCAGACCTACGTGATGTACGACACCGCCCACGTGCACGCCCGCACCGAGGGCTTCGAGGCCCGGATGCGGCTCGGGGCGCCGCCGGTGCGACCCAGCTTCGGCACGGTCGGCAAGGACGACGCCCGCCGCCGCCTGGAGGTCGACCCCGCCGCCTTCGTGGTGCTCGTCACCGGCGGCGCGTGGGGCCTCGGCGGCATCGACCGGGCGGTGACGGCGCTGGTGGAGGCGCCCACCCCGGTGCAGATCCTGGCGGTGTGCGGGAAGAACGGGGCCCTCGCCGCCGACCTTCGGGCCCTCGGCCGGCCCCGGGACCGCCTCGCGGTGTTCGACTACGTCGACAACATGCACGAGCTGATGGCGGCGGCGGACGTGATCGTCACCAACGGCGCCGGGGTGACCGTGCTCGAGGCGCTGCGCACCCCCCGCCCGACGATCGCCTTCAACCCGCTGGCCGGGCACGGCAAGGCGTCGACCGCCGAGATGATCCGCCGGGACCTGGCGCTGCAGGCCGACGACGTGCCGGCGCTGGTGGCGGCGGTCGCCCGCCTGGCCAGCGACCCCGAGCTGTACGCCCGCATGGAGCAGGCCGGCCGGGCGTGGGTGGAGGGCCGGGACCTGCGCG
>DASSZM010000154.1:0-2304 GCA_035702855.1 Acidimicrobiales bacterium | reverse complement strand
CACCAAAACCTCGACGGGGGCTGGGGCGAGGACCTGAGATCGTACGTGGACGACTCGTGGCGCGGCCGCGGCGAGTCGACCGCGTCACAGACCGCGTGGGCGCTGCTCGCGCTCCTCGCCGCCCATGAGGGAGCCGGCGACGCCGGCTACGGCCACGGCGGCGGCGCCCCGAGCGGCGAGGGCAGCGGCGGCCCGGGCCGCCCGCACCGGTCCCGAGCCCGTGCGGACCACCTCCAGTCCGGGCGCGCCGCGCCGGACGGCGCGGGCCTCCAGCCGCAGCGGGGCGAGGACGGCGGGGCCTGCGCTCAGCGCGCCGACCCCCCGGCGCCTACCGCCGCGCTCCACCGTCCGAGGGCCATCAGTGGCCACACCAGGCGGTAGAGGTGGTAGTTGATGCTGAAATCCCACGGGAACCCGGTACCCGTGAATTGCGGTTCGTCCCATGTCCCGTCCTCCGTCTGCTGCCGGACCAGCCACGCCACACCCCGGGCCGCCGCCGGCGAGCCGGAGTCACCGGCGGCCACGAGGGCGAGCAGGGCCCATGCCGTTTGCGACGCCGTGGAGGTCCCCCGGCCCCGCCACGCGGGGTCGATGTAGGAGCGCAGGTCCTCCCCCCATCCGCCGTCGCCGTTCTGGTGCTCCTCCAACCACGCCACCGCCCGCCGGATGCGCGGGTCCGTTCCGGGCACGCCGGCGGCGGCCAGGGCGGGGAGCACCGCGCCCGTGCCGTACAGGTGGTTGACCCCCCACCGGCCGAACCAGGAGCCGTCGGGTTCCTGCTCCGACCAGAGCCACTCCACGGCCCGGTCGACGATCGCCCGGTCGACGCCCTCCTCCTCGGCCAGCATCTCCACCACGTGGGCGGTCACGTCGGCCGACGGCGGGTCGGTCACCTCGCCGAAGTCGCAGAAAGGGAGGGAGGCCACGAGCCGGCTCACGTTGTCGGCGTCGAACGCCCCCCAGGCCCCCGAGCGGCTGCGCATCCCGACCGTCCAGCGGACGCCCCGCTCGCAGGCGGCGGCTGCTCCGGGGACGCCGCCGCCCACCCGGCGCAGGGCCATGACGACCTCGGCGGTGTCGTCGATGTCGGGGTAGTTGTCGTTGGCGAACTCGAAGGCCCAGCCGCCCGGCTCGAGGTGGGGGCGGCGCACCGCCCAGTCGCCCCGGACGGTCACCTCCTCGCCCGTCAGCCACCGCGCCGCCGCCTCCTGGGCCGGGTGGTCGGCGCCGACGCCGGCGTCGTGGAGGGCGACGGCGGCCAGCGCGGTGTCCCAGACGGGCGACTGGCACGCCTCGATGCGCCGGCCCCGCTCGTCGTCGATGGTGAAACCGTCGAGCCCGGCGAAGGCGGCCCGCAGCACGGGATGGTCGAGCGGGTAGCCGAGGAGGTGCAGGGCGATGATCGAGTACACGACCGGCGGCTGGATCCCGCCCCAGAGCCCGTCCGCCTCCTGGCGCTGCAGGATCCACCGCTCGGCCCGGGCGAGGGCGGCCCGGCGCACGTAGCGGCGGGGCGCGAACCACCCGGGGATGTGCTCGTAGCGGTGGAGCAGGCGGTCGAGGACGCCGAACGGGCCGGCCACCGGCGCCGGGCGGGACCCGGGGGCGACCAGCTCGTCGAGGGAGAAGGGCAGCGGGCGCACCGGCCGCTCGGCCATTACCACGGTGAGGGCCACGACCGTCTGGCGGGCCCAGCAGCCGAAGTCGTAGATGTTGAGCGGGACCCGGGGGGGCAGGAACATGATCTCGGGGGGCAGGACCGGCAGCTGCTCCCAGTCCCACGCTCCCACCATGGCCAGCCAGATCCTGGTGAACACCCGGCTGGCGGCGACGCCCCCGGCGGCGCGCACCCACCCGGCGGCCGCCTCGAGGTGGGGGGCGTCCGCGGCGTCGCCGGCGAGGCGCAGGGCGACGTAGGCCTCGACGGTCGCCGACAGGTCGGGCGGCCCGCCGTAGAAGGTCGACCACGTGCCGTCCGACGCCTGGTTGGCGCGGATCCAAAGGGCGGCCCGGGCGGCGACGTCGGCGTCCAGGATCCCGAGGAAGTGGCGGAGCATCAGGTCCTCGGCGTCCATGGTCACGTTGGTCTCCAGCTCCGCCTTCCACCAGCCGTGCGGGTGCTGGAGGGCGAGCAGGTGCTCGGCCGCCGCCTTGGCCGCCGCCGTCGCCTCCTCGGCCAGGCTGGCCGGGGCGCCGGTGACGGTCAAAACTCCCGCTCCACGACGTACACGGCCAGATCGGCCAGATCCCTGTGGGGTATGGCGGAAAGGCGTACCCGCTCGAGGGCCCCGAGGGCGGCGTCGA
>DASSZM010000104.1:0-4435 GCA_035702855.1 Acidimicrobiales bacterium | reverse complement strand
CTGGTCGACGCCGCCCTCGCCGCGGCCGCCGTGCAGCCGGTCGACGAGGACTGGCCGGGGGTCGCCCCGCCGGCACCGGTGCTGGTCCGCCCCGAGGACACCTGGGACCCGGCGACGGCCGCCGCCGGACCGGCCGAACGGGCCGACGTGGTCGCCGCCTTCGTCGCCGCCGGCGAGGGTCTCGAGGCCGCCGGCTACTGCGAGACCACCGCCGAGCGGGTGGTGTTCGCCGACACCGCCGGCCAGCGGGCGGTCACCGCCGTGACCACGGCCGCGGTGGACGGCATCCAGCGCGCCGGCCGCTCCGACGGCGTCGGGTCGGTCCTCGCCGCCCGGCTCGGCGAGCTGGACGGCGCCGCCGCCGGCCGGCGCGCCGCCCTGACCGCCCGCGGCGGCGTCGACCCCGTCGAGCTGCCGCCCGGCCGCTACGAGGTCGTCCTCGAGCCGCGCTGCGTCGCCTACATGCTCGACTTCTTCACCGTCTACGGCTTCAACGCCAAGGCGGTCCAGGAGGGCCGCTCGTTCGCCCGGCTGGGGGAGCGCCAGCTCGACGAGCGGCTCTGGGTCTGGGACGACGCCACCGACCCCCGCCAGCCCGGCCCCGCCTTCGACGCCGAGGGCACCCCCAAGGGCCGGGTCTACCTGGTGGAGGAGGGCCACGTGACCGGCGTGACCCACGACCGGCGTACCGCCGCCAAGGCGGGCGGGGGCGCCGAGAGCACCGGGCACGCCGTGCCGGGCGGCGCGGCCATGGGTGCCATCGCCCGCAACCTGTTCCTCGAGGGGCGCGACCCGGCCCCGGTGGACGACCTCGTCCGCGGGGTGGAGCGGGGCCTGTTGGTCAAGGACTTCTGGTACACCCGGGTCCTCGACCCGAAGACGCTCGTGGTCACCGGCCTGACCCGCAACGGGGTGTTCCTCATCGAGGACGGCCGGGTCGGGCCGCCGGTCGGCAACCTCCGCTTCACGCAGTCCCCGGTCGCTGCCTTCGGGCCGGGCCAGGTGCGGGGGGTGGGCGACGACGCCGTGCTGGCCCCCGGGGGCCTGCACGTGTCGTGGCACCACACCCCCAGCCTGCGCCTGGCCGGTTGGAACTTCACCGGCAACGCCTCGGGTTGACCGGGACGGCCGCGACCGCCGGTCGGCGACGCCGCGACCGGCGGCCGGCCACCCGGCGACCCGGGCGCCCCGGTGTCAGTAGTACAGCTCGGCGCTGAATACTCGGAAGTGTTGCCGGTTGGGCCGCAGCGGCCGGACGAACACGTGGCCGTAGTCCCGGTGCCCCGCCCGGTGGCCGAGGTGGCTCAGCGTGATCTTCGCCGGCTCCGACTCGAACCTGCCGGCCACGCACGTGGGCGTGCAGGTGTTCTCCACCAGCGTCCCGTGCCCGACGGCGTGCGCCGTGCCCCACCCCTTCCAGGTGATCCCCGTCATGGCGGTGTTGGCGTCGGTGCAGGTCAGGACGAACGCCTTCGGCTCCACCCGGAACCGGTCGCCCGGGCAGTCCCGGACCCAGACGGTCCGGGCCGCCGCCGCCGCCGGACGGCTCGTCGCTGCCAGCGCCACCCCCGCCGTCGCCGGGGCCCCCACACCGGTGGCGGCGGCCGCCAGCCCGGCGGCGACCAGCGCGGCCACCCGCTTCCCCATCTTCATGGCTGCTCCCCTTGTCACGCCGGGCGGCCATGGCCCGTCACCCCCGCTCGACGCAGCGCCGGGCGGAAAGGTTCCGTGTGGGCGCCGGATCCCGCCGGGGAGGATGGAGGCATGGGTGCCACGGTCCTGCAGCTGAGCGACACGCACCTGGCGGCGGACCCCGCGGCGCGGGTCCACGGGCGCGACCCGGCCCGGCGGTTGGCGGCGGTCGTGGCCGCCGTCGGCTGCCCGGTCGACCTGGTGCTGCTCACCGGTGACATCACCGACGACGGCTCCGAGCCGGCCTGCCGGCGGGTGGCGGACCTGCTCGCCCCGCTCGGGGCGCCCGTGGTGGCGGTGCCGGGCAACCACGACGCCGGCCCCGAGGTGGAGGCGGTCTTCGGGCCGCCCCTGCCGGCGGAGCTGGGCGGGTGGTCGGTGGTGGCCGTGTCCAGCCGCCTGGCCGGGCGCATCGAGGGGGCGGTCGAGCCCGACGACGTCCTCGGTCTCCTCGACGGCGTCGGGGGGCGGCCCACGCTGCTGGCGCTGCACCACCCGCCCGCCGGTCCGAGCACCCACCCGTGGTTCCAGCTGGGCGGCGCCGCCGGTCTGCTGGCCGGCCTGGCCGCCCGCCCGCAGGTGCGCCTCGTGCTGAGCGGCCACCTCCACCAACCCTTCGAGCGCCGACTCGACGACCTGGTGGCGCTCGGGGCGCCCTCGACGCTGTACGCCATCCGCCACGACGGCGACCACTGGCACGCCGACGACTCCCTTCCCTGCGGGGCGCGCCTGGTGCACCTCGACGGCGGCGGCGTGTGGCGCAGCGAGCTGGTCGGGATCGGCGCCGAGGTCGGTGCCGGGGCGCCGGGGCGGGCGTGAGCCCCGACGGCGCCGACCGGCTCGCTCCCTACCGCGCCAAGCGGGCCTTCGACCGCACGCCCGAACCCGCCGGCGGGGCCGCCGGCACCGCCGGCGGCCCGGCGCCGCACTTCGTCGTCCAGAAGCACGACGCCCGCCGCCTCCACTACGACTTCCGGTTGGAGGCCGACGGCGTGCTCGTCTCGTGGGCGGTGCCGAAAGGGCCCTCCTACGACCCTCGGACCAAGCGCCTGGCGGTCCACGTCGAGGACCACCCCCTCGACTACGAGGACTTCGAGGGCGTGATCCCCGACGCCCAGTACGGGGCGGGCACGGTGGTGGTGTGGGACCGGGGCACCTACCGCAACCTCACCCGCCGCGGGAGCCGGCAACGCTCGATCGCCGAGGGGGTCGCCGACGGTCACCTGTCGGTGTGGCTGGACGGCGGGAAGCTGCACGGCGGGTGGTCCCTCACGCGCACCGGTCGGGACCGGGGCGGCAAGGAGCAGTGGATCCTCGTGAAGCGCGCCGACGACCACGCCGACCCCGAGCGGGACGTGACCGCCGAGCAGCCCGACTCGATCGTCACCGGCCGCAGCAACGAGGCCGTCGGCGCCTCGGCGCAGCCCCGCACCTGGACCGGGGAGCGGGCCACGTGGCAGCCGCCGATGCTCGCCCAGCTGGTCAAGCCCGAGCGGCACGGCCACCCGGAGGGCTGGCAGTACGAGCGCAAGCTCGACGGCCTGCGCTGCGTCGCCGTGCGCAACGGGGCCGAGGTGGAGCTGTGGTCCCGCAACCACCTGTCCTACACCGCCCGCTTCCCCGGGGTCGCCGCCGCCTTGGCGCGCCTGCCGGCGGGCACCTTCACCCTCGACGGGGAGCTGGTCGCCTTCGACGGCGCCCGCACGAGCTTCGCCCGCCTGCAGCGCCCCGACGGCGGTGCCGCCGCCGTGCTCGTCGCCTTCGACCTGCTGCAGCTGCTGGGCCGGGACACGACCGGGCTGCCGTTGCCGGACCGCCAGGCGCTGCTCCGCCAGCTGCTGGCGTCCGCCGGCCCCGAGCTGCAGGTGGTCGAGCCCCTCGAGGGCGACCCCGCCGAGCTGCTCCGCCGGGCGTGCGCCGAGGGGTGGGAGGGGCTGGTGGCCAAGCGCCGGGACGCTGCCTACCGCGCCGGGCGGTCGGGCGACTGGCAGAAGCTCAAGTGCAACGCCAGCCAGGAACTGGTCGTCGGCGGCTGGACGGAGCCGTCGGGTTCCCGGGTCGGCTTCGGTGCGCTGCTGCTCGGCTACTTCGACGACGAGGGGGCGCTGCACTACGCCGGCAAGGTGGGGACCGGCTTCGACGCGGCCCTCCTGCGCTCGCTGCACGCCGAGCTCGTCGCCCGGGAGGCGCCCGCCTCGCCGTTCGCGGAGGTGGTGAAGGAGAAAGGCGCCCACTGGTCCCGGCCCGAGCTCGTCGGAGCGGTGAGCTTCAGCGAGTGGACCGCCGACGGCCGTCTGCGTCACCCGGCGTTCCAGGGACTGCGCCCGGACAAGCCGGCCCGGGAGGTCCGGCGGGAGCGCCCCGCCTAGGCATGGCGCCCGCGCCGGCCGGGTAGGACGAAGGCAAAGGTCCTGGTCGAGGAGAGTCGAGGAATGGGGATCATCCTGCTGGTGTTGTTGCTGGCGCTCCTGCTCGCGGGGGTTGGGTTCGCTGTCCATCTGCTCTGGATCATCGCGGCGATCGTGTTTCTCTTCTGGCTGATTGGCTGGGCGATCGCCCGCGGGGAGGCCGCCGGGTCCGGCCGGCGCCGCTGGTACGGCCGGTACTAGCCAGCGGCCCTAACCGAAACTTGACGCACGGCGCGGCCGGTTCCCGCGGCTCGCTGCTTACCGTGTCAGCGTGTACAACCGCTTGGCCGAGCTGGTCCACCTCGACTTCGCCCCCCGTCACCGCCAGCCCAACG
>DASSZM010000084.1:0-3084 GCA_035702855.1 Acidimicrobiales bacterium | reverse complement strand
GCCGAGGCCGTTGGCCAGGCCCACGAGGACCTGCGTGCCCGGCAGCCCCGAGCTCTTCGGCGCCAGGTTGGGCACGACGGTGGGCGAGATGCCGCTGCTGCCGGCGGCGGCGGCGAGCAGGGCGGTGGCGGCGGGCATGGTGGACCTCCTGGTGGGCGACACCGTTGAAGCTATCTCGTGCTATTTCATTGCTCAAGATGTATCTTCAGCTTGGTGCTGGTGGTCAACCCCTTGGGACCCACGGCGGGTCGGTACTACCGGGACGGCCCGGACCGGGGGACGTGGTGCGGCGGCGGGGCAGCCGCGCTCGGGCTCGAGGGACCGGTGGACCCGGTGGCCCTCGACCGGCTGCTGCGGGGCCGCCACCCGGCCTCCGGGGAGCCCCTGCCGCTGCGTCCCGCCCCCCACCGCCGGGCCGGGTGGGACCTGATCCTGGCGGCGCCCAAGTCCGTGTCCGTGCTGGCCGGCCTGGCCCCGCCGCCCCGGGCGGCGTCGCTGGCGGGCGCCCAGCCGGAGGCCGCGGCGGCCGCCCTCGACTGGCTCGAGGCACGGGCGTGCTGGGCCCGACGGGATGGCCGCCTCGTGGCCGGTGAGGGCTTCCTCGCGGCGCGCTTCGACCACCGCGCCTCCGACGCCGGGGACCCCCATCTCCACGGCCACGTCGTGCTCGCCAACCTGGTCCGGACCCACGACGGCCGCTGGTCCGCCCTGGACGGGAGCGCCCTGTGGCTGCACCGCCGGGCCCTGGCGGCCGTCTACGACCTCGGGCTCCGGCACGCCCTCGAGGCCCGGGGACTGCGGGCCGGCTGGGCGCTGCGCGGCGACGGTTCCTGGGATGTCGCCGCCGTCCCCCGGGCGGCGGTCGAGGCGGCCAGCCGCCGGGAGGCGGAGGTGCGGGGAGCCCTGCCGGGTGCCGAGCCGACACGCCGGGCCCGGCGGGCGGCGCGCGCCCGGACCCGCGCCGCGGGGTCCGGGGGCGACTGGTGGGCTGCGGTCACCGCCGCCGGCCTCGGCCCGGCCCAGGCGGCCGAGCTCAACCACCCCGGGGACGCCGCGCCCGCCGCCCCCGCGACGCCCGGCCCGGAGCCGGCGCTGACCGCCGCGGTCGAGCAGCGGTTGCGGGGCGAGCGCTCCAGCTGGTCCCGGCGCGACGTCCTGGTCGCCCTGGCGGCCACCGCCACGACCGGGGCCACCCCCGGGCAGGCGGAGTCGTGGGCCGACGGGTTCGCCCGGGGCTGCCTCCCCGCCCGGGGCGGCAGGCTGTCCAGCCCCGCCGCCGCCGACCTCGACCGGGCGGTGCTGGACCTCGCCCGCCGGGCGCCACCCGGCATCGGCCTGGCGGCGCCGGCGGCCGTCGCCGCCTCCATGGAACGCCGGCCGGAGCTGGATCCCGCCGCCCGGGAGGCCGTCCGGCGGCTCACCGGCCCGGGGCGCGGCGTCGACCTGCTCGGCGGTGGCGGCGCCGGCGAGGCGCTGGTCGCCCAGGCACTGGTCCTCGACGCCGCCCGGGAGGCGTGGGCGGCGACCGGGCACCGCGTCGTGGTCGCCGCCGGGGAGGGCGCGGCTCGGCGGTGGGCGGGGCTGGCCGGGCTGGAGCCGGCGGGCCCGACAGCCGGCAGCGTGGTGGTCGTCGACCGGGCCGACCGGCTCGCCCCCCGGGAGCTGCTCGGGATCCTGGAGGAGGCCTCACGGGTGCCGGCCAAGGTGGTCCTCGTGCGCGGCGGGACCCTCCCCGCCCGGCGATCGGCGCTCTGCGACGGCTTGGAGGCGATCGACGCCACGCTCGGCCACGTCGTGCCGCCGGCCACGGCGGGGACCGGCACGCCCCGCCGGGACGATGTCCTCACCACCGTGTCGGCGCTCGACGGGCTCGTCTCGGCATGGTGGTCCGCCGGCGGCGGGGCCCACCTGGTCGGGCTGGGACCCGCCGAGGTCGTGGAGCTCAACGGCCGGGCCCGCCGGGCGCTGCGGGCGGCGGGGGTGCTCGAGGGGCCCGACGCGTGGCTCGCCGGGCGCCCGTTCGCGGTCGGCGACCGGGTCATCCCCCTGCGGCGGGAGGCGGGCGCCCCCGGCAGCGAGGGTGTCGTCGTGTGGGTCGATCCCGGCGGTTCCCGGCGGCCGCCGGCCGTCCTCGTCGACTGGGGCGGCGACCGCCGGCGGCTGGACGCCTGGGCGGCCCGCCACGTCGGCCACGCCTACGCCCTCACGCCCGCCGGCCTGCGGGTCCGGCCCGGCCGGGCGCTGCTGCTCGGCGACCCCTCCGCCCTGGGGCGGGCGGCGCCGCGGGTGGACCTGGCGCTCGCCGCCGGCCTGTCCCCGCCCGGTCGGGCGCGCGCCCTCGAGGGCCCGGAGCGCCTCCCACCCCGGCGCCGGGGCCCCGAACCCCCCGGACGTGCACCGGCCGGACGCGAACCGGCCCGGGACGTGCCCGGGCTCGGCTGGTGATCGTCTCGGGAGGCCGCCCGACGCGCGGATGGCCTAACCCGTGAGGAGCTCGCGGGCGCCCCGATCGGTGGAGGGGTGCCGCAGCTTGGACATCGCCCGGGCCTCGATCTGGCGGATCCGCTCCCGGGTGAGGCTGAAGTGCTCGCCCACCTCGTCGAGGGTGCGGGGCTCGCCCCGGTCCAGGCCGAAGCGCAACCGGAGGATCTCCCGCTCCCGCTCGTCGAGGGCGATGAGCATCTTGTTGACCTCGCCCGACAGGAGCGAGGCGGCGGCGGCGTCGAAGGGGGACACGGCCGAGCGGTCCTCGACCACGTCGCCCAACTCGGCGTCGCCGTCCTCCCGCAGGGGCTCGGACAGCGAGAGCGGCTCGGCGGCGTGGCGGAGGATCTCGGTGACCTTCTCCTCCTCGAGCTCGAGGTCGGCGGCCAGCTCGGCGACGGTGGGTCGCCGGCCCAGCTGCCCCTCGCGGCGTCCCCGAGCCGTGGTGACCCGGGTCAGCAGGTCGCCGGCGTGCACCGGGAGGCGCACGGTGCGGCCGGTGTTGGCGATGCCGCGGGTGATCGCCTGGCGGATCCACCACGTGGCGTAGGTCGAGAACTTGAAGCCCTTGCGCCAGTCGAACTTCTCGACGGCGTGCAT
>DASSZM010000046.1:0-13943 GCA_035702855.1 Acidimicrobiales bacterium | reverse complement strand
CGTTCTCCCTCGCCGCAGCCGCCGGTGCCGATCCGGGGGCGCCGCTCGCGGCCGGAGCCGTCGTGATCGGGCTCGGCCCGGGGGCGGCCTCGACCGGGCGCGCCCCGCCGGCCGCAGCCCCGCTCGGCCCGGCTCCGGCGGCCTGCGCCCCGGCCGCGAGCGCGGCCTGCGCACCGGTTCCGCCGGCAGCATCGCTCTCCCGCGCGGGTGCCGGACCGGCCCCTCCAGCGCCAGGAGCGCCCGGCCCCGAGCCGTCGGCTGCGTTGCCGGACCCGGCGGCAGCCGACGCCGTCGCCCCGGCGGCACCGTGGGCCACGGCTTCGGCGGGGGTATCCGACGCCGACGCGCCCGAGGCCGCGCCCGCACGCTCGCCGGCCGCTCCGGCGACACGCGACCCCGACGTGCCTGCGGCCGCACGGCCGCCGGCTGCGGACGGCCCGGTCGTCGCGCTCGGCGCCGGCCCGGCCGGACCTCCCGTTGCCCGGAGGGCATCGGCCCGCGCCGGCCCGCCGTTCGGCTGGGCGGTCCGGGGCGTCGCCCGGGCGGCCGCCGCCTGGACGGCCGGGGAGGCCAGCACCGCGACGAACGCCGCCGCCTGCGACGCGTCGGGCGAGCCCGGCGGCGTCTCCCGCCGATCGGTCGGAGGCTGGCTCACGGGCGGGGTGATCACGGTGCCATCCCTGCGCCGGCGAGGACGTTTTGGACGTAGGCCTGTGTCTGCGGGTACGGCGGGATGCCGCCGTACTGCTGCACGGCCCCCGATCCGGCGTTGTAGGCGGCGACGGCCAGCGACCACGACCCGAACTGGTGGTAGTTGGCGGCGAGGAGCTGGGCCGCTCCGTTGATCGCCTGAGTGGGGTTCCACGGGTCGACCCCGAGCGACGCCGCGGTGGACGGCATCAGCTGCATGAGACCCTGGGCGCCGGCCGAGCTGACCGCCGAGGGGTTGAGCCCCGATTCGACGCGCGCCACCGAGGCGAGCAGGGTGGCGGGCACGCCGTAGGTCGCCCCCGCCGAGGCGAAGGCGGGGGCGTAGCTGCCGACACCGGCCAGCGTCGCCGAGGTCGCCGCCGCCGTCGACATCGGCGCCGCGCCGACGATCCGGCGGATGGCGACCACCGGGCCGGCATCGCTCACGGGCTCCTCCCGCACGACCGTGCCGGTGTAGGGGGCGTCGATCATCTGGCCGTTGCCGAGGTAGATGCCGACGTGGCCCGGGGAGGTCGAGGTCCCGTCGCTGCCGGCGAAGAAGACGAGGTCGCCCGGCTGGGCGGCGGCCAGGCTGGGGACGGCCAGGCCGACCTGGGCCTGCTGCTCGGAGGTGCGGGGCAGCGTGATCCCGAGATCGGCGTAGACGTGCTGGACCAGACCGCTGCAGTCGAATCCGGCGGTGGTCGTGCCTCCCCACAGGTAGGGGACGCCCAGGTACTGCTGGGCGTCGGCGACCACCTGGGACCCGGTGGGGCCCGCCGTGCCCGTCCCGCCGAGCAGCGCGGTGGCGCCGTAGACCCCGCCGGCGCCGTAGCTCCCAGCGCTGCCGTAGCTCCCGGCGGCGCCGGAGGCACCGGCGGCACCCGCCGCCCCACCGACGGTGGCCAGCACCGAGCCGAAGCTGCTGCCGGTCGAGGAAGCGGACGAGGCCGGCGCCGTCGTCGGGGCCGGCGGGGAGAGCAGGGCCTGGATCTGGTCGATCCGGGTGAGCACGCTCGAGAGGTCGGTCATCCCGCCTCCCCCCGTCCCCAGCGGTCGGCGACCAGCTGGTCGGCCTCGATCCGCTCCAGGCGCTCCAGCTCCAGGCGGTGCTCCTCCCGGCGCCGCTCGTCGAGCCGTTCGAGGATCCGCAGCCGTCGGCGGGCGAGGTGGTGGGCGGCCCGGGCGTCGTGGAGGGCGCGGTCCGCCGCCGCCAGGCGCTCCCCGGCCTCCCGGACGCCGTCGCCGCGCCAGGTCGCGACGAGGCGGTGCATCACCACGTCGGCGACCGGTGCCGGTGACGGCGCCGGGGTGCAGGCCTCGGCGAAGCGGGCCCGTGCGACCCCGACGGCGGCGTCGGCGGCGATCCGCTCCTGCTGGCAGCGGGCCACGACCGCGAGGGCGGTGCGCTCCTCGATCGCCCGGACCCGGGCGACGGTCTCGAGCCGTGAGCGGTAGCGCTTCATCCCACCAGCTCCCGGAGCCGGCGCCAGCTGTCGCCGGCGTCGGCGACGGCGGAGGACTCCTGGCGGAGGAAGGCGTCGATGCCGACGGCGAGTTCGTTGGCCCGGTCCACCAGCGGGTTGGTGCCCGGGACGTAGGCACCGACCTCGATCAGGTCCTGGGCGTCGCGCTTGGCGGCGAGCAGGCTGCGCAGCCGGGTGGCGAGCTCGCGCTGCTGGTCGTCGGTGACCCGCGGCGCGACCCGGGACACCGAGTCGAGCACGTCGACGCAGGGGTAGTGGCCGGCGGTCGCCAACCGGCGCGACAGCACGATGTGGCCGTCGAGGATCGACCGGGCGGCGTCACTGATCGGCTCGTTCATGTCGTCGCCGTCGACGAGCACGGTGTACAGCCCGGTGATGCTGCCGTGCTCGCTCGTCCCGGCCCGCTCGAGCAGCCGGGGGAGCAGCGAGAACACCGACGGCGGGTAGCCGCGGGTGGCCGGCGGCTCCCCCGCCGACAGGCCGATCTCCCGCTGGGCCATGCAGAAGCGGGTGACGCTGTCCATCATCAGCACGACGTCGCGGCCCTCGTCCCGGAAGCCCTCGGCGATGCGGGTGGCGGTCAGCGCCGCCCGGCGCCGCAACAGCGCCGGCTCGTCGCCGGTGGCGACGACCACGACGGAGCGGGCCAGCCCGTCGGCGCCGAGGTCGTGGGTGAGGAACTCCCCCACCTCCCGGCCGCGCTCGCCGACGAGGGCGAGCACCGAGACGTCGGCGGTGGTCCCGCGGGCGATCATCGACAGGAGCGTCGACTTGCCGACACCGGAGCCGGCGAAGATGCCGAGGCGCTGACCCCGACCGCAGGGGACGAGGGTGTCGAGGACCCGGACGCCGAGGCTCAGCGGCCGGTCGACCGGGGATCGCCGCAGGGGATGGGGGGCGCTGTGGTCGACGCGCGCCCGGGGGGCGGCGCCCAGCGGCGGTCCCCCGTCGATGGGGCGGCCGAGACCGTCGAGGACCCTCCCGAGCAGGCTCGGGCCGATCGGCACGGTGAGGTCCACCTGGCCCGGGCCGCCGCCGATCGGCCGCCGGACGGCGGCGCCGCGCGCCACCCCGGCGAGCTCCCCGTAGGGAAGGCACACGAGGCCGCGGCCGGAGGCGGCGACGACCTCCGCCGCCAGCGGGCCGCTGGGGGTCTCGATGCTGAGGGCGTCGCCGATGGCCCCGTCGAGGCCCTCGACCTCGACGCTGAGCCCGACCACGGCGCCGACCCGGCCGGTCCGCTGCGGGCGGGCGGCGGCGAGGGCGGCGTCGAGCCGCTCGAGGCCGGGCACGCGACTGGTGGCGGTCGTGGTCACGCCGGCTCCCCCTGCAGCGCCGCCCGAGCGCGTGTCAGGGCGGCGGCCACGGTGGCGTCGACGGTCGCCGCCGCCGCCTGCAGGACGCAGCCGCCGGGCGCCACGGCGGGATCGGCCTCGAAGCTCAGGCGGGCGCTGCCCGCCCGCGCCTCCCGGACGGCCGGGAGGTCCTCGGGGTGGACGCGGGCGGTCGCGGGCCCTTCAGGGGCGGCGGCGAGAGCCCGGGTCACGGCGTCGAGGACGGCGTGCGGGTCGCTGCGCAGCTCCCGGTCGAGGACGGCCCCGGCCAGCTGGCAGGCGGCGTCGGCCATCCCGGCGAAGAGGTCCTGGCTGCGCCGGGCGGTGGCGGAGCGCAGCTCGTCGACGGCCTGTTCGAGGGCGGCGGTGAGCCCACCGAGCTGGCGGCGGCGCTGCTCGACGAGGGCGGCCGCCTCCTCGAGCCGGGCGGCCACCTCGCGCTCGGCCGCCTGCCGGCCGGCCTCGTAGCCGGCCTCCCAGCCGGCCTCGTGGGCGACCTGCCGGCGCTCGGACGGCGTGGCCAGCTCGGCGAGCAACGCCGGCCGGGGGGCGCTGTCGGGTTCGGGGCGGCGCGCCGCGAGCGACGGGCCGCCAGCGACCCGCATCGGCACCGCCCGCAGGATGCGGTCACGCGACAAGGCTGTCGTCTCCTCGGGCGACGGTGATCTTCCCCGTCTCCTCCAGCCCCCGCATGGCCGCCAGCACCTCGCTGCGCGCCGCCTCGACGTCGCTCTTGCGCTGGGCGCCGAGGATGTCGGACTCCTCCGCCACCGAGGCGGCCGCCCGTTCGGACATGTTGGCCAGCAGCTTCCCCCGCAGCAGCTCGGAGGCGCCCTTCAAGGCGAGGGCCAGGACCTTGGCGTCGACCTCCCGCACCACCAGCTGCAGGTCCTTGTCCGGCAGCCGGGCCAGGTCCTCGAAGGAGAACAGCTTCTGGTTGATCTCGGCCGCGAGGTCGGGGTCCACCCGCTGGATCTGGGCGAGGATCGCCGCCTCGAGCTCGGCGTCGGCACGCTGGAGGACCTCGACGAGCGCCGCGCTGCGCTCACGGGCCCGGCGGGCCCCGTCGGGCCGCGAGGCCGCGGCCAGCCGCTTGGTCAGCCCGGCGCGGACGGCGGCGACGGCCTCGGGGGTCGGGGGCTCCATGGAGGCCATGCGGAAGGCGACGTCGCCCCGCCGGTCCTCGGGGAACGCCTGGAGCAACGCCAGTGACCGCTCCGCCGGCAGGCTCGACAGCACGACGGCGACGGCCTGGGGGTGCTCCGGGGCGAGCGCGGCGACGGCCTGCTCGACCGGCAACTCGAGCAGCTCGCGGAACGGGGCCGTCCCCATCCGGTCGATGAACTGGCTGGCTCGGTGGGGATCGAGGCTGGAGGTGAGCACCTTGCGGGCGAAGGCCCGGCCCGGCGTGGACGGCGAGGACCCACGGTCCAACCGCTGGACCAGCTCGGCGAGCACGGCCGTGCCGGCGCTGGAGTCGACCTCCTCGAGGGAGGCGACCTCGGCGATCACCGCTTCGATCTCCTCGTCGTCGAGGGACTGCAGGACCCGGGCCGCCCGATCGGTGCCCAGTTGCACCAGCAGCAGCGCGGCCTTGCGCACCCCGGTCAGCTCGGGACTGCTCACGCGCGGTCCTCGGCCAGCCAGTCGCGCAGCAGCTCGGCGATCCGGGCGGGGTCACGGTCGATGACGTCGCCGACCTCGTGGACCGGGTTGGCGACCGGAGGCAGGGCGTCGAGGACCATGGTGGCCGGCTCGGCGCCGGGCAGCGCCAGGGCCGGGGCAGGCAGGCTGAGCTCGTCGGGGACCACGATCGGGACCCGGGTCGGCTTGCGCAGCTTGCGCAGGGCGAGGAACACGAGCACGAGGACCACCAGCAGGAGCACGGCGGGGACGGCCTCGCTGATCAGCTTCGACGGCCCCTTCGTCGCGACCGGTTTGGTGCTCGCAGTGGCGGGCGTCGGCGCGAACGGCATGGTCTCGACGGCGATGGTGTCGCCGCGCGCGGTCTGCAGCCCGACGGCGCTGCTGACGAGCGTCTTGATGGCGCCGATGTTGACGCCCTTGGCCTTGCTGTTGAGCATGACCGCCACCGACAGGCGCTGGATGGTGCCGGGCGCGTTCTGCGTGGTCTGGTCGATCTCGCTGGCGGCGTACTGCGTCGAGGAGGTCGTGTTGTTGTAGGTCCCGGGCTTGCCGGCCGTGACGCCCGCTCCCGTGGCGCCCGTGACGCCGACCGCACCGGTGGCCGCCCCTGCGCCCGTCCCGGTGTACTTCTCGTTCGACGTGCTCACGCTCACCGGCACCGGCTTGCGGGCGTAGGTCTTCGACGACGTCGTCGTCTGGTTGTAGTCGAGGGTGGCGGAGGTGTCGGCGACGACGTTGCCGGCGCCGACGACGGGGGCGAGGAGCTGCTCGATCGAGGTGTTGAGGCTCTGGTCGAACGCCTGGGTCTGCTGGGCCTGCACGTCGCCGACCGCCAGCTGGCCGGCGTTGCTGCCGGGGGCGTTGAGGACGTCACCCTTGCTGTCGACGACGGTCACGTTGTTGGGCTGCAGGCCCTGGATGCTGGAGGCGACCAGGTGGACGATGGCTTGGACCTGGGTGGCGTCGAGGCTCACCCCCGGCTGCAGCTCGAGCATCACCGACGCCGACGGCGTGCCCCCACCCGAGCCGAACAGGCTCTGCTGGGGGATCACCACGTGCGTGACGGCGGCCTGCACGCCCTGCATGGCCCCGATGGTGTTGTTCAGCTCGGTCTGGACCGCCTGCTGGTACTCGACCTGCTGCTGGAAGTCCGACGTGGTGATGCCGGCCTTGTCCAGCAGGGTGTAGCCGGAGCCGGTGCTGCTCGGCAGGCCGGCGGCGCTCATGTCCAGTCGCTGCTGGTAGACGTCGGACTGCGGTACGAGGATCGTCGTCCCGCCGTCCACCAGCTGGTAGGGGATCTTCGAGGCGCTCAGCTTGGAGGTGATGGCCGCCGCGTCGGTCGCCGCCAGGTTGGAGAACAGCGGGAGGTAGGTGGGCTTCGACGCCCACGACATGAACAGGTAGCCGCCCACGACCGCGGCGAGCACGGCGATGCCGACCATCGCCCGCTGGCCGTGCGAGAAGCCGGCGAGGATCTGCGTGAGCCGCTGCTTGACGCCGGCGGCCGAGGTGGAGCTGGCGGTGTCGGCGCTCATACCTGCATGTTCATGATCTGCTGGAACGCCTGGACGGCGTTGTTGCGGACCGCCACGGTCAGCTGCGTCGCCACGTCAGCCTGGTTGGCGGCCACCATGTAGTTGGTGACGCTGTTGAGGTTGCCGGTGGCCGCCTGGACCGCCAGGTGGTCGGCGTTGGTCTGCAGGTTCTGGACGCCGGAGAGAGCGTTGCCGAGCACCTGGCCGAACGAGCCGGACGCGCTCTGGGCGGCGGCGGCGTTGGCGGCGGCGACGGCACCGGTGGCCGGCGTGGTGGCCGCCGTCCCGGCTGTGGCGCCCGCCGCGCCGACGGCGCCGAGAGGCGGGAAGGCGGCGGCGGCGCCGATGGCACCGATGGGAGCGGTCACGGCTTGAGCCCCAGTCCGTCCTGGTAGGTCTGCTCGGCGGTGCTGATGGCGTTGACGTTGGCCTGGTAGGTGCGCTGCGCCATGATCAGGTCCGTCATCTGCTGGGCGAGGTCCACGTTGGGTTCGCGCACCATGCCCTTCGCATCGGCGAGCGGGCTGCTCGGGTCGTAGACGGTGATGCCGGCTGCGCTCCCGTGGGCGACACCGATGACCGCCACCCCGCTGCCGGTCCCGTTCTGGCCGCCGCCGAGGGCGGTGACGACGGGGAACTCCGCCTGGTAGGCCTTCTGCGAGGTCCGGGTGGCGTCGTTGATGTTGGCGAGGTTGTTGGAGATGGCGTTCATCCACGTCTGCGACATGTCCACGCCGGTGTTGGCCGTGTTGATGGCGTCGAACATGCTCATGGCTGACCCGTCACGGCCGTCGACAGCAACTGCATCTTGGCGTTCATCGCCTGGACCATCGTCTGGTAGGCGAGGCTGGTCTTCTCGGCGTCCACCGTCTCGGTCGCCAGGCTGACGTTGTTGCCCGCCTGGTTGCGGGGGGCGGCCGAGGGCACCAGCGTCATCTGCATCGCCGAGGGGTTGCCCTGGGCGACGGCCGAGGCCAGGCTCTGCTGGAAGCTGACGTTCTGGGCGGTGTAGCCGGGCGTGTCCAGGTTGGCGACGTTCTGCGAGATCGCCTTCTGCTGGGCCGTCAGGCCCTGCAGCGCCTGGTAGATGGTCGAGGTGGTGAGATCGGAGATGGGCAGGTCGCTCATGCGGGCACGCCTCGCCGGACGGCTTCGGACACGGGTCCTCCGAAAGTGGGGACGGGTGGGCGCCAATCCGTGGCGGGGGGTGAGCGTTCCTTGCTCGGGGCTCTCCATCGGCGGGGTCCGGGCCGAGTTGAGCCCCGCAGCCGAGAGGAAAACGCGGAATCCCCGGCGGGCGGCTCGGACCGCCGACGTCCGGGCCGATGATCTCTCCAGCGCCCCCACGGACGGGTCGGCGCCACAACCTCATGGATGGGAGCACACCCCTCGTGTCGGATCGCGTGATCCTCCACCCGCCGACGGCGCCGACGTTCGTCGTGAGCACCGCGCGCAGCGGCTCGACCCTGCTCCGCTGGCTGCTCGACTCGCACCCGGACATCGCCTGCCCCGGCGAGACGGACCTGGCGGGCCTCGTCGCCGGCTATGTCGACACCGCCGGCCGCCTCGGCAACCCGGGCGGGGCCCAGGCGACCCTGGCAGGAGCCCGGGAGGTCGCCGCCGGCCTCATGGACCGTTACCTGGAGGGCTCGGGCAAGCGGCGCTGGGTGGACAAGTCGATCACCAGCGCCCTGCACCTCGACGTCCTGCGAGCCGTGTGGCCGGACGCCCGGTTCGTGTTCTTGTACCGCCACTGCATGGACGTGGTCGCCTCCGGCCTCGAGGCGCAGCCCTGGGGCCTGTCGGACTACGGCTTCGCCGACTTCGCCAGGGCCAGCCCCACCGACCACGTGGCCGCCCTCGCCGCCTACTGGCTGGACCGCACGACCCGCATGCTGCAGGGCGAGGCCGCCCTGCAGGGGCGCTCCACCCGGATCCGCTACGAGGACCTGGTCGACGACCCCGACCGGGCGCTGAACCCCGTCTGGGACCTGCTCGGGGTCAGCGCCGCACCGGACGTGGCCCGCAACGCCTTCGTCGAGACCCACGACGCCGCCGGCCCGGCCGACTACAAGGTGTGGCAGACCAGTTCGGTGCGCAGCGACTCCGTCGGGCGGGGAGCGCGGATCCCCGCCGACCGGGTGACCGGTCGGCTCCGCGAGGCGGTCAACGAGTCGCTCGGCGAGCTCGGCTACCCCCTCGTCGACGACCGCTGGGGCTGCCCGGGCCCCCGCCCGGTCGGACCCGGTTCCGATGCCGGCCTGGTCGACCTCCGCATCGTCGACGGCCACCGCGTCCTGTGGCGGGGCGTGCTGCGCGAGCACGACGGCTCGCTCCACGACCCCCGCACGGTCCCGCCGGCCGGTGCCGTGGTGATCGTGGAGCGCGAGGCGCTGCCGACGCTCGCCCCCGATCGGGCGGCGGTGGCGGTCGCGGTCCGGGCGGGGACGGTGCGCTGCTACGGCGCCACCTTCGGCAGCTACGGCGGGGAGCGACGGGTCCTCGCTTCGGTCGGGGTGTTCCTCAGCCGCCACGCCGGCGACCTGGTCGAGGCCACCGCCCCGGCGGAGGCCGCCTGAGCGGAGGGCGTCGCGAACCTCAGGCCGGCATCGATGAGAGCTCGCCGGCGCCGAGGCGCGCCTGCAGAGCCGGCGGCAAACCGTGGCCGGCGGCTCGCAGGCCCCCGCCGCTCCCGTCGAGCACCAGCGCCCCGGAAGCGACGAGTGCGGCCTGGCTCCGGTCATCGAGCGGGGCTACCTCGATCGCCGCACAGGTCGCCGGGTTGCGCTCGGCACCCACGATGACGCGTCGGGCCGCCGCCCCCAGCGTCTTGGCGTCGCCGGGGCTGCCCCGCACCCCGAGGCGGAGCCGGATCGGGTCCGATCCGTGGAAGGTCGAGACGAAGTCACGAACCATCCCCTCCCAGTTGGTCGAGGCCGGTTCGACGGGGAGGACGAGATCGGTGACCTCGACCGGCGCGCGGTGCCCACGGGAGCCGCCCGTCAGCTCCAGGAGCCGCTCCAAGGCGACGGACGCAGCCGCCTCCCAGCTGAAGGCCCTCGACACCCGGGCCCTCGCCAGGCGAGCTCGCTGGAATCGAGCGTCATCGGCGGGGAGGGCCCGAAGAGCCTCCACCAAGGCGTCCGCATCGGGTTCCGCCAGGAAGTAGGACAGTGCGGCGGGCGGGCCGAGCTCCTCCTCGACGAGTGGAGCAGGAACGAGCCGGGCGGGGAGGAAGCGCGCGGTGTCTTCGTCCGCGAAGTCGAGGACCGCGCCGTAGCCGGTCGTCACGACGGGGAGGCACGACGCCATCGCCTCGATCACGGGCAAGGCGAAGCCCTCGCCCCGGTAGGGGTGCACGAGGGCGTCGCAGGAACGGTAGAGGCTTGCCATCCCCTCCGCGTCCATCTCCTCGTCGATGATCTCGATGGCAGGTAGGTCCGTCCGCGCCGCGAGTTGCAGCAGCTGGTTGCGGGTGTTGCCGGCGTAGATCCCGGCTGATCCGAAGCCCTTGATGACGAGGCAGACGTCGTCTCGCGGACCGAACGCGCGTAGGTAGGCGTTGACGAGGACGTCGATGCCCTTCCGGTAGATCAGACCGCCGACGAAGAGGAAGCGGAAGGAGCGTCCACGCCCGTACGGGCGTCGTGCACCGTCCGGCCGGAAGAAGCCGGCGTCGACGCCGGCCGGCACCACATGCACACGGTCGGGATCGCGCCCGCTCGCGACGTAGCAGTCCCGGACCCAGCTCGAGTACGCCCACACGTCGTCGGCTGCCGCCAGGCCGTCGATCCACCGCCGCGGTATGCCGCCGAACTCCCACGGCTGGACCTGCACCCAGCGCCCGACGGCGGGCGCCTGCAGCCGCGGCGGCCACGCCTGGCGGACGACCGCGGCAACGGGGGCGCCGGGTCGGGGGGGTCCGACGGCCGGGAGCAGGCTCCGGAGCGGACCGGCGGGCACCGCCCCCGTCGGGGCATCATCGGCGAGGAGCCGGAGGTCGACACCGGCCCCGAGCAGACGGGAGCAGATCCCCCGGTTGACGGTGGCCAAGCTGTGGTCCGAGAACTGGTCGCCCTCCCAGACGATGCAACCGGGTGGGAGAGCCGACGGCGACGACGGCGAGATCACGAGCCGGCCACGGGGAGTGCGGGCATGAGCTCAAGATCGGTCGGCGCGACAGGGATCTGAGGGAGAGCGCCTGCCTCACCGGGCCGCCCCCATTCCCCGGCTCCGGCGCGGGTCAGAGCGCCCGGTCGATGGTGGCGCCGGCGGCCGACTGGTGGTGCAGGGCACCGGATACGGCGAGGAGCCGCCCCGCGACTCGGCGCTGCCGGGCGGCGACCTCGTTCCGCACCGCGTCGACGCGGTCGATCACCGCGGCGAGCCGCCCGCGAGCGCCGGGATCGAGGGGGATGTCGTCGAAGCGCGGGAACGGAGCGGCGAACAAGGCGGCCAAGGCCGGCGGGAAGGGGTCCTGGGGTCCGATACGCCGGAGCGCAGCCTCCAGACGGGACGCCGCTCGTTCTGCCGCCTCCAGCCGCTCAGCGGCGGTCGGCGCGCTCACGACGCCGCAGCGGCCTGACGGGACTCCCCGACGGCGACGTAGGCACGGTGCCATGCCTGCTGCAGGGGCTGGACCAGCGCGAGGCACTCGGCCACGATGGCAGCGTCCTTCTCCACGTTGGCGACCACCAGGCGCGAGTACAAGAAGTGGTAGACGGCGAGCAACTGGTCGGCGCCGTCCCACACGTCGGTGCGGAGGCTGCGCTGGAGCTCCAGCACGATCGACTGCGCCCGCACGAGAGCCTCGTTGCAGGCGTAGCCGTCACCGGCGGCGATGGCCGACGACGCCCGACCGAGGTCGGCGACGATGCCGTCGTACAGCATGGTGACGAGGCGCTCGGGCGAGGCGGTGAGGACCTGGTGGGCGAGATAGCGCTGGTGGGCCCACTGCGTCATTGGCGAAGCTCCTTTGTTGGCGGTCAGCCGCCGGGCGGGGTCGACGAGGAGGAGAAGGACTGGCCGAGCTGGCTCTTGGTGTTGTCCAGGCTGGAGAGCGACGTCTCCATGGCCGTGTACTCCTGCTGGAGGGTCTGCTCCTTCTGGGCCAGGATCGGGTTCCAGTTGGCGATCTGCGTCTGCAGGTCGTTTGCCTGGGTCTGTAGGCCGTTCGTCGCGCTGACGATCGTGCCGCTCACCGGGTTGACGGCGTTGTAGGCGGCGTTGGCGAAGGCGGCGGCGATGCCGGGTGAGTAGGAGACCGTCGACGAGAGGCCCCCTGAACCCACCTGGGCGGCGCTGGCGGTGACTTGGAGGAGGAGGCCCTGGGTCGGCGAGTTGAGCGCCCCGATGAGCAACTGCCCCGTGCCGGAGGCCGCCTTCCCGTCGATGGTCCCCGCCACGTCCAGCCCGGTCGCGCTGACGGGGGTGTTGGCCGTGCTCACGAGCCCGGTCGAACCGCTCCCGGCGGCGGTGGAGCTGACCTGGAAGTCACCCCCGCTGCCGTAGGCGGTGCTGGTCAGGGTGAGGGCACCGTTGGCCACGGACGCCTCCACCCCGACGCCGGCGGCCGCCGTCGCCGCGTTGATCCCGGCGGCGATGGCGGTCAGCGTCTCACCGCTCGTGGCGGCATAGGACGCCGTGCCGCCACTGGCCGAGAGGGTGATCGTCTCGGGCCCGCTGATGGCTCCGTTCGTGACCGTTGATCCGGTCACGCTCGCCTGGGTGGCCGCCTGCGTGATATCGACGGCGTAGGAGCCGCTCTGGGTGGCGTCGGATCCCTGGTACACGGAGATGCCGGCTCGAGTGCTCGACCCACCCTGGGTGAAGGTCGCAGCGACGGCGGAGGGGTTGGCCGTGTAGGCGGCCTCGAAGGTCGACTGGTTGAACGACAGGGTGCCGTTGGTATTCATGGTGATGCCCACGGCGCCAGCGGAGCCCTCGCCGCTCGGGTTGCCCTTGCTGCTCACGGATCCGAGGAGGCTGTCGATCAGCCCGCTCGCCGTCGGGTCACCGAGGAGGATGCCCTGGAGGGCCTGGGCCTGGCTCGACGCGCCGCTGGTGGTCGTCGAGTTCTGCGCCGGCAGCGTCATCGCCGTCTGCAGGTCCTTGATCATGGCGTTGGCGGCGCTGACCAGGGTCGAGACCTGGGCGGCGGCCGCCGAGGCGTCGGCAGCGAGCGAGACGGTCACGGGCTGCCCGCCCGTCGTCCCGTTGAGTTGGAGGCTGACGCCGGGCATGAGACCGGTGACGTTGTTGCTCGCCGACGAGACCTGGAAGGCGCCGGGCCCGGTGCCGACGGTCAGTTGGGCGTCGCTGCCGGCGTTGAGGACCGAGGTGCCGCCGACGGCGTCGAGAGCCGTCGACGACAGGTTGATGTCGGACGCGGCGCCGGTGGTGTTGGACGTGATCTCGAGGCGGTACTGGTTGGTCCCGACCTGGACCGTCGAGGCGGTCATGCCGAGGCCGGAGGAGTTGACCGCCGATTCGACGGCTTGGAGGCTGCCGTTGCCGACGGCGACCTGATCGGCGGTGATGCTCCCGGCTCGGAGGGGTCCGGTGACCGTCGCTGTCAACGTCCCGCCGCCGGGGGTGTTGAGCGTCACGGGCCCGCCGGGGGTGATGGTGCTGAGCGTGGTGGTGGTGCCGTCGATGCTCACCACACCGTCCTGGCCGGTGCCGCTCTGGCCGGTCGTCAGCCCGAGCGCAGTCGTGGCGCTGCCGCCGGTGATGCTCAGGGTCTGCGAGCTGCCCTGGACCGTCGTGGCGATCGTCAGGGCGCCGCTGGACGAGACGCTGGCGGTGAGGGTGCCGTTGGAGGCCTTCGTGATCTCTGCGGCCAGTTGGGTGGGGGTGAGGTTGCTGCCGGGCGCCAGCGTCAGCGAGGTGGCCGTCCCATCGAGCGTGTAGGTGAGCGTGTCGTTGGTGCCGGCGGTGATCGTCGTCGAGGGTTGGAGGGCGGCCGCCGAGCTGACCGAGGCGCCGGCGGCGGCGGTGGTGACCGAGATGGTGTGGCTGCCGAGGGCCAGGTTGCCGGTCAGGTTGCCGAGGCCGATGGTCGAGGCACCCTGCGCGAGCAGCAGGGAGCTGGCGGTGGTCACCTGGGCGTTGGTGGAGCTCACGGTCCCGTTGCTGATGACCGAGCCGGCCTGCGCCAGCTGGTCCACCGTGAAGGTGAGGGATCCGCCGACGGCCCCGCTGCCGACGGTGGCGCTGACGGCCGAGGAGCTGGAGTTGGCCTGGTA
>DASSZM010000042.1:0-11783 GCA_035702855.1 Acidimicrobiales bacterium | reverse complement strand
CCGGAGTACGTGGCGCCGGGCGAGGTGAAGGTCAGCGGCCCGTCGCAGGGCGCCGAGCAGCAGCTCTACCTCGAGCAGGCCGCCCACGGCACCCGGCCGGTGGTCGACGCCACCGCCCGGGGCTCCGCCGGCTTCGCCCAGACGGCGCTCCCGGCGTCGGCCACCACCGTCGCCGGGTCGGTGGTGCTCTACGGCGCCACGCCGGCGGCCCTGCAGATGGCCCAGCAGGCGGCGAGCCAGGCGGGCCTGGCGCCGGCGCAGGTGACGGGCTCGTTCGCCACCGCGTGGGACGACGCCGTGGACGGGCACCATCTGGTGGTCACCGTCGGCCAATCGTCGACCGACGCCCTCTACTTCAACGGCTGCGGTTGGCCGACCCCGTCGGGGACGATCACGGACTCCACCCCGTTCGGCTACGTCGTCGGGCCGACGGCCGCCCTGCCGGGCGCCGACGTGTTCGAGGACGGCACGGCCGCCAAGGCGTCCCAGGACCAGCAGCGGGCCACCGACCTCGCCGCCTTCGCCGCCGGCGGCAGCCTGCCGGCCGGCGTGACGGCCGTGCCGGCCGCGGGGCCGGCGCAGTCCGGCTGCAGTGGCTCACCGGTGGTGGGCGCCGCCTGACCCACCCGGGTGGCCGGCGGGCGGTCGGTGCCCGCCGGCCGTGGGCCTGTGCTCAGTGGCCGGTGGAGGCCGCCGCCGGCGGGGACCGGAAGTACACCTGCTTGAAGTGGGCGGTCCGCCCCGTCAGCGCCCCGGCCAGGGCGGCCCCGACGACCAGGCTCGCCACGATGAGCAGGAGGCGGGCGGGGGCGCCCCGCACGGAGCGGCGGGTGCGCGGCATCCAGTCGCGGGGCGCGAGGCGGGCGGTCTCGGCCAGGTGGCCGAGCACGTGCACCGCCATGGCGAGGAACCACAACACGAAGCTCGCCTTGTGGAGGAAGAGGAGGCGCCCGCCGAGCGCGTGCGGGGCGAGCAGCAGGGCGATCCCGCTGGCGAACAGCACGGCGGTCAGCACCACGACGATCGGGCCCAGGAGCCGCAGCGCCGGGGGCGGCGGTCCCTTGGCGACGTAGCCCCGGCTGCCCAGGTAGTAGCGGGCGAAGCGCCAGCCGGTGGAGCCGAGCTTCACCACCACGACCGGGACGAGCACGAGGCCGATCGCCACGTGCCAGGTGAGCAACGGCAGGATGCGCAGGATCGTGACACCCTCGAGGAAGAGCAGCACGAGCAGGACGACGGCCGTCCCGCCGGTGAGGCGGGCGTTGGCCTCGACCCCTGCGAGGGCCCGCCGGGACACCCCTCGCTGACGGTGGTCCAGGTTCACGAGCCGGACGATAGGCCGGGGACGGCGGCTGCGAGCCGCGTCGGGCGGGGCCTTTCCCGAACCTTTGCCGATCAGCCCGCCGGGGACCGGGTGGTCGATCCGGCGCGGGCCCCGGCGAGGTGTGCCAGGTGGCACAGCACAGCCCGCAGCAGGCTCTCCGCCAGGCGGTCGGGGGCCTCCCCGGGGTGGCTCGGCGGGCGGAGGCGCCCGTGGCCGCGCAACTCGCTGCGCCCGGCCCCGAGCGGGGTGACCTCGACCGTGCCCTCGAAGCGGGACTCGCCGTCCTCCGCCTCCGAGACGCACTCCCACGTGAGCGTGCCGGTCGCCGCCTTCGGCTCGGCGGCCAGGACGACGGCGGTGTCACCCTCCCCGGGCCGCCACCCGCCGGCGGCCGGCAGGACCTCGGCGTAGGCGGCCGCCACGGCGGCGGCCAGCCGGGGCTCGAGCCGGTGGAGGCGGTCGAGGAGCGCCGCCGCCGACCGGGCGACGGGGACGGTCTGGTCGACGGCGACGGCGTGACCGCCGGCGCGGTGGGAGTCCGCCGGGGCGGACCGGGTGCCGGTCTCCAGCCCCTCGTCGCTCGCCGCCAGGTCGGCGAGGGAGGTGGCCGCCAGCGACGAACGGAACGCCGCGGTCGCCGAGCTCCACGTCTCGTGGAGCGGGCAGACGGCGTCCCACCGGCAGGGGCCGTCGCCGAGGGCGCAGCGCTCGGGCCGCAGCGGGCCCTCGCCCGCCTCGACCACCTCGAGCAGCGAGATATCGCGCGGGTCCCGCACGAGGCGGTAGCCGCCGGCCTTGCCGGCCCGCGAGGTGGCGAGCTCGGCCCGCACCAGGTCGGCAAGGATCTGGGACGCGAAGGTCGGCGGGACGGCCATCTCCGCTACCACCTCCCGGATCTTGCGGGGCCGGCCCGACGGGTAGGCCCGGGCGAGCGCGAGCGCCGAGCGCACCACGTAGTCACCCCGCCGGGTCAGGGTCAGGTTCACCCCGAAAGTGTAGCGGGGGACTTGACGTTCGTCCGTGGATCTACGTACAGTACCTCAGGTCAGTAGGTATACGTAGACGATATAAGTAGACGAAGGGGAGCGCCGTGACCATCCTGGACGAGACCCCACCAGCCGGCGAGCGTGCGAAGGCCGACCCCGTCGGCGTCGCCGTCCACCTGCGGCCACCGGTCCGCTCCCACCTCGAGGAGCGCTTCGGTCCGACCGACCCGCCGCGAGCCTGGGACATCGCCCGCCATCCGCGGGTGGCACGGGTGCTGCGCAGCCGCAAGTTCCAGTTCTTCCTGATCCTGCCCAACCAGCTGGTGTTCTGGCTGGTGATCTTCACCGGCCTGCTCGGCACCGCCGACCCCGGCCTCAACTTCGGGACGGCCATCACCTGGTACGTCTGGTTCTGCCTGGTGTTCGTGATGATGGTGGTCGTCGGCCGGGCGTGGTGCGCCATGTGCCCGTTCGGGGGCTTCGCCGAGTGGATCCAGCGGCGCTCGCTGTGGCAGCGGACCCAGCGGCACCTCGGCCTCGGCCGCAAGCTGCCGGACTCCGTCGCCCAGTACGGGTTCCTCTCCTCCGTCGGCGCCTTTCTCCTGCTGACCTGGATCGAGGAGTACTTCAACATCGCCGGACCGGGACGGCCGATCGCCACCGCCGTCATGGTCCTCGGCATCGTCACCAGTGCCCTGGTGTTCTTCCTCGTGTTCGAGCGGCGGACCTTCTGCCGCTACCTCTGCCCGCTCTCGGCGCTCATCGGCACCGTCGGCGCCATGGGCTCGGTCGCCGGCTTCCGCACCCGTGACCGCGACGCCTGCATCAGCTGCGCCACCAAGGACTGCATGCGCGGCGGCGAGGAGGGCTACGGCTGCCCGTGGTACACCTGGCCGGGCAGCGCCGACTCCAACCTGGCCTGCGGGCTGTGCACCGAGTGCTACAAGTCCTGCCCCAGCGGCAACGTCGGCCTCTACCTGCAGCCGCCGCTCACCTCGGTCGTCGCCCCGACCCGCCGGCGCGCCGACGTCGCCTGGGCCGTCGCCATCCTGTGGGGACTCGTCGTCTTCCAGCAGGTCAACGCCACCAACCTCTACGCCACCGTCGACGGCTGGCTCAACCGCACCCTCGGCATCGGCTACCCCAACCCCGTCGACTACCTCGGCGTCATCGCCCTGATCGCGGCGGCCACCGCCGGGATCGTCGCCCTGCTCGGCCGGGCCACCCGCCGCGCCGACCTGCCCGCCGCCGTCAAGGGCCGGTTCCTCGAGCGGACCAGTCCGTTCCGCAGCTTCTTCCTGCCCGTGATGTACGGCCTGATCCCCGTCGTCGGCGCCGACTACTTCGCCCGCCAGCTGCCGAAGTTCCTGGCGCACGCCACCCGGGTCGCCCCCGCCGCCGGGCACCTGGTCGGGGTCGGCTCGACCCGCTCGGCGCTCTACGGCCTGCGCCTCGCCGGCAACCCCACCATCGTCGCCGTGCAGGTCGCGGTGATGGCCGCCGGCACCCTCGCCTCCGTCTGGTCGATGTGGCGGATCTCCGGGCGCGAGCTGGTGCCCGTCGCCGCCCGCCCGCACGCCGCCCGCCTCACGGCGGTCGCCCTGCCGCTGGCCTTCGGCCTCGCCGCCAGCCTGCTCTACGTCGCCATCCACGCCGCCCAGTAGGAGCCCCCGATGACCGCCACCTTCGTCACGCCCCCGTCCGCCGACGCCGCCGAGCGCCTCCACGTCGAGGTGTTCGCCGACCGCTGCGCCGGTTGCCAGGAGTGCATCGTGCGCTGCCCGACCGCCGCACTCGACCTCGACACCCGCACCTGGACCGCCGTCGCCGACGACGAGCGCTGCGTCGGCTGCCGCCAGTGCGTGCGCACCTGCCCGTTCGGGGCCATCACCGTCTCGGGGCCGCTGCTCGCCGGTACCCGGGCCACGGTCGACATCCACCCGGCCGAGGCGCTGGCCGGCGGCGCCGGCGTGCTCGGGGGCCGCCCCGAGTTGGTCGGCGACACTGCTGTGCTGGGGGGCGACACCCCTGTGCTGGCCGGTGGCGCCGGTGGCGCCGGTGGCGCCGGTGGCGCCGGGGTGCTGGCCGGTGGCGGCGGGGTGCTGGCCGAGACCCGCCGGGGGTTGGCCAGCGAGGCCGACGCCCTCGCCGAGGCCAGCCGGTGCCTCCAGTGCCCCGACCCCACCTGCGTGCGGGGTTGCCCCGCCCACAACGACATCCCCGCCTTCATCGCCGCCCTGCGGGAGCACGACCTCAGGCGGGCGCAACGCGTGATCCGCCAGACGAGCTTCCTGCCCGACGTGTGCTCCCGGGTCTGCGACCAGGCGGTGCAGTGCGAGGGGGCGTGCACCTGGTCGCTGGCCGGCGGCACCCCGGTCGCCATCGGTGCCCTCGAGCGCTACGTCTCGGAGGCGGCGGCGATGCTGCCGCTGGAGGCCGAGGACGACCTCGGGGCGGGCACCACCGTCGCCGTCGTCGGGTCCGGCCCCGCCGGCATCGGGGCCGCTTTCGAGCTGGTCCGCGCCGGGGCGTCCGTCACCGTCCTCGAGGCCAGGGACCGCCCCGGCGGGCTGCTCGACTGGGGGATCCCCGGCTTCACCCTCCCGGCCGACGTCGCCCGCCGCCCCTGGGACGACCTGCTCCTGGCCGGGGTCGACCTGCGGTGCGGGGTGGAGGTGACCCCGGCGGACCTCGAGGACCTCCTCGCCACCTTCGACGCCGTCATCCTCGCCCACGGCGCCGGCGTCCCCCTCCGGCTGCCCGTCGCCGGCGGCGACCTCGACGGCGTGTGCGACGCCACCGAGTTCCTGCTCGACGCCCAGGCGTCCCTCGAGGGCGGCTCGCCCTCCCGGCTCGTCCCGCCGGCCGCCGACGGGGAGCCGCCGACCGTCCTCGTCGTCGGCGCCGGCAACACCGCCATGGACGTCGCTCGGCTCGCCCGCCGCCTCGGGGCGCGCGCCGTGTGCGTGGACTGGCTGGACCGCCGCTTCGCCCCGGTGCGCCCCGACGAGCTCGCCGAGGCAGCCGAGGAAGGCGTCGACATCCGCTTCCTCACCACCGTCGAGCGCCTCGAGGGTGCCGGCGGCCGGGTGACGACCGCCGTGCTCAGCGAGACCACCCAGCCCGACGCCGCAACCAAGCCCAAGGTGGTGCGCCGCGACGCCCACCACGAGCGGGTCGACCTGGTCGTCATGGCTATGGGCTACCGCATCGACCCGGCGCTCGCCGGCGCCACGCCGCTGGCCCGGCGGGCGACGGGCCTGCCGGCGCGGGAGGTGCAGGCGAGTGGCCTGCTCGCCGCCGGAGCACCTGCCTTCGCCCGCCACCAGCCGATCGGGCAGCTCGTCCTCGGCCGGGAGACCGCCCAGACCGCGGCCGCCCTCGGCGTCGCCGACCGGCTGTTCGTCGCCGGTGACGCCCTCGTCGGCCCGTCGACGGTCGTCGAGGCCATGGCCCAGGGCCGGCGGGCCGCCCGTTCCGCCGTGGAGCGGCGGGTGCGCCGACCCGGCCGCCCGGCCGCCGACGACGCCGGTCCGCGGGTGCTGGTGGCCTACGAGAGCCGGGGCGGCCGCACCGAGGGCGTCGGGCGGGAGCTGGCCGCGGCGCTCGGCGCCCGCGGGGCCCAGGCGCGCAGCATGCCGCTGCGGGACGTCACGCTTGCCGACGTCGCTGCCGCCGACCTCGTGGTGCTCGGCACCTGGGTCGAGGGACTGGTCGTGGCCGGCGTGCGCCCCGCCCGGGCGACCACGGCCTGGCTCGCCCGCCAGCCGACGCTCGGCGCCACCCGGTTCGCCCTCTACTGCACCTACGGCGTGGACCCGAAGGGCGCCCTCGGCCGCCTCCGCAGGGACGTCGAGGCAAAGGGAGGGTCCGTCGTCGCCGAGGCGGCCTTCGGCCGGCACCGCCGGCGTGGGTCGGTCGAGGTGCTGGCCGCCCGGCTCCTCGCCGGTGAGGCCGCCCTGCGCTCCGGGGGGCCCGACCGGTGAGTGCCGCCCCGCTAGTGGTGAGCCGGCCGATCACGGTCGTGCTCGTCGACGACCACGCCGTCACCCGGGAGGGGACCAGGCGGATCCTCGAGGAACACGGGCACTTCGCCGTCGTGGCCGAGGTCGACCGTGGGGACACCGCGGTGGCGGCGATCGCGGCCGAGCAACCCGACGTCGTGCTCCTCGACCTGTTCCTGCCCGGCGCGAGCGGCGTGGAGGTGGCCCGCGAGCTCCGGCAGCGGTGCCCGTCGACGAGCGTGCTCGTGCTGTCGGCCTTCGCCGACCCGGAGTACGTCGACGCCATGCTCGACGCCGGCGTCGCCGGGTACCTGCCGAAGACGGCCCGGCCGGAGCAGCTGGCGGACGCCGTGAGGGCGGTGGCGTCGGGCAGCACCGTCCTCGGCGCCGGCGTGGCGCCGTCCGCGCCGCGCCGAGGGGGTGCCGCCGCCCTCCCCGAGCCGGGGCCGGCGCTCGGTCGGCCGGCGTGGGGTGGGCCCGGGTCGGGGGGGCCGGGGTCGGGTGGGCCGGCGCTGGGCGGGCCCGTGCTCACCGAGCGCGAGCGGGACGTGGTCGAGCTCCTCGTCGACGGCCTCACCAACCAGCAGATCGCCGAACGCCTCCGGATCAGCCGCCGTACCGTCGAGACCCACCTGCAGCACATCTTCGACAAGTGCGACGCCCGGTCCCGGACCGGCGTGGTGCTCTACGCCCTCCGCCACGCGCTGGTCCGGCACCCGGCGGCCGAGCCGGGAGCCTGAGCCGTGGGCGGCGCCGGCGGGGTCCCGGCGGGGGTGCGGTCGGGCGGGGTCGCGGCGGCCGACCGCATCGCTCCGTGGCGGCGCGGTGCCGTCGACCCGCGGTTCTGGCTGGTGCAGGGGCTGGTGGTGGCGATCTTCGTCGCCAACGAGGTCCTCACCGGGCCGAGCGGCTCCTCTGCCGCCGGCCGGGTCACCGACCTGGCGGTGGAGGCGCTCTTCCTCGCCCCCATCCTCTACGCCGCTCTCAACTTCGGCGTCCCCGGGTCCCTGGCCACCGCCGCGGGGGTCAGCCTCCTCGTGATCGGTGGCGAC
Source organism: Acidimicrobiales bacterium (assembly GCA_035702855.1). Lineage (GTDB taxonomy): Bacteria > Actinomycetota > Acidimicrobiia > Acidimicrobiales > Palsa-688 > JAKAQB01. The sequence continues at coordinate 4,417 of DASSZM010000042.1, read as the reverse complement.
CTGAGCGTCGACCTGGTCAACCGGCGCCTCGCCGACGCCGCGTCGGACGTGGTGATGCTCGTCCTGCTCGACGCCGTCGCCCTGTTCGTGGCCTGGCGGGTGTCGGTGGAGCACGACGCCCGCAGCCGCTACTTCTCGCTGTTCGAGATCGGCGCCCAGCCCGTCTTCCTCCTCGACGCCTCCGACCGGGTGCTCGAGCTCAACGCCGCCGCCCGCCAGCTCCTGTCGGCCCACCCGGCGCCGGCCGCCGGCCGTCCCCTCGCGAGCGTGCTCGGGGTCGATGCCGGCGAGCTCACCGACGGCGCCACCGTCAGCGTCCCGTCCGCCCCGGGGGAGTACCGGCTGGTGACGCGTCGCCTCGCCGGGCGATCCGGCAACGCCCGCCAGCAGGTCGTCCTCGAGGAGGTCGACGCCCAGCGACGAAAGGAGCGGGAGGCGAGGACCTTCGCCCGCCAGCTCCTGCGGGCGCAGGAGGAGGAGCGGCGCCGGGTCGCCCAGGAGATCCACGACGGGCCGGTCCAGCGTTTGGTCCAGCTGTGCCGGCAGCTCGACCGCGTCGACGAGACACCGGGCCTGCCGGACACGGCCCGGAGCGGCCTCGCCGACTCCCGTGCCGTTGCCGAGCTGGCGGTGGAGGAACTGCGGGACCTCCTGCGCGGGCTGCGACCCCCCGCCCTCGAGCACCTCGGTCTCGTCCCGACCCTCCGGCGGCTGGTCGAGGCGATACCTGCCAGGTCCGGCATCCGCTCGCACCTGATCGTCGACGGCCGGGTGCGACGCCTCGGGGCGGAGGTCGAGCTGGCGGCGTTCCGCATCGGCCAGGAGGCCCTCACCAACGTCGAGCGGCATGCGGGGGCCACCAGTGTCACGGTCACCTGCCGCTTCCGGGCGGCGGCGCTCGAGCTGGTCGTCGCCGACGACGGGCGGGGACTGGCGGGGGATCCGCGATGGGGGGGTTCGCGGTGGGTGGCGGGTTCCGGGGCGGTGCAGGATCCCGGCGGGGAGGTCGGTCCTCGCTGCGAGGGGGGTTTGGGTCCGGCGCCGCCGCCGGCTGCGGGGAGCGGAGCGGGCGGGCTGGGGCTGCGGGGCATGGCCGAGCGGGCCGAGCTGGTGGGTGGCCGGGTGGAGGTGTCGGCCGGTCGCCGCCGGGGGACCGTCGTGCGGGCGACGCTGCCGTTGGCTGCCGGTGCCTGCCCCGGCGGGTGAGCGGCCGGGTCGGGCGCCCCAGCACGGCGGGTGAGCGGCCGGGAGCGGGCGCGTCGGGTCGGCGGGGGGTCGGCGTGGGGTCGGAGGCCGGGCTGACCCGTGGGGCCCATGTCGGCTCCCCGGGGATGGGCGGGCTGGCGCCGTTGGTACCGTCGGCGGCGCGCACGGGAGGAGCCATGACCAGCTGCAGGGGCACCGGGGACGGAGGGGACGCCGGAGGCCCACTCCCGCAGGAGACGGTCACTTCGGGTGTTCGCGTGCGGCCTCCCCTGGGAGCCGCCCGACCGTTCGTGGCATCCATCCCTCACGGGTCGGACCTCATCCCCGAGCGCTTCGCCTCCCAGATGCTCCTCACCGAGGGCCTGCGGAGCGACGCGTACACACCCGAGGTGTACGGCTTCGTCGCCGAGCTCGGCGCGACGGTCGTCGAGGCAGCGCTCAGCCGCTACGTCGCCGACCCCAACCGGGACCTGGCAGCGCCGACGTTCGGACCGTTCCCGCGGGGGATCGTGGCGTCCACCGACGGGTGGCGGCCCCTCTACGCCGCCGACCTCCCGCCCGACGCCGTCGCCGAGCGGATCGCCGTCGCCCACACCGCCTACCACCGGGCGTTGGACGACGCGCTGGCGACCCAGCTGGCGGCGACCGACCGGGTGCTGCTGCTCGACCTCCACAGTTTCGGGGTCCCCCTCGACACCGACGTCGTCCTCGGCGACGCCCACGGCTCGACCGCCCCCGGTGAGGTGGTCATGCTCCTCGAGGCGGCCCTGGCCGACGCCGGGTTCCGGGTCACCCGGAACCGGCGCTTCACCGGGGGGTGGATCGTGCGACGCTTCGCCGGGGTGGCGGCCGTGGACGCCGTCCAGGTCGAGGTCAACAAGCGTCTCTACGCCGACGAGGCTGCGGTGGCCGACCGGCGGCGCCAGGTGCCGCGAGACGCCGACCGGATCGGTGCGCTCCGGGAGCGGCTACGGGCGGCCTTCGGTCAGGCGCTCGGCGCCTACGAGGCGTGGATCGGCTGAGCCGCTCCACCCACGCCCACGCGCCCACGCGCCCGAGCCGCCGGGTGCTGGGGTGGGCCGGGCTCGGTGCCGGGCTCGGTGCCGGGGGCTCGGTGCCGGGGGCTCTGTGCTCGGTACTCGGGGCGGTGGCAGTGGCGTAGCGCGTCGGCGCACCTACGCTCGGGGCATGGGCTGGAGCGCGGAGGACATTCCCGACCAGAGCGGCCGTCGCATCGTGGTGACGGGCGCCAACAGTGGCCTCGGGCGGGTGACCGCCACCGAACTCGCCCGGCACGGCGCCGCCGTGACCCTCGCGGTGCGCGACGAGGCCAAGGGGCGGGAGGCGGCCGCCGGCATGCCCGGGTCGGTGGAGGTACGCCGCCTCGACCTGGCCGACCTCGCGTCGGTTCGCGCCTTCGCCGAGGCCTGGGAGGGGACCCTCGACGTGCTCGTCGACAACGCCGGGGTCATGTTGACCCCGGAGCGCCGCACGAAGGACGGCTTCGAGCTGCAGTTCGGCACCAACCACCTGGGCCACTTCGCGCTGACCAACCTGCTGCTCCCGAAGCTGACGGACCGGGTCGTCGTGGTGTCCTCCGCCGCGCACCGCATGGGCAGGATCGACCTCGACGACCCCAACTGGGAGCGCCGGCGCTACCGGTCCTGGGGCGCCTACGGCCAGTCGAAGCTGGCCAACCTGCTCTTCGTGTGGGAGCTGCAACGCCGGCTCGACGAGGCGGGCTCCCCTCTGCGGGCGGTGGCCGCCCATCCCGGGTACGCCGCCACCAACCTCCAGACGAGGATGGCCAACCCCCTCGCCAACGGCGTGTCCGCGCTGGCGACCCGGCTGCTGGCACAGAGCGCAGCCGACGGCGCGCTGCCGACCCTCTACGCCGCCACGCAGGAGCTGCCGGGGCGGACCTACATCGGGCCCTGCGGGTTGATGGAACAGCGAGGGGCGCCGAAGGTCGTCGGGCGCGCCGCTGCGGCGAGCGATGACGGCACCGCCCGCAGGTTGTGGGAGCTCTCGGAGCGCCTCACCGGGATCGAGTTCCCGCTGGCGAGCGGCGCGGCGGCGTAGCGGCCACCCGCCGGCCGGTGCGCCGGTGGGTCCGGATCGCCCTGTGGGCTCTGGTCGCCCGCCGGGTCGGGTTGCCGGCCGGTCCGGGTCACGGCGGGTGTCGCGCCTTCGCGTGCGACGCCGAGTTGGGGTGCGGGGGCGACCTGGGGGTGCGGGGCGACCTGGGGGTGGGGGGCGACCTGGGGGCCCGAGTTGGGGGTGGGAGGGCGACTTGGGGGTGGGGGCCCGAGTTGGGGGTGTTTTGAGTGCTGCGGAGGGCGCGCTGGGCCCCCCAAGTCGGGCTCGGACCCCCAGTTACACCAAAAACCCCCAGAACCGTCGGCGCAGGCCCACATAACGCGTCTTCACCAGCGCGCCGGGCGCGCACAGCGGACCGAATGGCGGCAGGCTGGCAACCGGCCAGGCGGGCCCGGCAGGCGGGCCCGGCAGGGGCGACCCGCCCGGCAGGGGCGACCCGCCCGGCCCTCAGGGCCGCCCGTGCAGGGCGACGAACTGCCGCCCGCCGGCGCCCTGGACCACCAACCGGGCCGACGACGCCGCCCCGGTGGTCGGCCGGTAGGCGAACCAGAGGTTGCAGTACTGCCCGGCGCCGACGCGGCAGGTCGTGCGGACCAGGTGCCATGCTCCCCCGCCGCCGGCGATGGACGCACGGACGAGGGTCGTGCTTGCGGTGCCCCAGACGGTGACGTGGCGACCGGTCACGTGGCGCGGGAGCGCCGCCGCGGTGACGGAGCGGGCGGAGAGATGGACCGGGATGTGGGCGGCGATGGCGCCCCAGGTCGGCCCGGTCCGGGAGAGGCCACCGCCGGCGACGACCAGCATCGCCAGGGAGGGCCCCTCGGAGGAGGCGCCCATGAGCTCGAGGTTGGCGTAGGTGGCGAGGATGTTGCGCCGGTGGCCCCAGCAGCCGGCCGCCCCCGCCGTCGGGCAGTCGATGTTCATGGAGCCGGGCCCGTCGTCGTAGAGCCAGAGGAACGTGCTGAGCAGCGTGGAGCGGACCCCGCCGGCCCAGTTGGAGCCCCCACCGCGGCCGGCGGGCAGCGGGGGGTCGGTGCTGTGCGACGCTCCCCACGCCGCCAGCGAGTCGAGGTAGGGGGACAGGCTGCGCACGGCCGGCAGGCCCCGCGCC
>DASSZM010000078.1:0-16265 GCA_035702855.1 Acidimicrobiales bacterium | reverse complement strand
CACTTCGTGGCCACCTCCGGCTACGTCGCCATCTTCCTGCTCTCGGTGTTGCAGTCGTGCTGCGTGCCCACCTCCTCGGAGCTGACGCTGGGCTTCGCCGGGGTGCTGGCGGCCGAGGGCAAGCTGTCCCTCCCCGGGGTGATCATTGCTGGAGCGGCCGGCGAGGTCGTGGGCGCCTACATCGCCTGGGCCATCGGCTATTTCGGCGGCCGCCCCTTCGTCGAGCGCTACGGCCGGTACGTCCTGATGACGCCCGAGGACCTCGACCGGGCCGAGGGGTGGTACCAGCGCCACGAGCGCTTCGGCGTGTTCGGCAGCCGGCTGCTGCCGGTGATCCGCAACTTCGTCGCCGTCCCTGCGGGCGTGGCCGAGGTGCCACTGGTGCGCTTCGGGGTGCTGACGGTGGCCGGGTCCCTCCTCTGGGACGCGGCGATGGCGCTCATCGGGTACGGCATCGGGGGCAGTTGGCGATCGGTGATGAAGGGTTTCAGCGACGCCGGCTACCTGCTCGGGGCGGCGGTCGTCGTCGCCGTCGCCGCCGTGATCTGGCACCGCTGGAAGGCCTACAAGCGGGCCGCCCGCCGGAGGGCCGCCCCGGACGCCGTCGCGGGCGACGGCGAGCCCCGGGGCGCCGGCCTGGGGCGGCCGGCACGCCCGGCGCGTCCGGTCGCCCCGGTCGTGCCGGGCTCGTTGGCGGCCAAGGCGGCCGCCGCCCGGGAGCGCGCCGCCGGATCCGAGCAGGTCGGCCGGTCGCGGTCGCGCCGGTCCTCGGCGGGACGGCGCAGCGCCGAGAGCTTCGAGTAGCGACCGCCCCGGCACCCCCCCGGCCGGCGCTACTAGCGGCCGGTGACCACCAGGGACACCCGGCGAGCCGCCTCGAAGACCTGGGCGATGTCGTGGGCGGCGACGAGCGCCGACAGGCCGGCAGCGACACCCAGACCGGCGAGCACGCCGGCGGGGACGGCCCGCAGGCGCGGGGGCCGGCGCAGGAGGGCGAGGACGCGCTGCTCCGCGTGGCTGGCCCCGAACGGCAGGGCGGCGAACATCCCGTCGGCCGGGGGCCGCACCCGGGCCACGCGGCCGATGGCGTCGGCCACCACCCGCCGGTCACCGGTCGCCCTCGCCGCCGACTCGTCGGCCCAGCGTTCGCTGGCCAGGCGGGCGGCGCGGGGGACGCGGGCCAGTGCGGGATCGAGGGCGGCAGCGATCGCGACGGCGGCCAGGTGCAGGTCGTGCCGGGCGTCGAGGTGGGCCTGCTCGTGGGCGAGGACCGCCCGCCGCTCCTCGGCGGTGCAGGCTTCGAGCAGCCCCGTGGTGGCGACGATCCTCCCGGGCCACCCCGGAAGGGCGAAGGCGTGGGGTGAGCGGTCGGGCAGCACGACGAGGGGACTCGCGCACGCCCGGCAGGCGCTCCACGCCGCCAGGAGCCGCCTCCCCCGCCGCCACGCCACCCACCCCGACAGGCACGCCTCGACCAGCAGGCCGGCGGCGGCGACCATCGCCGTCTTCGGGTCGAACGGCTCGATGGCGGCGACGCGGGCGGCGGACCAGTGGCCGAGCCAGGCCACGACCGGGAGTGCGCCGGCGACGCTCACGACGATCAGGCCGAGCACGGCGACGCTGCTGGTCGCGAGCAGCACGGAGCCGGCCGACAGCAGCCAGGTCGCGGCGCGCGGCGGCAGCCGGCGGCTCATCGGCGGGGCGAGCAGGCCGAAGGCGACCGAGCTGGCCAGCGGGACGGCGGACCACGCCTCGACGGGGATGCTCACGGCCGGGGCCGCCTTCCGAGCGCCCGGCGCAGCGCCGCCTCCGAGCGGGCGTCGAGGCCCTCGACGAAGCGGCTGAGCACACCGGCGGGGTCGTGCTCGCTCTCGAGCAGCGACCGCATCCGCTGGGCTGTCAGGCCGGCCTGGTCGAGGCACGGCTCGTAGACGTACCCGCGACCTGCCGGCCTCCGGACCACCGCCCCCTTCTCGACCAGGCGGACGAGGATCGTCATCACCGTCGTGTAGGCGAGGTCACCGGGGAGCTGCTGGCGCACCTGCTCGGGGGACAGCGGATCCTGGGCCGCCCACAGCACCCCCATCACCTCGGCCTCGAGCGCTCCCGGCGCACGGCGCGTCACGGACCCACGCCCTCCTCTGGTGACCCGGATGGTCCGGCCCGAGGCTACCGGGCCGCGGCCCGCAGCGGCGGCCGGCGGCCCTCGTCCGGCAACCGCCCCCACAGGTCGAACCGGTCGACGGCCTCGGAGACGACGCTCGGGTAGACCAGCTCCCGCCGGACCGTCAGGTGGGTCACGACGGTCCGGGCCCGCACGGGGGTGGCGTGGGCGACCCGGCCGAGCTCGTCGAGCTGCAGCCCCGTCGTCCCGTACCGCAGCAGGGTGCAGTGGACGATGGAGGGCTGGTACGCCACGAGACCGGCGTCCCGCTGGAGCGCAGCGGCGCGGCGCCGCAGCGACTCCACGGCGGCGACGGGGCCCGCCAGGGCGATGACCGCCGCCTCGCTGACCTCCAGGCGCTCGAAGCGGAGCTCGAAGGGCGCGAAGCCCTCGGCGAGCGCCCGCAGCTGATCGCACCACCGGCTGCCCCACTGCGCCCAGAGGGCATCCTTCGGCGCCGGGTAGTCGCGCCGCACCGAGAGCAGGACGGCCACGCTCACGTGCAGCGAAGCGGGCGGGCAGACCACGCTGCCGGGCAGGACGCCCGCGAGCCGGTCCTGGGCCTCCGCCAGGCGCCGGCGGCACTCCTCGTCCAGATCGGCCTGCACGACATAGGCGCGGCAGTCCCGCATCCACAGTGGGTCCGCCCGCGACACCGCCGACGCATCGATCACCCGCCTCTGTCTACTCGGCCCGGACCCGTGGGACCGGCACCCGGCCCGGCGGGGGGAGCAGGCGACCGGGTCCCGGGCGGGACCACCGCGACGGGCACGAACAGGTGGTCGAGGATCCGCAGCCCGACCGACCCGACGGCGTGGTGGTGGGTGCCGTCGACCGGCCGGCCGCCGAGGACGATCACCGAACGCGGGCGCTCACCACCGGCCCGGCGCAGCGGGCCGACGGGATCGCCGTCCGCCTCACGCAGCTCCGGGCGGCCCCCCCGGGCGAGTACGGGCGCCGCCCAGGCCAACAGCCCCTCGGCCTGCCCCCCGGCCCGGTCGCGGGCCGCGTCGCGGCTCGGGCGGGTCGGGCGCGCGTGCACGAGCGTGAGGTCGGCGCCGAGCGCTGCGGCCAGCCCTGCCGCCCAGGCGAGCGCGTCGAGGCTGGCCGGCGTGCCGTCCACCCCGACCACGAGGTGCCCCACCCCGGGGGAAGCCCCGCCGGGCACCACGGCGAGCGGCCAGCCGGCGCGGGCGACGAGGGCGTGCGCCGGCTGGTCCAGGTGGAGCGCCGGGTACCACTGCCCGGCGGCCGCGCCGACCACCACCAGGTCCGGCGGCGACGCGAGCGACCCGAGCCGTTCCACCTCGTCCACGATCAGGTCCGCCCCCGTCGATGCGGCGAGGGCCTCGGCCCACGCCGCTGCGTCCTGCCCGGCGGGTGACCCGTCCGCGCACACGAACACCGTCGTCACGGTCCGACCGGTCCCGGAGAGGGTCCCGACGCCGGAGCGCCCAGGGCGGCAGGGCGGTGCGCCGCCCGCCGCCGCGCCAGCCACTTCCCCAGCTCCCAGAGGGCGAGCAGCCCGAGCGGCGGCAGGAGGCTCCACCGGAACTCCTTCATGGACAGGTCCACGGTGCCGAGGATCCGCCGCAAGGCGTCCATCTGGGTCGTCAGCACGGCCACGACGAACTCCCCGATGGCCGCCCGGTTCATCTGCTTGCTGCTGAACGTCGCCGTGGTGAACACCGTCGCCGTCTCGCTGCGGGACTCGAAGGCCGCCACGATCAGCATGAAAGCGAACGACGTGAAGGCGATGGAGGAGCCGATCGCGACGTCGCCGAACTGCGACTTCCCGAGTTGGATGAGCGCGAGGTTGCCGGCGGCGATCGCCAGCCCGACCAGGCCGACGGTCGTCAGGAGCGGCCTCGTGAGCAGGGAATGCCCCCGGGGTCGGGGGGTGCGTGCCATCAGCCCGGGGCTCTCCTCGTCGAAGCCGAGGGCGAAACCGAAGGGGGCGTTGACCAGGAAGTGGATCCACAGCACCTGCGCGGGGTTGAACGGCTCCCCGGCGGCGATGGCGAAGATCGTCGCCCCGAGGAACGACAGCACGAACGCCACGAGCAGCAGCAGCACGAAGCGGACGTACTTCGTGAGGTTGTCGAAGATCTTCCTCCCCTGCTCGACGGCGTAGACGATGGTGGCGAAGTTGTCGTCGGAGAGGATCAGGCGCCCGGCGTTCTTGGCCACGTCGGTGCCGCTGCCCATGGCGATCCCGATGTCGGCAGCCTTGATCGCCGGGGCGTCATTGACGCCGTCGCCGGTCATCGCCACCACGTCGCCCCGCTTCTTCAGCGTGTCGGCCAGCAGCACCTTGTGCTCCGGGGCCACCCGCCCGACGACCCCGATCCCGTCCATGCGGGCGAGCCGCTCCTGCTCGGACATGGCGGCGAGCTCGGCGCCGAGGACGGCCTCGCCGGGGATGCCGACCTGCGCCGCGACGGCGGCACCGGTGATCACGTCGTCCCCGGTGACCATCCGGACCCGGATGTGGGCGGCCTGGGCGCTCGCCACCGCCGCCTTCGACTCGGCACGGGGCGGGTCGACCATGCCCACGAGGCCCGTCAGGCGCCGATCCGTCACGTAGGCCAGGAGGTCGCCCGCCGGGTCGAAGGGGGCCGGGTCGAGGTCCCGGGTCGCGGCCGCCATGACGCGCATGCCCTGGCGTTCCAAGCGCTCCGTCTCCGCCTCGGCCCGCCGGGCGAGCTGCCCGTCCGACCGGCTCGGGTCGCCGGGCTGGGGCGGGGTGGAGGACCGGCTCAGGACCGCCGGACCCGCCCCCTTCACGAAGCAGCGCACGACCGGCTCGCCGGACGGTCCCGACGCCGAGTTGAACGTCGCCATCAGCTTGTAGCTCGGGTCGAACGGCAGCGTCCGCCAGGCGCGGGAAGCGAGCCTGTGTCGCCTCGACACCCAGCCCGGCCTTGTGCGCGAGGACCAGCAGCGCTCCCTCCGGCGGGTCGCCGACCACGCGCCCGTCGACCAGCCGGGCGTCGTTGGCAGCCCCACCTGGTCGATCACCGGTGACTCCCCGGCGACGTGGGTGACCGTGCCGTCGAGGCCGTAGCAGTTACCGGACACGGTGTAGCGGTCACGGGGACCGACCACCTCGACCGCTGTCATCTGGTTCAACGTGAGGGTGCCGGTCTTGTCGGAGTTGATCGCCGAGGTGAAGCCGAGTGTCTCGACCGACGGCAGGTCCTTCACGATGGCGTGGCGCCCGGCGAGCTCGACGCTGCCGACGGAGAGGATGACCTGGGTGACCGTGGGGAGCGCCTCGGGTATGGCGGCGATCGCCAGTGAGACGGCGCTGATGAACAGCGCATCCCACGTCTGGCCCCGGGATCGGCCGGAGACGAACATCACCATCATCGTGATGCCGGCGGCGGCCACGATCCACAAGCTCAGGGTGTTGAGCTCCCGGGTCAGGGGGGACTGCTCCTTGCGGGTGGCCTGCAACAGGCCCGAGATCCTCCCCAACTCGGTCCCGGCCCCGGTGCCGGTCACCACCATGAGGCCGCTGCCGTGCGTCACCGGGCAGTTCATGAAGGCCATGTTTCGCTGGTCGCCGGGTGCGAGCCCATCGGAGGGGATCGGCCCGCTCTCCTTGGCCGCGAGGACGCTCTCGCCGGTGAGCGCCGACTCGTCGATCTGCAGGGAGCTGGCCTCCAGGATGCGACCGTCCGCGGGGACCTGGTCGCCGGCGCTGAGCAGCACCACGTCACCCACGACGAGGCTCTCGGCCGGCTGCTCCGATTCCACGCCGCCACGACGCACCCGGGCGGTCGGCTTCATCATCGACCGCAGCGCGTTCATTCGCGCTCTCCGCCTTGCCCTCCTGTCGCATCCCGGCCACGGCGTTGAACACGGTGAGGACCACCAGCACCACCGCCGTCGTCCACTGCCCGATCACCAGGGACACGACCGCCGCCGCCGACAGGATGAGTTGCATGTAGGCCCGGTACTCGTCGAGGAAGCGCCGCCAACCGGGAACAGGCTTCTCCTCGGGCAGGGCATTGGGCCCCTGCGATGCCAGCAACTCGACCGCTCGGTCCGCCGGGAGCCCGACCTTCGGGTCGACGCCGAGCGCGGCCGCCACCTCGTCCGCCGGGCGGGCGTACCAGGGGGCCCCTCGCTCGGGTGCCCTGCCCGCAGGAGTTGCGGTCACGGCCACGGCTCGCTCACCTCCCCGCTGTGTGGTCCATGCCCAAACGCTGCGCAGCGGGAAGGGACCAGACCTCACCCGATGGGTGGGTCACTCGGAGGCCGGGGCCCTTCACCCCGACCGGGTGGCCCGGATGGCGGCGGCGGGCCGTACGGTGCCCGGCGAGAACCCTCGAACCGGGAGCGATGGTGAGCGACGACGCATCGATGGGGCCGATCAGCTATCTGGTCGTCGAGTACCCGCGCAACACGATGACCGGCGACGGGCTGCGGATCCTGTTGGACCTCGTCGACCGGGGCCTCGTCCGGGTCCTGGACTTCCGCTTCGTCACCAGGAGCGACGACGGCTCGATCCGCGCCCTCGAGATCTCCGACCTCGCCAGCGACGACCTCGCGACCCTCGCGCTGTTCGAGGGTGCGTCCTCCGGCCTGATCGACGAGAGCGACCTGGGGGAGGCGGCCGGGGTGATCGAGCCGGGGTCGTCGGCCGGGATCCTGGTCTTCGAGAACCGCTGGGCGGCGGCCTTCACCAGCGCCCTCCGGCGCGGTGGCGCCGAGGTCGTCGCCGCCGGCTACATCCCGCTCGACGAGGTGGCGGCGGCACTCGACGCCACCGAGACCGCACAAGCCTGACCGACCGAGGAGGACAAGCATGCCCCGACTTCTGCGTGGCGTCGCCCGCACGGCGGTCGTCGCCGGGACCGCGACCGCCGTCTCCAACCGGGTCTCCCGGCGGCAGGCCAACCGCGGAGCGAGCGACGACCAGCAGGCGCCCGCGCCCCAGCAGGACCAGCAAGCGGCGGCGAGCCCACCGCCCGACCCCGTGGCGCAGCTGAAGGCGCTGGGCGAGCTGCACGCCCAGGGAGTCCTGACCGACGAGGAGCTCGCCGCCCAGAAGGCCAAGATCCTCTCGGCCTGAACCCGGCCGGGACGGTCCGGACCGGCGAGAGCGCACCCGAGCGGTCGACCGGGCAGCGACGAGGTGGGCGAACCGGGACCGCCTCGGCGCCGCCGGCGGATCATCCTGCCGGTGGTCGGTGCCGCCGTGACGGTGGGCGCCTCCGTCGCCGTCGCCTTCGCCGCAGGGGCGCCGACCTCCCGGCGTGCCGTCTCCTGCGGGAGTCATCGCTCCCCCAGCGCCCTCGAGCGGGCCGTCGATCCCGCGCTCGTCGACTCGACGTCGACCTCGCCGGCGGCCACGGCTTCGCTGCCGGCACCGGCATGGTGCTGACTCCCACCGGCGAGGTGCTCACCAACAACCACGTGATCGACGGGGCGAGCGCCGTCACCGCCGTCGACGTCGGCAACCACCGGCGGTACCGGGTGCGGGTCGTGGGCTACGACGTGGGGGCCGACACCGCCCTGCTCCAGCTCGAGGGCGCCCGCCACCTGCGGTGGGTGACGTTCGCAAGCTCCGGGGCGCTGACGGTCGGCACGCCGGTCGCGGTCATCGGCAACGCCGGGGGCGCCGGGGGCGCGCCGAGCTGCGGCACCGGCAAGGTGACCGGCCTCCACCGCACGGTCACCGCCTCCGAGGAGTCATCGGGCCTCTCGGAACGCCTGACCGATCTCATCCGGACCGATGCGCCGGTGCTCTTCGGCGAGTCCGGCGGCCCCCTGGTGGTGGCGGGGGCCGCCGTGGTGGGCATGGTGACCGCGACCACCGGCGAGGGGGCGGGGGAAGGCGGCGGCTACGCCATCCCCGCCGCCCGCGCCCGCGCCGTCGCCGGCCGCATCGAGCAGGGCCGAGCGACCCCCCAGGTTCACATCGGGCCGACCGCCTCGCTCGGTGTCGAGGTGGGGGCGCTGCCCTCCACGGCGCCGTCCCACCAGCTGGTCGTCGTCCTCGCCGTCCCCCCGGCAGGCGGGGCGCACGCCGCCGGGCTCCGGCCCGGGGACGTCCTGCTGTCGCTCGACGGCCGGGCCGTGACCAGCCCGTTCGACCTGCAGCTCCTCCTCCAACACCATCGCCCCGGGACGCCCGCCCGGGTGACCTGGCGTGACGGTTACGGCCGGACCCGCGCCGCGACCGTCACCCTGGTGGCCGGACCGCCCGCCTGAGCGGCCGGAGCCGGGCCCGCCGGCCGCCCGCTGGCCCGTGCCCGGGCCGCCCGGAGGGGCAGCGGTAGGGTCGCGGCCCGATGCCAGCGCTCCGACGGCTTCTCGCCCCTGCGGCCGTGCTCGCCGTGGCCGCCGCCTGCGCGTCCTGCGCGAGCAGCTCCCGCCCGTCGGCCACCGCCCTGCTCGGCGAGGCCCGCACCACCCTGGACAAGGCGCCCGCCGTGCAGTTCGCGCTGACCAGCAGCGGCGTGGCGGGGAAGGGCATCGACCTCGTCGGCGGGAGCGGCGAGCTGGCCCGACCGCAGTCGTTGAAGGGCACCTTCCAGGTCAGCGCCTCGGGGCTCGACGTCAACGTCAAGGTGCTCGCCGTCGGCGCGCGCTTCTGGGCGGTCCTGCCCTTCCAGACCGCCTACAGCCGCGTGTCGCCCGGCCGGTTCGGCCTCACGGATCCGGCGGCGCTCCTCTCGGCGCACCACGGGCTCACCAGCCTCCTCACCGACATGGCCGGCACCGCCCACTACCAGCCGAGCATCCGCCTCGACGGTGAGCTGCTGGACGTGGTGTCGGGGACGGTGGCCGGCTCGGAGATCCCCGTGCTCCCCGACGCCAACCCCTCCCGCCCCGTGCGGCTCACCGTGGCGATCGATCCCGCCTCGCACCAGGTCCGCCGGGTGACGCTCGCCGGGCCGTTCACCCAGGCGACCCGCTCCGCCCACTACGTGGTGACGCTCACCGGCTACGGGCGGCACGTGCGCATCTCGCCCCCCGCCTGACCGTGCGGACCGCCGCGGTCGCGACCGGTTCCCGGCGCCGGCTGGGCTTCGCGGCCACCGGCGTCCTCGTCGCCGCCGCAGACACCTACGTCGTCGTGGTCGCCCTGCCGGCGATCATGGGGGGCCTCGGGCTCGGCATCCAGGACCTCCAGCGCGCCACGCCCATCGTGAGCGGCTACCTGCTCGGCTACGTCGCCGTCCTGCCGCTGCTCGGTCGCCTCTCCGACGTCGCCGGGCGGCGGCCCGTGCTGGTCGGCTGCCTCGCCGCCTTCGCCACCGGATCGGTGGTGACCGCCACCGCCCACTCCCTGGGCCTGGTCGTTGCCGGGCGGGCGATCGCCGGCCTCGGCGGCGGCGGGATGGTGCCGGTGACCCTGGCCCTCGTCGCCGACGCCTGGCCGGTCGAGCGACGCGGTCTGCCGCTCGGGGTCGTCGGCGCCGTCCAGGAGCTCGGCAGCGTGCTGGGACCGCTCTACGGGGCGGCGATCGTGGCCCTGGCCGGGTGGCGCTGGATCTTCTGGCTCAACGTGCCCCTCGCCGCCCTGGTCGCCCTCGGCTTCGGCCCCCGGACGCGGCCCCGCCCGCCCGTGGCGTCGCCGGGCGGGCGGCGGGACGTCCCCGGCGGCTGCCTCCTGGCCGTGGGCGTCGCCGCCCTGGCCCTCGCCCTGGCGGCACCGCCGGGGCTCGCCGACGGGGTCACCACCGGCGAGCTGTACGCACCCGAGCTCGGGTCGGGCGGCTGGTCGGTGCTGTCGACCCCGATCGCCCTCGTGGGCTTCGGCGCACTGATCGGCTTCGTCGTCTGGGAGGCGGCCGGGGCCCGTTTCGTCCGCCCGCTGCTGGCGGTGCGGGCCGCCCCCCGCACGCTCGGCGCCGTCGACCTGCCGGGCGCCGCCCTGCTCGCCGGCGTGCTGGCGTGCGTCGTGGTGGCCTTCTCCACCACCGACGCCAGCCGGCAGGTGATCGCCTCGAGCGCGCCGGTCCTCGTCCCGGTGGCGGTGGTGCTGACCGCGGCGCTGGTGTGGCGCCAACGGCGCGCAGCGGCGCCGCTGCTCGACCCTGCGGCCCTGCGCCCACGGCGCTCGTGGGGTGCGTGTGCCCTCAACCTGGCCGCCGGCGCAGGTCTCATGGCGGCCCTCGTCGACGTCCCGTTCTTCGCTCGCGCCACGGTCGACCCCAACTCGCAGCTCGGCGCGGCGGTGGTGCTCCTGCGCTTCCTCGTGGCCGTGCCGGTGGGGGCGGTCGCCGGCGGCGCCCTCGTCCGCCGCCCGGGCCGCGAGGCGGCGGTGGCGGCCACCGGGATGGCGCTCGCCACCGCGGCGTTCGGCACGATGGCGGGGTGGCCGGCGGCGGCGCTCGCCACCGACCTCCCGGGGCTGCCCTTCGGTGCGAGCGACGTCGAGCTGGTGGCGGCGGGGCTCGGCTTCGGGCTGGCCCTCGCCCCGGTCAACGCCGCCGTCCTGGCCGCCGTGCCCGACCGCCTCCACGGTCTGGCGACCAGCCTCGTGGTGGTCGCCCGCACGGTCGGGATGCTCGTCGGGATCTCGGCCCTCACCGCCGTCGCCCTGCACCGCTTCTACGTGGCGGCGGCGCACATCCCACCGCCGTCCCGTGTCTGCGGCGGGCAGGTCACCTGCGCCGCCTACCAGCGGCTCGAGACGGGGGCGCTGCTCCGGGAGCTGCACACCGTCTTCGCCGGCGCCGCCGTCTGCACCGGGGTCGCCGCCGTCCTCGCCGTCGTGCTCCTCCGGCCGGCCCGACCTCAGCGTTGATGGGCCGGGCACCACCAGGTGGTGCGCCCGCCCACCGTCGCCCGCACGAGCGGCGTGCCGTCCTGCGGGCAGCGGCCCCCGGGGCGGCGGTGCGGCCCCAGGTCACCGGTGTGGGCGCCGCCCCGCCGCAGCAGCAGCCGCATCCCGCGACGCAGCTCCGCCGAGAGGCGCCCGACCTCCTCGCTCGACAGCGAGCCGGCGGGGCGGACGGGCGAGAGCCCGGCCTTCCACAGGATCTCGTCGCCGCTGAGGTTGCCGACCCCGGCGACCCGACGCTGGTCGAGCAGCCGCGCCTTGAGCGGGACCTCCGAGCCGGCCAGGGCCGCCCCGAGCTCGGCGCGGGTCACCGCCAGCGCGTCCGGCCCCAGCCGCGCCTCCACCGGGTGGAGCTCCACGCTCCCGAGGCGGCGCGGGTCCTGCAGGCGCAGGTCCCCGCCGTCGTCGAAGACCACGGCGAAGCGATCCCATCGCCGGTCGAGGCCGGCCGGTCCGTAGAGCATCTCCTCCACGCCGGGGGAGCCGTCGAGCAGCAGGCGCCCGGTCATCCCGAAGCGCAGGCCGAGCGACGGGCCGCCGCCCACGTCGAGGATCAGCAGCTTGCCCCGGCGGCGAGCCGCCGTGAAGTGGCGGCCGACGAGGGCGTCGGTCAGGGCGGCGGGATCCGCTCCCCCCTTCAGGATCCAAGCGTCGGGGGCGTCGACCGCCCGGATGCGGCGGCCGACAGCACCCTCGGCCAGCCGTCGGTAGCGCTCGACCTCCGGTAGCTCCGGCACGGCGGGACGCTACCGTGCCCGCGGCCCGGGCACGCCGAGGGCGGCGGCACGTGAGGCCGGAGCGGCCGGCGGGTAAGACGACGGCACCCGCGCCGAGGGCGCGCACTCAGGGACATGAGTCGGAGCATGGACAGACGGGTCGAGGCGGCACTGGAGGTGCTCCGAGGCTCCCCGGCCGAGCAGGTCGCCGCCGACCACGGCGTCGACGCCGCGCAGGTCCGGGAGTGGACGCAGCTGTTCGTCGAAGGCGGCAAGCTCCGCCTCGACGGGCGGATGGATCCCACCTCCTACGAGGCGCGGGACCGGTTCCTCACCCTCATCGCCCACGAGTTCCGCACGCCCCTGACGATCATCGGCGGCTGGGTCGAGACCCTCCGTTCGGCCGACCTCCCCCCGGCGGTCACCCAATCGGCCCTGTCCGTCATCGCCCGGCAGGTCGGGTACCTCCAGCGCATCGCGCGCGACGCCCTCGACGCCGGGGCGGTCGCCCGCGGCCAGCTCCGCCTCGTCGTCGGGCCGGTGGACCTGCGGGGGCTGCTCGAGGGGGTGATCCGCTCGACCCAGGATGCCGCCGTGCTGCGCAGCGAGCGCCCCGTGGTCGTCGTCGGTGACGCCGCCCGACTGGAGCAGGTCGCGGCCGAGGTGATCGCCCACGCCCGCCGCCTCGCCGGCGACGGACCGGTCTGCGTCGAGGCGGCCGATGGCGAGGTCGTCGCCACCGTCGAGGTGGCCGTGGCCGGCAAGCGGCTCTCCTTCGCCGACGCCGCCGTGCTCTTCGAGCCGTTCGAGCGGACCGACACCTCGATCGGCACCGGACTGGGTCTGTTCCTCTGCCGGGCGTTGCTCAGCGCCCACGGCGGCGAGATCGGCGTGCGCTCCGACGATGCCGCCACCGTGTTCTGGTTCCGGGTGCCGAGCGCCGGGCCGACGGAGGGCCCGCTGGTGGAGCGCTCCTAGAGCGACGCCGCCCGGGCGAGCACGGCATCGAGCATCGGCTCGGTGAGCCTGCCCGTGAAGGTGTTCTGCTGGCTCGGGTGGTAGCAGCCGAGCAGCGTCCGGCCGCTGCGGTCGCTCCTCGCCTCGGCGCCGTGCCCGAACGCCGGCTTCGGCCGGATGCCCTCCAGACGGCAGCAGACGTCCCAGGCGAAGCCGCCGAGCGCCACGACCACCGCCACCTGCGCCAGCAGCGCCAGCTCCCGCTCGAGGAACGGCACGCAGCGGTCCCGCTCCTCCACGGTCGGCCGGTTGGCGGGGGGCGCGCACCGCACGGCGGCGGCGACCCACGCGCCCGTCAGCTCGAGGCCGTCGTCGCGGCCGACGCTGGTCGGCTGGTTGGCGAAGCCGGCCCGGTGCAGGGCGGCGAACAGCCAGTCCCCGCTGCGGTCCCCGGTGAAGACCCGCCCCGTCCGGTTGCCCCCGTGGGCGGCGGGAGCCAGGCCGACGACGGCCACCCGGGCGTCGGGGTCGCCGAAGCCGGGCACCGGGCGACCCCAGTAGGCCTCGTGGCGGAAGGCGGCCCGGCGGGTGGCGGCGACCTCCTCCCGCCAGGCCACGAGCCGCGGGCACGCCCTGCAGCGGACGATCTCGTCCTCCAGCGCGGCCAGGGGCGGGGGGAAAGCCACCGGCCACACACTAGGTTGACCCGGGATGCCCCCCTCCAGCCGCCCCAAGCTGCCCCCGGCGACGCTCGTGCTGTTCGTCCGCCACGGCACGACGCCGACCACCGGCCAGGTCCTCCCGGGCCGGGCGAAGGGCCTGCACCTCGCCGAGGCCGGGCGCGACCAGGCGGCGACGGTCGCCGGGCGCCTCGCCGAGTGGACCGGTGCGGGACTGGGGGCGCCCACCCCGCCCAAGGGCGCGGGGCGCGGCCCGGGGCGCTCCAACAAGGCGCCGAAGCGCCCGGCGGTGACCGCGGTGTACGCCTCACCGCTCGAGCGGACCAAGGAGACGGCGACGCCGATCGCCCGGGCGCTGGGGCTCCCGGTCATCGCCGAGCGCGGTCTGCTCGAGTGCGACTTCGGCGCCTGGACCGGCGCCGCCCTCAAGGATCTCGCCAAGCTCCCCGAGTGGACGACCGTGCAGCGCTACCCGAGCGGCTTCACGTTCCCCGACGGCGAGTCGTTCGTCGCCATGCAACGGCGCATGATCGAGACGGTCGCCAACCTGTGCAGCCGCCACCGGGGCGAGACCATCGTCGCCGTCTCCCACGCCGACCCGATCAAGGCGGTGGTCGCCGACGCCCTCGGCACCCACCTCGACCTGTTCCAGCGGATCGTCATCTCCCCCTGCTCGGTGACGGCCATCACCTACGGGGGGACCGGGCCGACCGTCCTGGCGGTCAACTCCACCGGCTCGCTCGGGGAGCTGCGGCCGTCATGAGCGAGTCGTTCGAGCTGGCCGACGCCGACCGGCTCACGGTGGGGACGGTCGGCGCTCCCGGGCACCGCGTCTTCTACCTGCAGGCCGGCGAGGCGGGGCGGACGATCACCCTGAAGGTCGAGAAGCAGCAGGTGGCCGTGCTCTCCCAGGCGATCGCCGAGCTGCTCGCCGACCTGCGCGCCCCCGAGGCCATCGCCGCCGCCGGGGAGCTGCTCGAGCCGGTCCATCCGCTCTGGGCCGTCGGCGGCATGCAGATCGCCTACGACCAGGACGACGACCGGCTGATCCTCGTCGCCCAGGAGCTGCTCGCCGAGGAGGACGCCGACGAGGACGACGCCGCCGTCGGCCGCCTCCGCTTCACCCGGGAGCAGGCGGCCGCCCTCGTCGCCCGGGGCGAGGAGCTGATCGAGGCCGGTCGCCCGCCCTGCCCCTGGTGCGGGTACCCGCTCGACCCGGCTGGACACTCGTGTCCCCGCACGAACGGCCACCGACCCCCGACCCCGTGACGCTGCTGGCCGCGGGCCGGCTCGAGATCGAGGGCCGGATGCCGTGGAGCAGCAACGGCACCTTCCTCTGCTCGGTGGGCGAGGCGGTCGACGACGCCGGGACACCGCAGCTGGCCGCCATCTACAAGCCCCTGCGCGCCGAGCGGCCGCTGTGGGACTTCCCCGGTGGGCTGTACCGGCGGGAGATCGCCGCCTACGAGCTCGCCGCCCAACTCGGCTGGCAGCTCGTCCCCGAGACGGTGGAGCGCGAGGACGCCCCGCTCGGCGTCGGGTCCCTGCAGCGCTTCGTGCCCGCCGACTTCGAGCAGCACTACTTCACGCTGCTCGAGGACAGCCGCCACCACCCCAGCCTGCGCCGCATGGCCGCCTTCGACGCTCTCGCCAACAACGCCGACCGCAAGGGCGGCCATTGCCTGCTCGACGCCGAGGACCGGATCTGGGGCATCGACCACGGCCTGTGCTTCCACACCGAGCCGAAGCTGCGCACGGTGATCTGGGACTGGGCGGGCGAGCGCATCGACGACGCCCTCCTCGACGACGTCGCCCGCCTGGTGGACGCCGGCCCCTCCGACGCCTTGGCCCGCTGGCTGGGCGCCGACGAGCTCGACGCCCTCGTCCGCCGGGCCGAGCGGTTGCTGCGGCGCCGGCGCCTGCCGCAACCGCAGAGCGACCGCCCGTACCCCTGGCCGCTGGTGTAGCCCCGAGCTGCTATCCCCGGGCCTGGAGGCTCTCGATGAGCTTGGGGAGGACCTTGTTGACGTCGCCGACGACGCCGAGGTCGGCGATGGAGAAGATGGGGGCCTCCTGGTCCTTGTTGATGGCGACGATGTTCTTGGAGCCCTTCATGCCGACCATGTGCTGGGTGGCGCCGGAGATCCCCGCGGCGATGTAGACCGTCGGCTTCACGGTCTTACCGGTCTGGCCGACCTGGTGGGAGTAGGGCACCCACCCGGCGTCCACGATCGCCCGCGACGCCCCCGCCGCGCCGTGCAGCAGCTTGGCCAGCGCCTCGATCATCTCGTAGCCGTCCGCGGCCCCCAGGCCCCGACCGCCCGAGACCACCACCGCCGCCTCGTCCAGCTTGGGGCCCTCCCGCTCCTCCACGTGACGCTGCACGATCCGCGCGGCGCCCGTGGCTCCCAGCTCGGGCACCTCCCAGGCGTCGACGGTCGCCGGGCCGCCGCCGGACTCCTCCGCCGCGAACGACTTGGTCCGCACCACGAAGATCGCCGGCCCCTCCCCGCTGAAGCGGGCCGTCAGGATCTCGGACCCCCCGAAGATCGGGTGCTCGCTGCGCAACCCCTCCGCGTCGATCAACCCGACCACATTGGTCAGCACCGGCCGGTCGATCTTCGCCGACAGCCGGGCGGCGATGTCCCGCCCGTCGTAGTTGTGGGGCGCGAGCACGGCGTCGGGGACCTCCCCGGCGGCGATCCGGGCGGCCATGGCCGCCGCCACCGCCGGTCCCGGCAGCCCACCACCGAGGTCACCGACGCTGTGCAGTACGGCCGCCCCGAACGCCCCCGCCTCGCCCGCCAGTTGCCCGGCGTCACCCCAGGTGACGCCCTCCACGCGAGCGGCGAGTTCTTTCGCCTTGGTCAACAACTCCAGCGACAACGGGGCGATCCGCTCGCCCTGGCGGTCGACGACGACCCAGATGGTCTCCACGGGCA
>DASSZM010000092.1:0-7489 GCA_035702855.1 Acidimicrobiales bacterium | reverse complement strand
TGGTCGTCGACAACGTGATCCGCGACGGGCAGGTGGCCGACGCCGCCAGCACCGACCCGGCGGTGGTCGGGTCCCGCCGGGTGCTCGAGGCGATCGGTGCCCACCCCAGGGTCCGGGCGACCGCCCTGCAGACGGTCGGTCTGAAGGGCTACGACGGCTTGGCGATCGCCCTCGTGCGCTCCTGAACGCCCGGGACGCTAGGACGCCGAGCTGCGCCAACCCCGGCGGAAGGGCAGCCGCCAGGTCCGGGGGGCGATGAGCTCGTCGATGGTCGAGGGGCCCCAGCTCCCGGACCAGTACGGCAGCACCTGCGGCGGGTCGGCGAGGAGCGGTGACGAGATCTCCCACAGTCGCTCGATGCCCTCGGCGGTGTTGAACAGCGTGTGGTCGCCGACCATGGCGTCGTGGATGAGCCGCTCGTAGGCCTCGAGCACGTCGGCCTCCCGGCCGGTCTCGTGCAGGGCGAACTGCAGGCTCAGCTTGTCGAGCTTCATGCCCGGCCCGGGCCGCTTGCCGTAGAACGACAACGACAGCTTCGAGGAGTCCGCCAGGTCGAAGGTCAGGTGGTCGGGTCCCTGCGTGCCCACCCCGGAGTCGGTGGGGAACATGCTCTTCGGCGGCTCGCGGAAGGCGATGGAGATGATGCGGGCGCCCTCCGCCATCTGCTTGCCGGTGCGCAGGAAGAACGGCACGCCCGCCCAGCGCCAGTTGTCGATCTCGACCTGCAGCGCCACGAAGGTCTCGGTCTGCGAGCGGGGGTCGACCCCCGGGGTGTGGCGGTAGCCCTCGTACTGGCCGCGCACGACGTGGCGCGGGTCGAGGGGGCGCATCGAGCGGAAGACCTTGTTCTTCTCCTCGCTGATGGCCCTCGGCTCGAGGGCGGTGGGGGGCTCCATGGCCATGAAGGCCAGGATCTGGAACAGGTGGGTGACGACCATGTCGCGGAAGGCGCCGGTCTCCTCGTAGAACCCGGCGCGGTCGGCGACCGACAGCGTCTCGGGGACGTCGATCTGGACGTGGTCGATGTGGTCGCGGTTCCAGATCGGCTCGAACAGGCCGTTGGCGAAGCGGAAGGCGAGGATGTTCTGGGCCGCCTCCTTGCCGAGGAAGTGGTCGATGCGAAAGACCTGGTCCTCGCGGAAGATCTCGTGGACGGTGGCGTTGAGCGCCTGGGCGCTGGCCAGGTCCGTGCCGAACGGCTTCTCCATGATGATCCGGGACCGCTCGACCAGGTCGGCGGCGGCGAGGGTGCGGACCACGGATCCGGCGGCGGTGGGCGGGATGGACAGGTAGTGCAGCCGGCGGGGGCGCCCGCCGAGCTCCGACTCGTGGGCGGCGACCACCTCGTGGAGGCCGGGTGCGCCGCCCGAGGTCGGCACGTAGGAGAGGCGCTTGCCGAAGTCGCTCCACCGGGAGTCGGTCACCTCGGTGCGGGCGAACTCCTCGCAGGCGTGGCGGGCGAGCTCCCGGAACGACTCGTCGTCGAGCTCGTCGGTGGCGACCCCCACGAGGCGGTAGTCGGGGAGCAGCCCGGCCTCGGAGAGGTGGAGCATGCCGGGCAGCAGCTTGCGCCGGGCCAGGTCGCCGGTCGCGCCGAACAGGACGATGACGTGGGGCTCGAGCGGTGGCACCGCACCGACGGGGGCGTCGCTCGGGTCGGTCATGGCGAAGTCGGCCATGACCCCATCATCTCGCACGGTGACGGCATCGCAGGGACGGCGCCCCGTGGCGCCCGCTCCGGCGGCGTCCACGGCGAGGGCCCGCACCGCCGCGAGTAGCGTGCGGGCGGTGAGCCCCGCGCCCGACCGACCCGTCGTGGAGCTCGGCGGGCGCGCCGCCCTCGTCACCGGGGCCTCCCGGGGGATCGGGCTGGCGGTTGCCACCGCCCTCGCCGCCGCCGGCGCCGCCGTCATGCTGAGCGCCCGCAAGCCGGGACCGCTCGAGGAGGCGGCGGCGGGGATCCCCGGGACCGTCGCCACCTTCCCGGCCAACGCCGGCGACCCGGACGCCGCCGAGGCGTGCGTCGCCGCCGCCGTGGAGCGCTTCGGCCGGCTCGACATCCTCGTCAACAACGCCGCCACCAACCCCTACTTCGGGCCGCTCATCGACATCGACCTGCCCCGCTGGGACAAGACGGTGGCGGTCAACCTGCGGGGGCCGCTCGTGTGGACACAGGCCGCCTGGCGGGCGAGGATGCGCGACCACGGCGGCACGGTGCTCAACGTGGCCTCCATCGGCGGTCTCCGCCCGGGCGGCGGCATCGGCGCCTACGACGTCACCAAGGCGGCGCTCATCCACCAGACCCGCGTCCTGGCCGAGGAGCTCGGTCCCGGCGTCCGGGTCAACGCCGTGGCCCCCGGCCTGGTCCGCACCGACTTCGCCCGGGTCCTCGTGGAGACCCACGGCGACGCCGTGGCCGAGCGGCTCCCGCTGCGCCGCCTCGGCCTGCCCGGCGACGTCGCCGGTGCCGCCGTGTGGCTGGTGTCCGACCTGGCCGGATGGGTCACGGGTCACACCCTCGTGGTCGACGGGGGAGCGGTGCTGCAGTGAGCGGCCTCGGCCGCGACGCCGCCCGCCGGCTGGTGCTGGCCAACGGCGCCGCCCGCAGCGCCCTCGGCGTGGTCGCCTTCGCCCTGCCGGCCCTGCCGCTGTCGCCGTGGGTCGGTCGGGCCCGGCGGGACCCGGCGGCTCGCCTGTTGGCGCGCGCCCTCGGCGGCCGGGACCTGGCGCTCGGGCTCGGGACCCTCCGGGCGCTGCGGGCCGGCGGGGCCGTCGCCCCCTGGGTCGCCGCCGGCGGGCTCGCCGACGCCGGCGACGTGGCCGCCACCCTGCTGTCGTGGCGGCACCTGCCGAGCTTGGGACGCTCAGCCGTGCTCGCAGCTGCGGCAGGTGGGGCGGTCTCGGCGGCGCTGACCGTCTGGACGGTCGACGAGCCGGCGTGACGGCGCGAACTGCGGTGCTCCCCGCTCGGAGGCAGGCTCACCCGCGAGCGCAGGTGGGTCGTTTAGCCTGTCGGTCCGTGCAGACGACCCGCGACCGAGCGATCTGGGCCGCGAACCACGTCGGTGCCCGGCTCCTGCACGGCCTGGAGCGCGTCGTGATCCGCAGCTCGGAGGTCCCGACGAGCCCGTTCCTGCCGCTGGACACCTTCGCGTGGATCCCGGAGCTCGAGGGCGAGTGGCGGACGATCCGCGCCGAGCTCGACGAGGTGCTCGCCTACCGCGAGGAGCTGCCGAGCTTCCAGGACATCTCGGTCGACCAGGCGTCGATCAGCGACGACGACGGGTGGAAGACGTTCTTCTTCTTCGGCTACGGGTTCCGCTCCGACGCCAACTGCCGCCGCTGCCCCCGCACGGCGGCGCTGCTCGAGGGCATCCCCGGCATGACCACCGCCTTCTTCTCGATCTTCTCGCCGCACAAGCGCCTCCCGGTCCATCGCGGGCCGTGGCGGGGCGTGCTGCGCTACCACCTCGCCCTCAGGGTCCCCGAGCCGTCGAGCGCCGCCGGCATCCGCGTGGGTGGCGAGGTCGCCCACTGGGAGGAGGGCCGCAGCCTGCTGTTCGACGACGGCTACGAGCACGAGGCGTGGAACGAGACCGACGGCGTGCGGGTGGTGCTGTTCGCCGACGTGCTCCGGCCGCTGCGGCCACCGACCGACCAGGTCAACCGGGCGCTGATCAAGGCCATCGGCCGCAGCCCCTACATCGCCGACGCCCGCAACCGCCACGAGGCGTGGGAGGAGCGCTTCGAGAGCCTGCGCGGGTGGGAGCGGTCGTGACCGGACCCGACGACGAACGCGCCGGCGAGCTGACGGGCCCGCCGCGCAAGCCGGTCGACGACGTGTTCGCCAAGGTCGAGGACGCCCGGGTCGAGCAGTGGCACCTGGCCGAGTCGCTCGGCCTGCTGCCGTTCTTCCGGGAGCTGCGCGGCGAGGTCGGCCCGCGGATGATCTTCGAGGGCAAGCCGGTCGTGATGCTCGGCTCCAACAACTACCTCGGGCTCACCGCCGACCCGCGGGTGCGCCAGGCGGCGGTCGACGCCGTCAGCCGCTACGGGACCGGCCTCACCGGCAGCCGCCTGCTCAACGGGACGCTGCCGCTGCACCGCCAGCTCGAGGAGGAGCTCGCCGACTGGGTCGGCCTCGAGGCGGCGTTGGTGTTCACCACCGGCTACGCCGCCAACCTGGGCCTCATGGTGTCGCTCCTCGGGGAGGGCGACGCCGCCTTCGTCGACTCCGCTGCCCACGCCAGCCTCGTGGACGGCGGCCGCTTCAGCGACGGCACCCTGCGGGCCTTCCGCCACAACCGTCCCAACAGCCTCCGCCGGGGGCTGCGGGCGTGGCGCGAGCAGCCCGACGCCGGCGGCCTGCTCGTGGCCGTCGACGGCGTCTACTCCATGGAGGGCGACCTCGCCCCGCTGGCGGACATCGCCGCCGCCTGCTCCGAGTTCGGCGCCCGGCTCCTCGTCGACGAGGCCCACGCCCTCGGCGTGGTGGGGCCCGACGGCTCCGGCTCCGCCCGCGACGCGGGCATCCGCCCGGACCTGGTGATGGGCACCTTCTCCAAGTCCCTCGCCAGCTGCGGCGGCTTCATCGCCGGGCCGCGCCCGGTGATCGACTTCCTCAAGGTGACCTGCCGGCCCCTGCTGTTCACCGCCTCCGGCGTCCCCGCCTCGCTCGCCGCCGCCCTCGAGGCGTCCCGGCTGGCCCGCTCGGAGTCGTGGCGCCAGGAGGCGGTGGTCGCCAACGCCCGCCGCCTGCGCCGCGGGCTGCGCGAGCTCGGCTACGACGCCGGCGGCGACGACCGCAGCGCCATCGTGCCGGTCGTCGTCGGCGACGACTGGAAGGCGGGCACGCTGTGGCGGGCCCTGCTGGAGCAGGGCGTCTACACCAACTGCGCGGTGGCGCCGGCGGTGTCCAAGGCCCTCCTGCGCACCTCGGTGATGGCCACCCACACCGAGCGCGACATCGACGACGCCCTCGCCGGCTTCGAGGCGGCCGCCTCCGCCCGCTGAGGGGCCCGGGCGCCGGGCGGCTCCGGTCCGGGCTCAGCCCAGGAGGGCGGGGCGCTGGTAGAGGCGCCACACGCGTGACCGGGTGGCGCCCATCGCCTCGAGCTGCTCGTTGATCCGCTTGTTGGTGGCGAGGGTCCACGACGCCTCGCCGGTCCGGATGTGGGGGTCGCTGCCCAACCGGTCGAAGACCTCCCGGTACAGGAGGGTGCCGAGCGCCATCGGCTGGTAGTCCGGGTGGACGCCCAACGCCCAGATCCGGGCCCGCGGGAGGCGCTTCTGGCCGGTGAGGAGCGGCAGCCACCCGGTGGGCAGCAGGCGGCCCGACCGGACCCGGTGCATCAGCAGGTTGACGTCGGGGAGCGCCAGGCACACCCCGACGAGCTTGCCGTCGTCGGTCTCGAGCCCGAACGCCCAGTCCGGGCGCAGCACCTGCTTCAGCTGCTTGGCGAGGTGGCGGACCTCCGGCTCGGGCATGGGGGCGAACCCCCAGTTGCGGGACCAGGCGGCGTTGTACACCTCGAAGAAGCGCCCGACCTGGCTGTCGAACTGGTCCTTCTCCAGCTGGATCACGTGGACCCCGGCCCGCTCCTGGATCCGGTCGATGGTCCGCCGCTGGCGCTCGGAGAGGGCGACGTCCCCCTTCACGAAGTGCCAGCCCCACAGGTCCATCGCCGGCTCCCACCCGGCCCGCAGCCACAGTCCCTCGTAGTAGCGGGGGTTCTGCAGGGTGAGCAGGGCGGGCGGGTCGTCGAAGCCCTCGACCATGAGGCCCAACTCGTCGTTGGTGGTGAAGTTGGCCGGGCCGACGCAGGTGTCCATGCCCCGCTCGGCGCTCCACCCGCAGGCGGTCTCGAACAGCCGGTCCGAGACCTCCGGGTCGTCGAAGGTGTCGTAGAAGCCGACCCAGCCCCAGCGCACGCCCTGGTACTCGTTGAAGGCCCGGTCGACGCAGGCCGCGATCCGCCCGACCGGCTTGCCGTGGCGGTAGGCGACCCACAGGGCCACCTCCTGGTGGCTCATGGCGGGGTGGCGGGGCGAGATGCGGTCGTAGACCGACATCCGCAGCGGGGGCACCCAGCCGGGGTCCCCCCCGTGGATGCGGAACGGCACGTCCACGAACACCCGCCTCCCGAGCAGGTGCCGGACGGGGCGGATCTCCACGGCGCTGGACACGGCTGAGCAAGCTAGCGCCGGCCGGTGGCGGCCGGGGTGCCCCCCGCTACGATGCCGCGGTGTCGGACTGGAACCTGGCCGAGGTCTGGGAGACCGTCGCCGAGGAGCGGCCCGCCGCCGAGGCCCTCGTGTGGGGACCCCGGCGCTGGACCTGGGCGGAGCTCGACCGGCGGGCGGACGGCGTCGCCGGCGCCCTCCTCGCCGCCGGCCTGGGCCGCCAGGCGAAGGTGGCCCAGTACCTCCTCAACGGCCCGGAGTACCTCGAGTCGCTGTTCGGCGCGGCCAAGGCCGGGATGGTGCCGGTCAACACCAACTACCGCTACGCCGAGGACGAGCTCGCCTACCTGTGGGACAACGCCGACGTGGAGGCGGTGGTCTTCGACGTCGGCTTCGCCGAGCGGGCGGCCGCCGTCCGCCCGCGGGTGCCGGGGGTCCGGTTGTGGCTGGCCGTCGGTGCCGGCCCGGTGCCGCCCTGGGCCGTCGCCTACGAGGACGCCGTGGCGGCGGCGCCGCCGGGGCGGGCACGGGGCCCGTGGGGGCGTGGCGGGGACGACCTGCTGCTGATCTACACCGGCGGCACCACCGGCATGCCCAAGGGGGTCATGTGGCGCCAGGACGACCTGTTCGGGGTGCTCAACCGCTCGGCCGCCGTCCGCTACCCCGACGACGGCGGGCTCGACGGCGTGCGCGAGCGGCTGCGCCGGCCCGACCGGCACCCGAGCCCGCGGCAGGTCCCGGGCCCGCCGCTCATGCACGGGACCGGGCTGTTCACCGCCATCGCCGCCCTCGACAGCGCCGGCTGCGTGGTCCTCCCGCCGTCCCGGCGCTTCCACCCCGAGGAGCTGCTCGATCTGGTGGAGGCCGAGCGGGTCACGGAGGTCTCGATCGTCGGCGACGCCTTCGCCCGTCCCCTGCTGGCGGCGCTCGACGCCCACCCCGGCCGCTGGGACCTGTCCTCGCTGTGGTTGATGGTCAGCTCGGGGGTCATGTGGTCGGCCGAGGTCAAGGCCGGGCTGCTGCGGCACGCCCCGCGGCTCACCATGGTCGACACCCTCGGCTCCTCCGAGGCGGTCGGCGTCGCCTCCTCGCGCTCCGACGGGGAGCGGGGGACCGGCGCCACCGCCGGCTTCCAGCTCGGCCCCCACACCCGGGTGATCGACGAGGACGGCCGGGACGTCGCCCCCGGGTCGGGCCGGCCCGGCCTGCTGGCCCTGCGCGGTCGGGGGCCGGTCGGCTACTACAAGGACCCGGAGACGACGGCCCGCACCTGGCGGGTGCTCGACGGCGAGCGCTGGACCGTGCC
>DASSZM010000053.1:0-5003 GCA_035702855.1 Acidimicrobiales bacterium | reverse complement strand
TGGTGGGGCGGCGGAAGATGAGGGTGTGGTTGGTGTCGCCGGTGATGGTCCAGCCGTCGTGGATGAGGGTGTGGTGGTGGGGGCAGAGGAGGATGCCGTTGGTGATGTCGGTGGGGCCGCCTGCTTGCCAGGGTTGGACGTGGTGGATGTCGGTATGCGTGCGCTCGCAGTTGGGGAATCGGCAGCGTCCCCGGTCGCGGACGGTGATGGCGCGTCGTTGGGCGAGGTTCCAGGTGCGGTGCTTGCGTCCCAAATGGAGCGGTTCGCCGGTCTCGCTGACCCAGTGGGTGACGGTGGAGCAGTCGCAGCGGATCCGGGCGGTGGTGGCGGGGTCGAGGGGTTCGCCGCCCAAGATCTCGGCGCCGGCGGCGGTCATGACGACGTGGACGAGGTAGCGGTCGGCGCCGCAGAGCCGGGCGGTGTGCGCCCGGATGAGGTCCATCAAGGCGTCGGCGCGGCGGTGGTGCCAGGGGCGGTCCTCCCAGTCGGCCAAAGCGGCCGGCGAACCGTCCGCACGTGTGGACTCTTCGCTTTGCGAAACGCCTGAGTTTTGGTCCATGAGGGTGTCGAGGGCGGCGGCGAGCTCGGCGGCTTCGAGGTCGCTGAGCACGGCGTGGACCCGGGTGGTGCCGTCGCCGTTGGCGACCATGCGCACCCCGCGGGTCGCCTGCCGCTCCTGGGGTTCGCGGTCTTGTTCGGCGAGGAGCAGGACCCGGCGCACGGCGCGGCGGACATCCAGGACGGTGGCGGTGCGGGCCAACTCGACGAGGACCTTGTCGATGGTCGGGTCGGTGCCCGTGGCGCGGGTGATCTCGCGCACCGCGCAGTAGGTGATCTCCCCGGCCGCGAACGCGGCGGCGACGACCGGGCGGCGGGCGAGCTCGTGGGCGACCCGGAGTTTTTCGAAGGCGGTGGAGCGGGCCAGGCGGACCCGGCCGATCAGCCAGTCCGCGCAGGAGAGGGCCCCGTCGGTGGCCCACTGCCGGGCCCGGTCGAAGCGGACCAGGGCCGCCAACCAGCCCGCTTCCCAGCTGCACGCCCCGCACGCCTGGGCCACCAACCACGAGCCCAGCTCCGAACCGGTCGCCACCTCTTGGTCCTCGACCTCCAGTACCGACGTCGCTGTCGCCACGCCCCGACCTCCCCTGGAACCGGCCGGCCACCCACACCGGCCACCACCACACCAGGGCCCGCCCGGGCCGATACCCACACCAACGCTACCCACCGGGTGCGACCGTCACGGCGCCGGCCCGGCGGCGCCGGCGTCAACCCGAGCTGCCGCTCCCGATCCCGCTGCTCCCCGGGCCGGTCGAGCCGGACGCCGGCGACGTCGTCGTGGACGACGGGTCGGGGGTACCGGCGGGGAGCTGGGTGCTGGAGGTGGTCGAGGGCGCGGTCGTCGTGGAGGTGGTCGACGTGGTCGCCGTCGATGGCGGCGCCGTGGTCGGTGTCGATGGGGGAGCCGTGGTCGCCGACGGGGCGGTGGTCGACGTGGGGGAGGACGCGCGGTGGTGCACGTGCTTCGGAGGCTTCCAGCCGGGCGGCGGCCTGCTCTCGGAGGGGACCGGCTTCGTGGACCGCACCACCCGCCGGATCGCATCGGCGGGGGTGGGCACCTGCCTCGACGCCGTCGGGGTGCCGTCGGCGTGGACCCGCCCGAAGCCGGCCAGGTCGGACCACCAGATGGAGCTGACCTGTACCACCGTCCCGGTGTAGGGGGCGTTGATCATGAGGCCGTCGCCGATGTAGATGCCGACGTGGGGGATGTAGCTGTGGCCGTAGAAGACGAGGTCGCCGGGGGTCAGCTGGGAGAGCGGGACCGGGTCGGTCCAGGCGTACTGCGCCGCCGCCACCCGGGGGATCGACACGCCCGCCTTGCCCCACACGTACTGGGTCAGCCCGGAGCAGTCGAAGCCGCCGGCGCCGGTCCCGCCCCAGAGGTAGGGGACGCCGAGCTCGGCGAAGGCCCACGTCAGTGCGACGCCGGTCGTCGACGGGGGAGCGGGCAGCGGTGCCTTCGGGGCGAACTGCAGTGCATCCGGCCCCGACAGCATGCGCCCGGCCTGGGCGGCGAGCACGACGTGGTCGGCGGCCAGCGCGCCGGCGCCCCGCGCGTCGGCCACCTCGAGGGCGGCCAGCAGGCGGCGGCCGGCGGCGCGCTCGGCGCGCGCGGCGGCGCCGGCCCGGCGGGCGGCGGAGGCGGCGAGGCGCCACTGGGCGGCGGCGACGGCGGCCTGGTGGCGGCGGAGCCGGAGCTGGGCGCGCCGCTCGCCCACCACCCCGGACGGGCTGAGGGCCGAGGCGAACAGGTCCTGGTCCCAGACGTCGTTGGGGGTAGCGACCGACAGCGGGTCCGGCGGGGTCGCCCCGAACCCGGAGACGTACAAGGCGAGGGCGCCCCGTCGCAGCGCGGCCGTGAGCCAGCGGAGGTTGTCGCCGGCGACGCGCTCGGCGGCGAGCGCCGCCACCGCCGCGCCCCGGGCCCGGCGGGCGACGCGGTCGGCCCGGGCGGCGAGGACGGCATCGGCGTCGAGCGCCGCCTGGGTGCGGGTGATGGCGTCCTGGATGCCCACGTTGCGTCGCCCCACCGTGGCCAGCGCCAGCGCCTGGCCGTACAGCGCAGCCTCCGGCCGGCCGGCGGTGTCGGCCAGCGGCACGGCCGGCAGTCGCGGGAGCGGGGGCGTCGCCAGGCCGGGCACGGCGACGACCGCCGGGTACGTGGTCCCCGCCGGGGCGCCGGCGGCACGAGGGGTAGCAGCACCCGGGATGCCGGACGCGCCGGCGACCGCGCCGGGCACGGCGACCCCGGCGACGAGGGTGAGAGCGGCGAGCGCCGCCAGCATCGGCCGACGGGGCGACGCCAGCACGCGTCCCATCCTGGTCCGGCGCCGGGCCGCCCGGGGGCGGGCAGGCCCGGCCCCGCCCGGTCGGGGTGAGATCGGGCAAGCTGGCGGGGACGACCGGTGGAGGAGCCCATGACGACCACGACCGACGTGCCCGGCGAGGCGCTCGCCCCGATGGACCGAGCCGCGCGGCTTGCCCGCCTGCGGGACCGTCTCGACGGCGACGGCATCCCGGCGCTGCTGGTGACCAACCTCACCAACATCCGCTACCTCACGGGCTTCACCGGCTCGGCGGGCCTGCTGTTCGTGCTCCCCGAGCGCACCGTGCTCGTCACCGACGGTCGCTACGCCACCCAGGCCGCCGAGCAGCTCGGCGGCCTCGACGTGGCGACCGAGATCGGCCTGTCGGTCCCCGAGCGGACCCGCCTCGGCTCGTCGCTGGTCACCGACGCCCGCGTCCGCGCGCTGGCCCTCGAGGCCGCGCACGTCACCTGGGCGGCGCAGCGGGACTACGCCACCGCCTGGTTCCCCGGCGTGGAGCTCCTCCCGACGGCGGGGATCGTCGAGGACCAGCGGCGGGTGAAGGACCCCGGCGAGCTCGAGCGGATGGCCGCCGCCGCAGCCGCCGCCGACGCCGCCCTGGCCGCCGTGCTGCCGCTCCTCGACGACGGGCCGACCGAGGTCGACTTCGCCATCGCCCTCGATGCTGCCATGCGCCATCACGGCGCCGACGCCCCCGGCTTCGAGACGATCGTGGCCTCCGGGCCCAACGCCGCCAAGCCCCACCACCGCCCGTCGCACCGGGTGATCGGCCGCGGGGAGCCGGTCGTGCTCGACTTCGGGGCGTCGGTCGACGGCTACCGCTCGGACATGACCCGCACCGTCGCCGTCGGCGAGCTGGCCGACGCCGTCCTGCGCCGCGCCTGGGACGTGGTCGCCGAGAGCCAGGCCGCCGGGGTGGCGGCCGTCGCCGCCGGGGTCGCCGCCGCCGACGTCGACCGGGTGTGCCGGGAGGTGATCGCCGCCGCCGGTTGGGCCGACCGCTTCGTGCACGGCACCGGGCACGGCGTCGGGCTCGACGTCCACGAGGCTCCCTCGGTGGCCGCCACCTCCACGGATACACTGCAGAGCGGCCACGTCGTCACCGTCGAGCCCGGCGTCTATCTCCCCGGCCGGGGAGGCGTGCGGATCGAGGACACGGTGGTGGTGACCGACGACGGCTGCGCTCCACTCACCCTCACTCCGAAGGATCACTGATGCCCGCCGTCTCCACCAACGACCTGAAGAACGGGATGAGCCTCAACCTGCAGGAGGGGCTGTTCTCGGTCGTCGAGTTCCAGCACGTGAAGCCGGGCAAGGGCGGCGCCTTCGTCCGCACCAAGCTCAAGAACGTGCGGACCGGGGCGGTCATCGAGCGCACCTACCGGGCCGACGAGAAGCTCGACCAGGCGCTGATCGACAAGCGGGAGATGCAGTACCTGTACCCCGACGGGGACAGCTTCGTGTTCATGGACACCACCGACTACGAGCAGCTCAACGCTCCCCGCGACGCCCTCGGCTCGGCCGCCGACTTCCTCAAGGAGGGTGACTCCGCCGTGCTGCAGATGTACCAGGGCGAGATCGTGGGCGTCGACCTGCCCGCCGCCGTCGAGCTCGAGGTCACCGAGACCGAGCCGGGCGTCCAGGGCGACCGTGTCTCGGGTGCCCGCAAGCCGGCGACGCTCGAGACCGGGCTGCAGCTCCAAGTGCCGCTGTTCGTCAACATCGGGGACCGGGTGAAGGTCGACACCCGCTCCGGCGAGTACCTCACCCGCGCCGGGTCCTGAGCCCGTGGCCGTCGCCGGCGTCCGCCGCCAGGCCCGGGAGCGGGCGCTCGGCCTGCTGTACGAGGCCGAGGTCAAGGACGACGCCCCGAGCGGGGTCGTCGCCGACCTGCCGGTGGCGCCCGATCCGTACGCCGTCGCCCTCGTCGAGGGCGTCGAGGCCCACGCCGCCGAGATCGACCGGCTGCTCGCCGCCCACGCCATCGGCTGGAGCGTCGACCGGATGCCGGCGGTCGACCGCAGCCTGCTGCGGCTGGCGACCTTCGAGCTGCTCGGGCGCCCGGACACGCCGACCGGCGTGGTGATCTCCGAAGCGGTCGACCTGGCCAAGGAGTAC
>DASSZM010000188.1:0-5393 GCA_035702855.1 Acidimicrobiales bacterium | reverse complement strand
CCCACCGCCGCTCGCCCGGCGCCGCCGCGCCCCGCCGGCCCCGAGCAGCCCGCCGCGGCCGCCCCCGGTGCCGCCCCCGGCGCCCCGCAGCGACCCGGCCCGGCCCGCCCGCCGGCCCCCGGCCAGGGCCGTCCCGGCCCGGGGGGTCCCGCTCCCGCCGCCCAGAACGGCGGCCGCCCGCCGGTGTCCCCGTCGGGCAAGCCGATCCCGCCCCCGCCCGGCCTGCGCCGCCCCCCGGTGTCCCAGTCCGGCAAGCCGATCCCGCCGCCTCCCGGCCGCCGGGTCCCGCCCGGCGGGACGACCGGCGCCCCCGGCCGCCCCGGCCCCGGTGGTGGCCGCGGCGTCGGCGGCCCGCGCACCGGTGCACCGTTCGCCGGGCAGCGCTCCGGCGCCCCCGCCGGTGGTGCCGGTGGCTTCAACCGTGGCCGTCCCGGCGGCCCGCCCGGTGGTCCTCCCGGTGGTCCCGGCGGCCGCGGCTTCGGCGGCGGTCGCGGTGGCCGCCCCGGTGGCGCCCGTCGCGGCCCGCGCCGTCGGCGGCGGCCCGTCGAGGAGCTCGAGGCACAGGAGCTCACGCACTACACGCCGTCCAACGCCCCGGTGCCCGACGGCGAGATCATCGTCGAGCGCGGCGCCACGGCCCAGGAGCTCGGCCCCAAGCTCAACCGCTCGGGTGCCGACGTCGTCCGATTCCTCTTCGAGCAGGGCGAGATGGTCACGGCCACGGCGTCGCTGACCGACGACATGATCGAGCTGTTTGCCGCTGAGCTCGGCGCCCAGATCCGCCTCGTGGACCCGGGCGAGGAGCAGGAGGCGGAGCTGCAGGCCAAGTACTTCGCCGACGACGAGGAAGAGGACGACAGCAGCCTGCGGCCCCGGCCGCCGGTCGTGACCGTCATGGGGCATGTCGACCACGGCAAGACCCTGCTGCTCGACCGGATCCGGGAGAGCAACGTCGTCGCCGGTGAGGCCGGTGGCATCACCCAGCACATCGGCGCCTACCAGGTCGAGTACAACGGCCAGCTGATCACCTTCATCGACACCCCCGGCCACGAGGCCTTCACCGCCATGCGGGCCCGGGGCGCCGAGGTGACCGACATCGTCATCCTGGTCGTGGCCGCCGACGACGGCGTCATGCCCCAGACCCGGGAGGCGCTCGCCCACGCCAAGGCGTCGGGCAAGCCGATCATCGTCGCCATCAACAAGATCGACCGTGAGGACGCCGACCCCAACCGGGTCATGCAGCAGCTCTCCGAGCTGGAGCTGGTCCCCGAGGCGTGGGGCGGCGACACGATCATGGTGGAGGTCTCGGCCCTGCAGAACCTCGGCGTCGACGACGTCCTGGAGCAGGTGCTGCTCGTCGCCGAGCTCGAGGAGCTCGAGGCCAACCCCGAGGGCCGCGCCCGCGGCGTCGTGCTCGAGGCCAACCTCGACGCCCGCCAGGGCCCGGTGGCGACCGTCATCGTCCAGTCCGGGACCCTCCGGGTCGGCGACCCCGTCGTCGCCGGCGCCGCCTGGGGCCGGGTGAAGGCGCTGATCGACGACCACGGCGACAACGTCAAGGAAGCCCCGCCGGCGACACCGGTCCTGGTGCTCAACTTCGACACCGTGCCCGACGCCGGCGACGAGTTGCGGGTGGTGGAGAAGGGCCGCACCGCCCGGGACATCGCCGAGCAGCGGGAGCAGCGCTTCCGGGCCGCCGGCCTCCGCCGCACCTCGTCGGCGACCGGGACCGGCGCCAAGCTCGAGGACATCTTCGAGCAGATCCAGCGGGGCGAGACCGCCACGCTCAACCTGGTGCTCAAGGCCGACACCCAGGGCTCGCTGGAGGCGGTGTCGGAGAGCCTGCGCAAGCTCGAGCGCGACGAGGTGAAGCTCTCCTTCGTCCACCGGGCGGCGGGCGGGATCACCGCCAATGACGTCACCCTGGCGGCGGCGTCCAACGCCACCATCATCGGCTTCAACGTCCGCCCCGACCGCGGGGCGCGCGAGCTGGCCGAGGCGGAGGGCGTCGAGATCCGCACCTACGAGATCATCTACAAGCTGCTCGAGGACATCGAGAGCGCCATGGTCGGCATGCTCTCGCCGGAGTACGAGGAGGTCGTCACCGGCGACGCCGAGGTGCGGGAGATCTTCCGGGTCCCGCGCATCGGTGCGGTGGCCGGCTGCTACGTGCTCAACGGGGTCATCACCCGAGGCTCCAAGGTGCGCTTCCTGCGGGACGGCGTCATCATCTGGAAGGGCGCCATCACCTCGCTGCGTCGTTTCAAGGAGGACGTGCGCGAGGTCGCCGCCGGCTTCGAGTGCGGCATCGGCCTGTCCAACAACCAGGACCTCCAGCAAGGAGACGTCATCGAGACCTTCGAGGAGCGGGAGATCCCCCGCACCTGAGGGCACCCGTGCACGTCGCCTCGCTGACCGTCGAGCTCCACATCCCCCGAGCCCACTCACTGAAGGAGAAGCGCGCCGTGGTCACCCCCATCCTCGAGGGGTGCCGGCGCCGCTTCGCCGTGGCCGCCGCCGAGGTCGCCCACCAGGACCTCTGGCAGCGGGCGACGCTCGGCGTGGCGACGGTCTCGTCGTCGGCGACCCGGGTCGAGCAGACCCTCGACGCCGTGGAGCGCTTCGTGTGGTCGTTCCCCGAGGTCGAGGTCACCGCCGCCCACCGGGACTGGCTCGAGGCGGGCGCCCCGTGAGCGCCGCCCGCCGCCACGACCCGCACCGCAGCGGCGCCTCCCCGTCGCGGCGCTACCCGCGCTCCGCCCGGGTCAACGAGGTGCTGCGCGAGGTGCTCGCCGAGGAGCTCGAGCGCCTCTCCGACGGCGACGTCCGCCTCGGGCTGCTCACCGTCACCGCCGTGCAGGCCGACCCGGACCTGCGCCACGCCACGGTGCTCTTCGCCACCCTCGACGACCAGGCGGCCGAGGCCGTCGAGGAGGTGCGCGTCAAGCTGCAGGCGGCCGTCGGCCGCCAGGTCCGGCTCAAGCGCACCCCCCGCCTGAGCTTCGCCGCCGACCCCGCCGTCGCCAGCGGCCAGCGGATCGAGGACATCATCCGCGAGATCCACCGCCGGGACGAGGGCGGGGACTGACCGGCGGTGGTCGACGGCCTCCTCGTGGTCGACAAGCCCGCCGGGATGACCAGCCATGACGTGGTCGGGCGCTGCCGGCGCGCCTTCGGCCAGAAGCGGGTCGGTCACGCCGGCACCCTCGACCCCGACGCCACCGGCGTCCTGCTCGTGGGCCTCGGCCGGGCGACCCGGCTGCTGCGGTGGATGACCGGCCTCCCCAAGCGCTACACCGGCGAGGTCGTCCTCGGCGTGGCGACCACGACCCTCGACGCCGCCGGTGAGGTCACCGGGCGCTGGGACATGACGGGGGTGACCCTGGAGCAGGGTCGGGCGGCGGCCGCCGCCCTGACCGGCGAGATCGAGCAGATCCCGCCGATGGTCTCGGCGGTGAAGGTCGGCGGCCGGCGCCTCCACGAGCTGGCCCGCCAGGGCATGGAGGTCGAGCGCGCCGCCCGGCGCGTGACCGTCGAGCGCTTCGAGCTCGCCCCTGCCGACGCCGGCGGGGACGGCCCCGGCCCGCTCGGCGGTGGCCCCGTGTGGGCGCTGGACGTGACCTGCTCGTCGGGGACCTACATCCGCACCCTGGCGGCGGACCTCGGTGCGCTCCTCGGCGGCGGCGCCCACCTGCGCGCCCTGCGCCGCCGGTCGGTCGGGCCCTGGACCCTCGCCGACGCCGTGCCCCTCGACGAGGCCGGCTCCGACCGGGTCCTCCCCCCGTCCGCCTGCCTCCCCGGGATGACCACCCTGACCGCCGACGGCGAGCTCCACGACGCCGTCGGTCACGGCAAGGTCCTGGAGGCCACCGCCCTCGGCGCCGCCGGCGACGGCCCCTGGGCGGTGCTCGACCCCGGTGGCGGGCTCCTCGCCGTGTACGAGGCGCACGGCGCCGGCCGGGTCAAGCCGGCCGTCGTGCTCGTCGGCGCCGACAGCCCCGGCTGACCGGCGCAGGGCACCCGGGCGCCGACCGGTAGCCTCGCCGCTCGTGGACGTCATCGAGCTCACCGCCGTCGACGCCCCCGTCGCCGCGCCCGAGGTGCTGGCGAGGGGCGCGGCCGTGAGCATCGGCGCCTACGACGGGGTGCACCTGGGGCACCGGGCGCTGATCGCCCGGACCCGGGAGGAGGCCTCCCGGCTCGGCTGCGCCTCGGCGGTGGTCACCTTCGACCGGCACCCGGCGACCGTCGTCCGGCCGGCCTCCGCTCCCCGGCTGCTCACCGACCTCGACCAGAAGCTGACCCTCCTGGCCTCGACCGGCGTCGACGTCACCGTGGTGGTGCACTTCGACGAGCGGCGTGCCGCCGAGGAGCCCGCCCACTTCGTGCGCGAGGTGCTGGTGGACCTGCTGCACGCCCGGGCGGTGGTGGTGGGGGAGGACTTCCATTTCGGGCGGGCTCGTGCCGGCAACGTCGAGTTGCTCCGCACGCTCGGGGCGGAGCTCGGCTTCTCGGTGACCGGCTTCGGGCTGCTGGCCGACGGCGGGCAGCCGGTCTCCTCGACCCGCATCCGGGCGCTGCTCGCCGCCGGCGACGTCGAGCAGGCCGCCGAGCTGCTCGGGCGGGCCCACCAGGTCCGGGGCCGGGTCGGCCACGGCGACGCTCGCGGCCGGGAGCTCGGCTTCCCCACCGCCAACGTGGCGGTGCCCGCCGCCGTCGCCGTGCCCGGCGACGGGGTGTACGCCGCCTGGTACCGCGGTCCCGACGGGGTGCACCGGCCGGCGTGCGTGTCGGTCGGGCGGCGCCCGACCTTCTACGACGACGACGCCCCGCAGCTGGTCGAGGCCCACCTCCTCGACTTCGCCGGAGACCTCTACGACCAGCCGGCCCAGGTGGAGTTCGTCGCCCGCCAGCGCGGGCAGGAGCGCTACGAGTCGGTGACCGCCCTGGTCGCCCAGATGCACGCCGACGTGGAGGAGGCCCGCCGGCGCCTCGCCGTGCCGGCGCCGGCGCCCGCCGACCCGTCCGCCTGACGGGCTCGGGTTGAGGTCCGGCGAGCGGGACGTGGGGCACGGCGCCGGTGCGCGCTGCAGGGCGCCGGCCCGGGGGGTAGGTTGCTCCGCGTCATCTGCACGGGAGTCCGGGCCGACCGGGCTGAGAGGGGCGATGTGGTCGCCCGACCGTCGAACCTGATCCGGGTCATGCCGGCGAAGGGAGATCGTGAAGTGCTCGGTCGTCTCCACCTGATCACCGACACTCGGTTCGGCAGGGACCCGCTGGCGCTCCTGCCCGTCGCCCTCGACGCCGGCGTACAGGTCGTCCAGGTCAGGGTCAAGGAGGTCGGCGACCGCGAGGCGCTCGCCGTCGTGAGGGCGGCGCTGGCGCTGTGCGGG
>DASSZM010000032.1:0-2370 GCA_035702855.1 Acidimicrobiales bacterium | reverse complement strand
GTCGAGCTCGGTGTCGGGGTCGGGGAGGCGCTCCACCGGGATGGCGATGCGCAGGACGGTGCCCTTGGCCGGCCGGAGGAGCCGGAGCTGCCAGCCGTGGGCGGCGACGATGCCCCGGGCGATGGACAGGCCGAGGCCGGCGCCGGCGGTCCGGGACCGGCGCTCCGGCGGGCTGCCGATCGGGGCGGTGAGCAGGTCGGCGGGGGCGCCGACGCCGTCGTCGGCGACGGTGACCACGACCTGGCCGCCCTCCAGGGCGGCGGCCACCCGCACGTGGGTGCCGGGCGGGTTGTGGTGCACGGCGTTGTCGAGGAGGTTGACCAGCACCTGCTCCAGGCGGTCGTGGTCGGCCCACACCGGCGGCAGCCCCGGCTCGCAGTCGGCCTCGAGCAGGGTGCCGGGAGGCGTGACCACGCAGGCGGCGGCGGCGTCGACGACGAGCGGCAGGTCGCACCAGTCGGGTTGGAGCCGCAGCACCGAGGCCTCGATCGCCGAGAAGTCGAGCAGGTCGCCGACGAGCCGCCCGAGGCGGGAGGACTCGGCGGCGATCCGCCCGAGGAAGCGCTGCTGGTCGTCGCGCTCCCAGGTCACGTCCGGCTGCATCAGGCTGCTGGCGTAGCCCCGGATGGCGGTGAGCGGGGTGCGCAGCTCGTGGCTCAGCCGGGACAGGAACTGCCGCTGCAGCTCCTGGGAGCGGCGGAGCGTGATCGCCTCCTGGTGGGCCCGCTCGGCCGCCTCGCGCTCGAGGGCGAGGCGCAGCGAGTTGCCGGCGTCCTCGAGGAGGGCGGTGGCGTCCTCGGGCGGGGTGCGGGTGCTCCAGGTGGCGACCAGGGCGGTGACGCCGGCGGGGGAGGGGAAGGCGGTGGCCAGGCTGTCGTCCCGGCCGGCAGGCAGGCCCCGCGCCCGGCCGTCGGGCAGCTGGGCGAGGGTGGCGCCGGCGGCGGCGAGCAGCTGGGGGGAGGGGCGGTCGGCGGCGCCGGGCTCCGCCACCGCCACGCGCAGCCGGCCCTCCTCACCGTCGGGGCCGTGGTCGACCAGCGCCACCTCGGAGGCCTGCAGGCCGGCCCGCAGCGCCTGGAGGGCGGCATCGAGCCCGTGCTCGCCGGCCGGGCCGGCCAGGCTCTGCAGGACGTCGCGGATGCTCTCGAGCACCCGGTTGCGCGCCGTGACCTCGCCGAGGAGCCGCTCCCGCTCGAGGGCGCCGGCGACGTGACCGGCGTAGAGCGCCACCAGGTCCACCTCGTCGCGTGGCGGGCTGCCGGCCTCGGGCTCCAGCACGGTGATGACCGCCTCCGCCCCCCGGGGGCCGAGCACCGGCACGGCCCACGCCGCCGCCACCGGCGTCCCCCGCGACGCCCCGAGCCACGGGCGCCAGCGGCGGTCGGCCCGGACGTCGGGGTCGACGACGAGCTGCCCGGTCGCCGCCGCCATGCCGGTGGGGCCGCCGCTCGGGCCGAGGGGCAGGGTCTCCCACGCCTGGCGGAGGCCCGGCGGCAGCCCGAGGCTGACCTCCGCCCGCAGGCGGTCCCCCTCGATCACGTGCAGCGCCAGCCGCCCGCCGCGCAGGGCCGTCGCCAGGGCGGAGAGGATGAGCGAGACGCTCGAGCCGGGGTCGGCCGAGGTGAGCTGGTCGACCAGGCCGTGGAGGCGGTCCAGCTGGCGGCGGGCGGAGGTGTCGACCTCCTGGCCGGTGATGAGGGCGGTGACGTCGTCGGGGTGGCTGGCGTCGGGGCGCACGTCGTCGACGACCCGGCCCTTGCGCAGCACGACGATCCGGTCGGCGAGCCGGAACATCTGCTCGACGTCGTGCGAGACGAGGATGATCGTGATCCCGGCGGCGTGGAGGTTGGCGAGGAGCTCCTCGACCTGGCGTCCCTCGGCGACGCCGAGGGCCGCCGTCGGCTCGTCGAGCACCACCAGGCGGGGACGGTCCCGCATGGCCCGGGCGACGGCGAGCAGCTGGCGCTGGCCGCCCGACAGCGTCCGCACGTCCTGGGTCGTGTCGGTGAGGGGGATGCCCAGGTCGGCCAGCATCCGGCGGGCGACGGCGTGCTGCCGGCTCGCCGAGAGCATGATCCGGCGGCTCTCCCTGCCGAGCAGGAGGTTGCCGGCGACGTCCAGGTTGTCGCAGAGGGCGAGGTCCTGCCAGACGACGGCGACGTCGGAGGAGGCGGCGTGGGCCGGGCGCGCCCCGATCAGCACCCGCCCCGCGTCGGGGGCGATCTCGCCGGCGATGCAGCGCACCAGCGTCGACTTGCCCGCCCCGTTCTCCCCGGCGAGGGCCACGAACTCGCCGGGGAGAACCGGGAGGTCGACGCCGTCGAGGGCTGCGCGCGAGCCGTAGCGCCCCGACCGGGCGCGCGCGCTCAG
>DASSZM010000255.1:0-4665 GCA_035702855.1 Acidimicrobiales bacterium | reverse complement strand
TGCTCGGTCAGCCCGATGCTGCTCACCGCGTCGAAGTCGCCCTCGGCGACGTGGCGGTAGTCCTGGAAGCGGATCTCGGCGCGACCCGCCAGCCCCAGCTCCACCAGTCGCCGCTGCCCCCACTCCGCCTGCTGGCGGGAGAGGGTGACGCCGATGACCGACGCCCCGTAGTGCTCGGCGGCGTGGCGGACCATCGTGCCCCACCCGCAGCCCACGTCGAGCAGGCGCTGGCCGGGGCGCAGGTCGAGCTTGCGACAGACCAGGTCCACCTTCTCGATCTGGGCGTCATCGAGGGACGCCTCGGGGTGGGGGTAGACGGCGCAGGTGTAGGCCATCGTCGGCCCGAGCAGCCACTCGTAGAACCGGTTGGAGACGTCGTAGTGGTGGCTGATCGCCCGGGAGTCCCGGCCGAGGGAGTGGCGCAGGCCCCACCACGGTCCGGGGCGCACCTCCTCCGGCGGCGGTGGCACCGGGCGCAGGACCCCGGCGCCGAGGCCGCGCAGGACCTCGAGCCGCTCGGCCCAGGTGAGGGCCCCCACCACCTCCCGGGCCAGCAGCGAGAGGGTGGCGAAGGTGTCGCCGTGCAGGTCCAGTGCGCCCGACACGTAGGCGCGGGCGAGGC
The DNA here is from genome assembly GCA_035702855.1 of Acidimicrobiales bacterium. Classification (GTDB taxonomy): domain Bacteria; phylum Actinomycetota; class Acidimicrobiia; order Acidimicrobiales; family Palsa-688; genus JAKAQB01. Next base: position 4,043 of record DASSZM010000255.1, on the reverse strand, counting down.
CGAGCTCACCGGGGGCGGTGGCCAGGTAGTTGAGCGCCCGGCGGTCGACGACCTCGATGGTCGCGACGGGATCGGGGTGCCCGGCGGTGCTGCCGTCGCACGCCCGGAAGGCGAGGGGCAGGCCGGGACCGACGACACGGGCGAGGAGGGGGGCGATGGGGGCGGGCAATGCAGCTCCGGTCTCTAGCGTCGCTGGACGCACTTCTGGTACAGGTCGAGCAGGCGGCCGTCGGGGTCGTAGGCGGCCTTGAGGTGGCGGTAGTCGCTGCCGCCGTAGAGCGACCAGAACCGCTCCTCGTCGTAGAACGCCGTGGAGTACAGCGACTTGCGGCCGCCGAGGCGGTCCACCTCCGCCTCCACCCACCGGTTGTGGTGGTCGGGGTCCATCCCCGGTGCCAGGGGGCAGCTGGACCAGAAGCCGAGGTTGACCCACGAGGCGTCGGGGTCGAGGTCGTACAGCGGCCAGCGGCGGCCGGGGTCGCGTGTCCGCAGGGGGCACAGCCACACCGGCTCGATCGGCACCTCGCGGGCGAAGCCGTCGAGGAAGGCTTCGAGCCGCTCGAGGGGGACCTCCACGTCCTGCACCACGGCCTCCCGCTCCGGCTGGCCGAGCAGCCGGTCGAGGGCGCCTTTCACCCCGAAGCGCTGCTCGAACGACAGGATCCGCCAGTAGGTGTCGGACCGCAACAGCCGGGGCGGGACCAGCCGCCGCACGCCGGGGCGCTGCACCCCGAACGCCCGGGAGCACCAGAACCAGTCGGTGTCCCAGCGCCACAGGTAGTCCCGCACCGTCAGCCAGTCCTCGGCCCGGGCCCTCACCGACCGGTAGTAGATCGCCTGGCCGCCGTAGGAGTGGACCACCGGTGGCGGGTCGGCCTGCCACGACCCGAGCGTCAGGGTGCACTCCTCCGGTCCCCACCACACCCCGTCGACGAAGGCGACCGGCTCCCCCTCGTGGCTGCCGGTGGCGCACACCTCCCGGACGGTGTCGGCCCAGGCGGCGACGCTGCCGAACGCCAGGTGCCGCAGGTGGACCCACGGGGTCACCGCCTCGAGCAGGATCCGGGCCCGCAGGGCGTAGCCGAGGGTGCCGTAGGAGTTGGGGAACCCGAAGAACAGGTCCCGGTGCTCGTTGTCGGGCCGGGCGGTCACGACCCGCCCGTCGCCGGTCAGCACGTCGAGCTCGAGCACCGACTCGTGGGGCATCCCGTTGCGCCACGAGCTGCTCTCGATCCCGAGCCCGGTCAGCGCCCCACCGAGGGTGATGGTCCGCAGCTCCGGCACCACCAGCGGCATCAGCCCGTGGGGGAGCGTGGCGTCGACCAGGTGCTCGTAGGTGGTCATGCCCTGCACGTCGGCGGTGCGGGCGTCGGGGTCGATCGACAGGACGCCGTCGAAGGCGGCCACGTCGAGGCCGCCGGCGGCGCGGGCCCGGGGGCGGAACAGGTTGGACGTCCGCTTGGCCAACCGGACCGGGGAACCGGCGGGCAGCGCCCGGTACTGCTCGACGAGGCCGGCCACCCGCCGGCGATAGGCGGCCCAGGCCTCGCTGGGGGCGACCGCAGGCGCGACGGGGGGCATGGGCCTCGACGCTAGCGGCGGCGGCGCCGTCGCACGCGGGGTGGGACCCCCGGGACGTCCGGGCCGGTCGGATGGGCGGCGCCGGTGGACGCGGGCGTGGGCCACCCGAGGGGCTGGCGGGCGCGGGCGCACCCGTCGTCGACCGGGTCCCCGGGTACCGTGCCGTCGTGACGAGCGCGCCGCCGGCGACCCGCGACGAGGCGAGGGCGGGCGACGACCACGACCCCCTGGCCGCCGTCCGCAGCCGCTTCGCCGCCGACGGTGCCGAACCGGTGTACCTCGACGGCAACTCCCTCGGACGCCAGCCGCTCGACGCCCCCGCCCGGGTGGCCGCCGCCCTCGAGCAGTGGCGCACCCGGCTGGTCGGCGGGTGGGACGAGTGGATCGGGCGGCCGGGCCAGGTCGGTGACGGCGTCGGCCGGCTGCTCGGCGCCGCCGCCGGTCAGGTCGTGATCTCCGACTCGACGACGGTGAACCTCTACAAGCTGGCGTCCGCCGCCCTCGACGCCCGCCCGGACCGGCCGGTGATCGTCGCCGACCCGCACGACTTCCCGACCGTGCGCTACGTGCTGCAGGGGCTGGCGGAGCGCACCGGCCGGCGGCTGCGCTGGGTGGGCAGCGACCCGGCCGGCGGCTGGGTGCCCGACGCCTCGGCGGCCGGGCCGTTGGCCGACGACGTCGCCCTCGTGTGCCTGTCGGGGGTCAACTTCCGCTCCGGCGCCGTGCTCGACCTGCGGGCGGCGGCCGCCGCCGCCCACGCCGCCGGGGCCCTGACCCTGTGGGACCTGAGCCACGCCGCCGGCTGCGTGCCGGTCGACCTCGACGGGGACGGGGCGGACCTGGCCGTCGGCTGCACCTACAAGTACCTCAACGCCGGGCCGGGGGCGCCCGCCTGGCTCTACGTCCGCGAGGAGCTGCAGTCCCGCCTGCGCCAGCCGATCTGGGGATGGTGGGGTCAGCGGGACCAGTTCGCCATGGGGGAGCGCTACGACCCGGTCGCCGGCATCGACCGCTTCCAGGCCGGCACCCCGCCGATCGTCGGCATCGCCGCCGTCGAGGCCGGCATCCAACCGTTGCTGGAGGTGGGCATCGAGGCGCTGTGGCGCAAGACGGCGGCGCTGGTCGCCCTTCTCGCCGCCCGGGTGGCGGCCCGCCTCGAGCCGCTCGGGGCGCGCATCGCCAGCCCGGGGGACCCCGCCCGGCGCGGCGGTCACCTGGCCGTCGCCCATCCCCGGGCCTGGCCGGCGGTGCGCCTGCTCATCGAGCAGCGCCGGGTCGTCGCCGACTTCCGCCCCCCCGACGTCATGCGCCTGGCGCCGGTGGCGGCGTACACCCGCCACGTCGACGTGTGGGACGCGGTGGAGCACATCGCCGAGGCCCTCGCCGACCCCCGGGTGCAGCTGGCCGTCCCCGCCCGACGGGTGACCTGAGGTGAGGATCCCCGGCGCGCCCGGCGCCCCCGGAGCGATCCGCCCGGCCACCGCCACCGGCGACCCGGCGGCTCGGCACGCGGACGGCGAGCCGGCGGGGGCCGCCGACGGGGCCGGACCCGCCGGGTCGCCGTCGCCGGGCGGCGACGCCGCCTCCCCGGCCCCGACGGGCCCGGTGCGGGCCCCCTCGGGGCCGCTCCAGCCGATCGAGCTGGCCACCGCCTCGGTCCTCGCCGGCGTCCCCGTGATCCTCGTGCTGGCGGGATGGCTCATCCCGCACGCCAGCGGGCTGATCGGCCTGGCCGTGGTGCCGATGGCCGTGGTCGCCCACCGCCACCGGCCCCGGGCCGTCGTGGCGTCGACCGTGGCGGCGGGGACGGTGTCGTTCCTGGTCGCCGGCACCGGGCCGCTGCCCACGATCGCCCTGTGCGCCATCGTCGGCGGCATCGCCGGCCACGCCCACCGCCGGCAGTGGCGCTGGCCGACCGTGCTCGCCGCCGCCCTCCTCGCCGGCCCGGCCCTCGGCGGTTTCATCGACCTCGCCCTGCTCGCCTTCGCCCCCCTCCGGCGGCTCACCCTCACCGACGCCCGCAACACCTGGGACGGCTACGCGCGCCTGGTCGGCAGGATCCCGTCCCTCCAGCCCGTCGCCCACCAGGCGACCCTGGTCGTCCACGCCGTCCTGCAGTACTGGTGGGCGACGATCCTCGTCGCCGTCGTGGTCGTCTGCCTGGTCGCCACCTGGGCCACCTGGTACTACGCCCGCGGCCTGCTGTACCGCCTGCAGCGGGTGCCGGTGGAGGACCGGCTGGCGGCCTCCCCGGAGGCGGCCCCGGCCGCCGCCGGGCTCCCGGCTGCCGGTGGCGGGGGGCCGGGTGCCGGCGGGTCCCCGGCTGCCGGTGGCGGGGTCGCCGCGTGGCCCGTGCCCGTGCAACTCGACGGCGTCCGGGTGCGCTACCCGGGGGCGGCCGGCGAGGCGCTGGCCGGGGTGAGCCTGACCATCTCCCCGCGGGAGCGCACGGTCGTCCTCGG
>DASSZM010000217.1:0-2552 GCA_035702855.1 Acidimicrobiales bacterium | reverse complement strand
GATTTCCTCGACGTCGTGGGTGACACCGGCCTGCATGAAGCGAAGGCGAGCGCCGTCACGGAGAACACCGTTCATGATCCGCAACGCCGACACGACGCCGCGGTACTGGTCGTAGTACGAGTCGAAGATCAGACCCTGGAGCGGCGCGGCGGGATCCCCCTTCGGCGCGGGGATGCGTTCGATGACCGCGTCGAGAAGCGCTCCGACGCCCTCGCCGGTCTTGGCCGAGATGCGGAGTATCTGGTCGGCCGGGATGCCGAGGACGGTTTCGATCTCGCTCGCCACCCGGTCGGGATCGGCGGCGGGCAGATCGAGCTTGTTGAGGCAGGCGACGATCTCGAGGTCGTGCTCGATCGCGAGGTAGCAGTTGGCGAGGGTCTGGGCCTGGATGCCTTGTGACGCGTCGACGAGCAGGACGACGCCTTCACAGGCGGCGAGGCTGCGGCTCACCTCGTACCCGAAATCGACGTGGCCCGGCGTGTCGATGAGGTGAAGCGTGTGGCCCTTCCAGGGCACGCGGACGTTCTGGGCCTTGATCGTGATGCCTCGCTCGCGCTCGATGTCCATCGAGTCGAGGTACTGCTCTCGCATGTCGCGCGCGTCCACCGCCCCGGTGATCTCGAGGATGCGGTCCGACAGCGTGGACTTGCCGTGGTCGACGTGCGCGACGATCGCCAGGTTTCGGATGGTGGACTGGTCGGTGGTCATGGGCGGGTGACCATTCTCACCGACGCCTCGGGCGGCACCGCGCGGTCAGTAGCCGGCCTCCACGTCAACCAGGCCCTCGAGGGTGTCTCCGGCCGCAAACCGGGTGACGTTGGTCCGGATGCGATCGGCGAGAAGCGGGGCGACCATCTCGGGGGTGTCGGCGGAGTGCGGGGTGATGATCGCGTTGGGGAGACCCCACAGCGGGTGGCCGTCGGGCAGCGGCTCGGGATCGGTGACGTCGAGGGCGGCGCCGGCGATGGTGCCGGCGGCGAGCGCCGCCGTCAGGGCGTCGGTGTCGACGTGCCCCCCACGCGCCACGTTGACCAGCCACGCCGCCCGGTCCATGCACGCCAGCTCCTCGGCACCGATGATGCCGGACGTGGCCGGGGTGAGGGCCAGGGCGAGGTACACCACGAGGGCGCCGGGGAGCACCGCCCGGAGGGCCTCGGTCGGCACGGTCCGCGCCGCCCCGGCGACCGGGTCCGCCCGGCGGCGCACGACCGTGGCGTGCACCCGGTAGGGGGCGAGCAGCCGGAGCAGCTCGGCGGTGATGCCGCCGCCGCCGAGGATCACGACCGACCGGTCGTAGAGGCTCGTGCCGCCGGGGCCGCCCCACGACCGGGCGGCGACCCGCTCCGGCAGGAGCCGGAGGCCGGCGAGGCTCAGGGCCAGGGCGTGCTCGGCGACCGGCTCGGCGTAGCACCCCTTGGCGCAGGTCCACACCCGCTCGGCGGTGACCACGCCGGCGGCGGCGACCTGCTCGATGCCGGCGAACGGCAGCTGGACCCACCGCAGCCGGGCGTGGCCGTCGAGCACGGCGCCGAGGTCGGCGACGCCGTGCGAGCTCAGCCACACGAGGGCGTCGGCAGCGGTGAGGTCCGCCGTCGGCTCGCCGCCGCCGCGGCGGACGGCCTCCACGGCCCAGTCCGCCGGCTCGGGACCGAGGGCGATCATCGGGGCGGGCACCGTCGGATGGTACCCAGGCACCAACCGGGGCCCGCACCGGGACGGTCGGCGGCGTCCGGGTAGACACGGGGGGCCGGCGCCCGCTGCGCCGGGCAGTGACGTCGGAGCGGACCGGCAGAGGAGTTGCCATGCACCCACACGAGCGCGTCCCCCTCCCCGGCAGCGAGTACCGCCGTCCGGGTGACTCCCGCCTCGGGGCGGCCGATCCCGACGAGGTCGCCACCGTCACGCTGTACCTGCGCCGGCCGGGGCCGCCCCCCGGGGAGGGGTCCCGGCTGTCCCGGGAGGAGCTGGCCGCCCGCCACGGCGCTGCCGACGCCGACCTCGCCGTCGTCGAGGCCTTCGCCGCCGGTGCCGGCCTGCGGGTGGACGGCGTCGACCGGGCCCGCCGGACGGTGCGCCTCACCGGGCGCCTGGGGGACCTGGCCACCGCCTTCGGGGCGTCGCTCGACCGCTACGCCGACGCCGACGGCGTCGCGTACCGGGCGGTGCTCGGGGCGCTCAGCGCCCCGGCCGACCTGGCCCAGGTGGTGACGGGCGTGTTCGGCCTCGACCAGCGCCCCCAGGCCCGGCCCCGCCTCCGGCGGCCGGCGGCGGCGGCACCGGCCCCCGTCGCCCACACCCCGCTGGACATCGCGGCGGCCTATGCCTTCCCGCCCGGCACGGACGGCACCGGCCAGTGCATCGGCCTGATCGAGCTCGGCGGCGGCTACCGGGGGGCGGACCTCGCCGCCTACTTCTCGGGACTGGGGCTGCCGGTCCCTGCCGTCACCGCGGTCGGCGTCGACGGCGGGGTCAACCAGCCGGGCACGCCCAACGGCCCGGATGGGGAGGTGATGCTCGACATCGAGGTGGCGGGCGCCGTGGCGCCGGGGGCC
>DASSZM010000139.1:0-3849 GCA_035702855.1 Acidimicrobiales bacterium | reverse complement strand
CGCAGGTGCCAGCCGACGTCGCAGCTGCCCGTGAAGGAGAGCATCTTCACGCGCTCGTCGGCGGCGAGCTTCTCGGCGACGGGCGTCCGCGACGGGACGACGCTGACCGCCGCCGGCGGCGCGCCAACCGCCGCCCGGTGGCGCAGGGCGGTGCGGATGCGGGCCTCCAGCTCGGCCATCCCGAACGGCTTGGTCACGTAGTCGTCGGCGCCCAGGTCGAGGGCGGCCACCTTGCGGGCCTCGAGGCCGTCGGCGGACAGGACCACGATCGGCACGTCGCTCCAGCCCCGGATCCGGCGGCAGACCTCCAGGCCGTCGAGGTCGGGCAGCCCGAGGTCGAGCACGACCACCTCCGGCGCCTCGACGGCCACCTTGGTGAGGCCCTCCTGGCCGCGCGCCGCCACCGTGACCTCGTGGCCCTTGGCCGCCAGGCCGACCCGCATCGCCCGCAGCAGGGCGCGGTCGTCGTCGACCACCAGGACCCGGGCCATGCTCAGGCGGCGACCGGCAGCGTGAAGCGCACCCGGCTGCCGCCACCCTCGCGGGGCTCGACCCACACCCGCTCCCCGTGCGCCTCGACGAACGCCTGCACGATCGCCAGGCCGAGCCCGCCGGCGCCGCCGGCCTCCCGGCGGGCGATGGACTCGAACAGGCCCGACCCGCCGGCCCCTTCCGGCAGCCCCGGGCCGCGGTCGGCGACGGTCACGACGACGCGCCCGGGACCGTCCCGGTCGGCGACGACGGTGACCGCCTCGTCGGCGGGGCTGTAGGACAGGGCGTTGTCGAGCAGGTTGGCGAGGACCGCCCCGACGAGGACCCGGTCCACGTCGACGAGCGGCAGGTCCGCCTCCGCCTGGAGCCGCACCCGCCCCGGCTCGCCGGGAGCACCGACCCTTGCCCGGGCGTCCTCGAGGAGGGCGGCGAGGGCGACCGGGGAGCGCCGCAGCTCCAGCGCCCCCGCCTGGATGCGGGTCATGTCCAGGAGGTTGGTCACGAGCCGGTCGAGGCGGTTGGCCTGGCCGTCGACCAGCTCCAGCAGCTCGTGGGCGTCCTCCGGGGGCGGGGGGGCCGACGGGTCGAGGAGGGTGGAGGTGGCCACCTTGATGGTGGCGAGCGGCGTCCGCAGGTCGTGGGAGACGGCGCCGACCAGGCCCCGGCGCAGGCGGTCGACCTCCTCCAGCACGCCGGCGCGCAGCGCCTGCTCCTGCAATTGGGAGCGCTCGAGGGCGAGCGCCAGGTGGTTGGCGAAGGCCCGCAGCAGGTCCTCCCCCGCCCGGTCCGCCACCCCGCCCCGCAGGGCGAGCAGGCCGGCCGGCCTCCCCGAGATCACGAGGGCGACGGCCCGCAGCTGGGAGCCGGCCGGGGGCCGGGCCCCGGCCGAGAGGGCCTGCAGCTCGTCGTCGGCGAGCGCCGTGCCCGACGAGGCGGCCAGGGTGAGCCCGGTGGCGGTGGGCAGGAGCAGGGCGGCCCCGTCCAGCTCGAAGGCGCGCCGCACCGCCCGCACGATCCCGTCCAGCAACGCCGCCGCGGAGGCGTCGCGGACCAGCAGCTCCGACACGTCGAACAACCGGCGCAGCTCGCGCGCCCGGCTCTGGGCCTCGGCGCGGGCCGTCTCGACCCGGCCGACCACCCGGGACACCACGACCATGACGACGGCGTAGACGCCGAGGGCGGTCCAGTTCTGGGCGGTGCCGACGCTCAGCGTGTAGTACGGCGGGATGAACACGAAGTCGTAGGTCAGGAACCCCAGCGCGGTCGCCACCGCCCCGGCGGCGAAGCCGCCGACCGCCACCCCGACGACGACCGGCACGACCAGCACCAGGGCGACAGTGGCGACGCTGAGGTGGCTGCGCAGGGGGAGCAGGGCGACGGCGAGGCCGGCAGTGAGCACGACCGCGGCGGCGGAGCCGGCGGCGAAGCGGCCGACCCAGCGGGGCCGGCCGGCCGCCCGCAACGGCCCGTCGTCGGCCCCGGCCATCAGCGCCGCGCCCGCCGGGGCGGTCACGCCGGCCCGAGCCGTTCGGCCCGGACGCCGCGCTCGTGGCCGAGCAGCCAGGACTTGCGCTCCAGGCCGCCGCCGTACCCGGTGAGGCTGCCGCCGGCGCCGATCACCCGGTGGCAGGGGACGATGATGCTCACCGGGTTGCGGTTGTTGGCCATGCCGACCGCCCGGGTGGCCCTGGGGTTGCCGGTGGCCACCGCCAGCTGGCGGTAGGTCCACGTCTCGCCGTAGGGGATGTGCTGCAACTGGTCCCACACCCGCTGCTGGAACGGCGTGCCCCCGAGGCGGAGGGGCAGGTCGAACACGGTGAGCCGCCCGGCGAAGTAGGCCTCCAACTGGGCCGCCGCCTCGGCGAGGTCCCCGGGCCGGTCCTCCTCGCCGGCCCCGAAGTGCAGCCCGGTGAGGGCCTCACCCTCGCCGGTGAGCAGCAGCGGCCCGATCGGGGTGTCGACGACGGTGGAGCTCACCTCCCAAGCATGCCGCTACGCGGCGTGCGACCGGCGGCGAAGCCAGCGGGCGGCCAGGTAGAGCCCCGCGGCGACCAGCGCCGCCACCACCCCGGGGAACGCCCAGCCGACGGCCAGCACCACTCCCCGGACCGTGGCGACGGTGTGGCCGGCCGCCAGGTGCCAGAAGCGGGCGAGGACGCCGGGCTGGCCGGGTCGGGCGGCGGCGACCGGTGCCGCCACCAGCGTGACCGCCAGGTCGGCGTAGGCGACCTGGTTGGCCAGGCTGTTGCGCTGGGCCTGGAGCTGCTGGATCTCGCCTTGGAGGCTGAACAGCTCCTGCTGGATGGTGAGGACGTCGGAGACCTTGGTGGCCCGGTCGAGGATCTTGCGCACCGCCCCCTCCTCGCTCTGGAGGTTGACCTGCTCGGCGGCGAGGTCGACGACCTGGCCGGTGACGTCCACGCCGCTCTGGCTGCGGTGGCGGACCGAGCCGAGGGTGGCGATGGAGGCCATGGCGGCGGGGAGCCGGGCGTCGGGCACCCGCACGGTGAGCGACGCCGTCGGGTGGGGCCCGGAGCCGACCGAGGAGGCCTGCACGTAGCCCCCGTCCCGGGCGGCGAGGGCCTCCACCGTCGAGGCGCCCGCCGCGACCGCCGCCGCCTTGCCGACCCGCACGGTGAGGGCGGCGTGCTCCACGACATCGGGGCCGCTGGCGGGGAGGTGCACCGCCAGGCCACCCGACGGTGCCGGGGCGGCCAGACCGGGGGCCGCCCCCACGCCCCCGTTGCTGGCCGCGTGGGTGACGCTGCCGGCCCCGACGTTGCCGGAGGAGGCGGCGCCGGAGGAGGCCGACGACGAGCCGGCCCCTCCGCAGGCGGCCACCGCCAGGCCGCAGGTGAGCACCAGGACGACGGGGAGCAGGCGTGCCGGGGTGGGGCGCATGCCGCTTGGACGGCGGCTGCGGCGGGCTGGTTCCCGCCGCCGCTCAGCGCTGCTCGAGGCGGGGGGCGGCGAGCTCCTCGAGGAGGAGCTTGACGGCGGCGGCGACCGGGATGGCCACCAGCGCGCCGATGATGCCGAGCAGGACCCCGCCGATCAGGGTGGCGATGACCGTCACCAGACCCGGCACGTCGACCGTGCGGCGCATGATGCGCGGCGCCAGGAGGTAGTCCTCGAGGAAGCGGTACAGCAGGTAGAAGGCGACGGTGGCGAAGGCGACCGGCAGCGACACGGTGAGCGAGACGCCGGCGACGATGATGCCGCCGATGGTCGACCCGACGACGGGCACCAGGTCGAACAGGGCGACCAGCACGGCGAGCAACAGGGGGAACGGCACCCCGAAGATCACGCACCACACCCAGGTCCCGACCCCGGTGACCGCGGAGATGAGGAGGTTGC
>DASSZM010000115.1:0-5608 GCA_035702855.1 Acidimicrobiales bacterium | reverse complement strand
CCGCAACGGCGACCGGAACGATCAGGTAGACGAGGGGCCCGAGTTGCAACTGCAGCGAGGCGATCACCGTCGCACCTCGCTCAGCGGCTGGGCGCCGGTGCCCCAATCCTCGCCGCCCTCCCACGATTCCCGCTTCCAGATGGGCACGGACTCCTTCAGGGTGTCGATGCACCACCGGGCGGCTTCGAAGGCGGCCGCCCGGTGGCCGGAGGAGACGGCGACGACCACGGCCGGCTCACCGACCGCCAGCCGGCCCACCCGGTGCAGGCAGGCCACGCGGCCGAGCTCCCAACGCCGGCGGGCCTCGGAGACGAGGTCCGCCATGCGGGGCAGCACCGCTTCGGTGTATGCCTCGTACTCGAGGCTGGACACGCCCGGGCGGCCCTCGGCGTGGTCCCGGACGAGGCCGGTGAACACCACGACGGCACCACAGTCCGGGCGCGCCACCCAACGGCTCGCCTCCTCGACCGGCAGCGGCTCCCCGCTCAGGTCGAGCCAGTCGTCGGAACGGCTCGGGGTCGACACGACCCCAATGCTAAAGCCCCACGACGGCGTGCGGGACCGCCCCGGGGCGATGACCTCGCCAGGAAGCATGTCGGTAACCTCCGAAGTCGTGGAAGCGGAGGACGGGCGAGAGGACGACGGCCCGCTGTTTGCCTGGCTGCCCCCCGAGGACCGCCTATGGCGGCACCCCTCGGAGGTCGGGGCCAGCGCGGCCGAGCGGGCGGCGTCGGTGTGGCGACGCTCCCCCGGTGCGCGGGTGTGGACCGTGGCCCTGGTCGCCGGGATGTTCGGCGCCATCCTCGCCTCCGGCGTCGGCCTGGCGACCGGCCTGTTCGTCCAGCACACCGTCACTGTCCCCGTCCCGCTGCCGGCGCGCAGCACCTCGGCGGCGACGACCACCTCCGCGCAGGAGCCCGCCAACAGCTGGCCCGCCGTCGCCAACGAGGTCGCCCCGTCGGTCGTGGGCATCACCGCCGGCGGTCAGACGGCATCCGGCGTCATCTACGAGGCCTACCAGGACAGCACCTACGTCATCACCGCCGCCGATGTCGTGGCCGGCAGCCGGCGCGTCGGGGTCCTCTGGGACAACGGCACCCGCGGCAGGGGTTACGTCGTCGGGGCCGACCCCGCCTCGGGAATCGCGGTCGTGCGGGTGGCAGGAGCGGGCCACTACCCGCCGGCGGTGTTCGGCACGGCCGCCAACCTGCAGATCGCCTCCGCCGTCCTCGCCGTCGCCGCCCGCAGCGCCGGGCCCGCCAGCGCCGCCGGCAACCTGAGCCTCGTCGGCGCCGAGCTGCAGACGGCCGGCGGCTACACGTTGCAGGGGATGATGGGGATCAGCGGGCTCACCGTCCCCGCTTCCGCCGACGGCGGCGCCCTCGTCGACCAGGGCGGCGAGGTCGTCGGCATCACCACCGACCTCACCTCGGTCGACAGCAGCATGCAGGGGGTGGCCTTCGCCGTGCCGATCGACACCGCCGAGCACGTGGCGGTGCAACTGCTCGCCGGCCAGAAGCCGGCCGACCCCTGGATCGGCATCCAGGACGCCACCGACGTGTCGACGATGACCGCCTCCCAGGACGGCATCGCCGGCGGGGCCGAGGTGGGCGCCGTGGCCCCGGGCAGCCCTGCCGCCCGGGCCGGTCTGCAGGCGGGGGACATCGTCACCGCCTTCGACGGGGAGCACGTGACCTCGGCCGGGTCGTTGATCAGCCTGCTCGCCGGGTGCCGGCCGCACGACCGCACGACGATCTCGTACCTCGACGGGACGCGCCTGCACCGGGCGCGCCTCACCGTCGGCGGGCTCGGTGCCGCTGCCTGAGCGGGTTCAGGCCTGCGCCCGGCCGCGGCGCAGCACGGCGAGGCCGACCCCGCTCAGCCCGAGGATGCCGGCGCCGGCCGCCGCAACCGCCCCCACGACGGTGTAGCGCTGCCGCCGCTGCGGCGGCAGGTCGTCCCAGTGGTGCCGCACGTCGGTGGCGACCAGGGCCTCCTCGCTGCTGTAGCGCGGCGCCCAGCCGGCCGCCCGGAGGCGGTCGGCGGCAACGGCCCACGGGTGCAGGGCGTAGGGCCGCACCGCCCGGGGCACGCCCACCCCTGCGGCGGCCCAGCCGAGCTCCCACACCGGGCCGATCACCCGGGGCGGCACCGACACGCGCGCCAGGCCGCCGACCAGGTCCCGGGCGGTCGCCTCGGCGATGCCGGCGTCGGGAGCCACGTTGTAGACGCCCCGGAGGCGCGCCGACCACGCCAGCACCACCGCCTCGGCGAGGTCGTCGACGTGGAGGTACTGGACCCGGCGGTTGGCGTTGGTGTCCCCCGGCCGGGGCCCGCCGGTCCCCCCGAGCGCCCGGTACAGGGGGCGCTCCGGGGACCCGACCGTCGCCGCGGGGCGGAGGATCGTGACCGCCACGTCCGGGCAGCGCTCGCCGAACTCCGCCAGCATGCGCTCGGCGTCGGCTTTCTCCTCGGCAAACGACAGCCCCGGATTGGGGCGGAGCGCGGCGGTCTCCGGCAACGGCACCGGGTTGTCGGCCCACGCCCCGTACACGGTCGCGCTCGACAGGTGCACCAGCGACGGCGTGCGTGCCGCTGCGGCGGCGGCCAGCACCCGGTGCAGGGCCAGGTGGTTGGCGGCAGCCGCCTCCCGCCGCTCGTCGCGGGGGGGGCGGCGCCCGTCGACGGTGCGCCATGCCAGGTGGATCACCCCGTCGCTGCCCGCCACGGCCCCGGCCAGGGCCGCCTCGGCCTCGTCACCACCGGCGAGGTCGACCCGCACGTAGCCCACGCCCGGCGGCAGCGCCGGCTCGGGAGCGTCGTCCACCCCGATCACCCGGTCGACGTCGTCGCGTCCGGCGAGCAGCCGGGCGACGCGCCGGCCGAGGGACCCCGCCACCCCGGTCACGACAACGCTGCGCACGGTCCTACGATGCCCGAATGGGGACCACCGTAGCCACCTCGGATCGCAGATGAGCTCGCTCGGACCCTTCGGGTCGGGAGGGCCGTTCGAGGACATCGTGCGCAACCTGGCGCGGTTGTTCAGCTCCCCGGGCCCGGTCAACTGGGACGTGGCCAAGCAATTCGCCCAGTGGGCGTCCACCGGCGGTCAGCCCGAGCCCAACGTCGACCCGGTGGCCCGGGTCCGGCTCGAGGAGCTGCTGCGGGTCGCCGAGCTGCGCGTCGGCGAGGCGTCCGGCTTCCCCACCGCCTCGCTGCTGTCGCTGCGGGCCGTCACCCCGACCGAATGGGCGGCGCGGACCCTCGAGGCGTGGAAGCCGTTGCTCGAGCGGCTCGCGTCGGCGGCGGCCGAGTCGATGACGCCGCCGCCCGGCGAGGGCGCCGCCGGCGGGGGCCTCGGCGACCTGCCGGGTCTGTTCGGCGGCGCCTTCGGCCAGCTCGGCGGGGCTGGCGGCCCCGGGGCCGGGGCGGGCGGCGGGCAGGAGGACCCGATGGCGGCGATGTTCGGCAACCTGCCGAAGATGATCGGGCCGTTCCTGTTCGGGATGCAGTCCGGGTCGATGGTCGGCGAGCTCGCCCGGCGGGCCATGGGTCAGTACGACCTGCCGATGCCCCGCCCCGCCGGCCCCGAGCTACTCGCCGTGCCGGCGACGATCGACGGCTTCGCCGCCGAGTGGAGCCTGCCGGCCGACGACGTCCGCCTCTGGGTCTGCCTGCGTGAGGTGGCCCACCACACCGTCCTGGGGCGGCCCCACGTGCGTGAGCGCCTCGACGGGCTCATCGGCGACTACGTCGGCGCCTTCAAGCCCGACACCGGCTTCCTCGAGGAGCGCCTCGCCGGTCTGGACCCGACCGACCTGGGGTCGCTGCAGTCGGCCCTCGGCGACCCGGCCTCGTTCCTCTCGGAGATGCAGAACGACACCCAGCGGCGGCTGCTGGTCCCCCTCCGGGCGCTGCTGTCGGTCGTGACCGGCTGGGTCGACCACGTGATGGACCGGGCCGGCCGCCCGCTGATCGACAGCTACGGGCCCCTGACCGAGGCACTGCACCGCCGGCGCCTGGAGGACCACAGCGGGGCCCGGGCCGTCGGGCAGATGTTCGGCGTCGAGCTCGACGCCGACAGCGTGGAGCGGGGGCAGCGCTTCGTCGCCGGCGTGATCGAGCGTGCCGGGGAGGACGTCCTGGTCCGGCTGTGGCGTGATCCCTCCGGCCTCCCGACCCCCGCCGAGGTCGACGCCCCGGGCCTGTGGCTCGCCCGCACCGAGCTGGAGCTGCCCGGCGGGTCCTGACCGAGCCCGGGACCGGGGCGGCTGCGGGATCGGGGCCGCCCCGGGATCGGGGGCCTGCCGTCTCAGTCGACGACGACGATGCGATGGTCGAGCAGCCGCCCGTCGCCGAGGCGCAGTTCCCCGGCGGTGTGGGCCGGCTGCGCCCGCCGCTGGGTGGGTGAGCCCGGGTTGAACAGCCACTGACCGTCCACGCCCGGCGCGTCGAAGGGGGCATGGCTGTGACCGAAGACGACCACCGCCGCGTCGGGGAACCGCCGGCGCATCCGGCCGGGCCGGCCCGCCGACGGGCCGGCGTCGTGGATCATGCCGACGCGCACGCCGCCGAGCTCGACGACCCGGGTCGGGGGGAGGACGCCGACCAGCCCGTGGTCGTTGTTGCCGAGCACGGCGTGGACCGCCGCGATCTCCCGGAGCCGGTCGAGGAGCCCGGCGTCGAGGACGTCGCCGGCGTGGAGGATCACGTCCGCCCCCTCGAGCAGCGCCCAGGCCGCCGGCGGCAGGTCCCGCCGGCGCGATCGGTCCGGGCCCGTGCGCAGGTGCGTGTCGGCGAGCACGACGGCGCGCACGGCGTCGCCGGCCGCGCCGGGGCCGGTGGCGGGCGGCGGCGCTCCGGGATGGTGGCGGGCGGGACGGCCACGGCGGCAGGCTACGCCCGCCGGGATTGCCTCAAGCCGAGCGCCCGGGCTGCCGATGCGGAGTGCATGGCTAGCTACCCGGAGGCGTCCTCCGAGGGCGAGGGGCTCACGAGCCCCTTCGACCACGCGTCCCTGCAGGCGTCCCTCGCCGAGGCGCTGGCGGCCGCCGCCGGCTCGGCACCGGAGACCGTCGAGCCGGTCGGCGACCCCGTCCACCGCGCCGACGACTTCGACGTGCAGTCGCTGTTCGGCGCCGTCGGCACCACCGCGGCGCCCGACACGACGGCTGCGGACGCGACGGCGGTCGACGCCCCGGCGCCGGCGCCCGCGCCGCGAGCCGCCCCCACCCAGGAGGACCTGTCGGACCTCGACGAGCTCTCCCTGCGGGGATGGGGCCGGCCGACGGCCCGCAAGCCGGCGGCGGCGACCGCGGACGACGAGGAGCACCGGCCGGCGGACCGCCCGGCGGACCGCCCCGCCGACCGTCCCGGGGAGGGGCCGCTCGCCGGGCTCCGCCCGGTGCGCCCGTTCGCCCCGGTCCGGCCGTTCGCCCCGACCAAGCCGCAGGAGCCGGTCGCCCCCGGTGCCGAGGACTGGATGCTCGGCGACGACGCCTTCATCGCGCCGGCGCCCCCGGCGCCCAAGCCCATCACCCGTCGCGGCCCGAGTCTCGCGTCGCTGTCGCCCGAGACCGCCGCCCTCCTCGGGGCCACCTCGGCGCGC
>DASSZM010000178.1:0-11838 GCA_035702855.1 Acidimicrobiales bacterium | reverse complement strand
GTCCGTTGCCGAAGAGCAGGTCGTCGGACAGCGTCGTGGTGACCGTGCGGGTGTGAAGGGTGGCCGCCAGCCGCAGCCGGCCCTGGGCGGGCAGCGCCGAGCCCTGCGTGGTGCTGATCGCGGCCACGGTAACCTGCACCGCCGCCGCCCGCCCCGGCAGGAGGACGAGCGAGGTCGGGTCGAGGTAGGCGCGAATAGGCAGGCCGGGACCGTCGAGAGAGAGGTCCGAGACGGAGATCGGGGCGTCGCCTTCTTCCGAGCGGAGGGTCAGCTCGAACGTTTTCGCCCCCCGAGCGAGGGAGAGGGAGCCGATGGTACCCGGCCAGGCGACGATCACCTTCTCCGCAACAGCTGGCGGCTCCGACGCACCGGCCGGTGGTGGCACCACGCCGAAGGTGAGCAGGGACAGGATCGCTGCCACGGCCGCCCGTGCCGGCCCGTGCCGGCGGACCGTCGGCGGACGAGGAGCACGGTGAGCGCTCACACGCCGACGCCCACCACCGGTCTCTCGGGGGCGAGGGACACGGCGGGCCGCCGTGGGTTCGCGAACCGGAGCCGGGGCACGAGCACCAGGTTGTCGAGGATGGTGGCCCGGGGCAGCTTCGAGGCGCCGCGGGAGCGGTCGTGGAAGACGATGGGGAGCTCCGTCGCCTCACCGCAGAGCGCGAGCGCCCGGCGCTTCAGCTCGATCTGGAAGCCGTAGCCCGCAGCAGCGAGGGTCGCCAGGTCGCAGCGGGCGAGGAGCCCTCGGCTGTACAGGTTGAACCCGCCCGTCCAGTCCGACACCGCCGAGCCCAGCCAGAGACGGCTGTACCAGTTGCCGCCGACGCTCAGGGCCCGCCGGGTCAGGGGCCAATCGGGGGTCGCCCCGCCGTGCACGTAGCGGGAGCCGACGACGAGATCGGAAGTCCGAGCGGCGGCCACGAACGCCGGCAGGTACGACGGGTGGTGCGAGAAGTCGGCGTCCATCGTCAGCACCCAGTCGGCCGAGGCCTCCTCAACCACGCCGCGCATCCCGCCCGCGTAGGCGGTGCCCAGCCCGAGCTTGCCCGGCCGGCGCAGGACCTCGACCGCGAACCGTTCGCTGCGCAACCGGTGCCCCGCAGCCTCGGCGAGCGTGCCGGTGCCGTCGGGCGAGTTGTCGTCGATCACCGTCACGCGCGCGGTCACCCCCACGGGCGTCAGTTGCGAAGCGATCGCCTCCAGCAGGTGTTCGATGTTGCCGGCTTCCTCATACGTCGGGATCAGGATGCGCAACTCGGCCACGGGGTCTCCTCCCACCGGCTTCTCGGCGCAAGGTACGGACTCTCCGTTCGAGGGGCAATGGGGCGAACGACCCATCCACCGGGGACCGCGGGCGGCGTAGGAGGACCCGCGCACCGTGCGCCACCCTCGAGACCTCCCGACGCTTTCCGGCCGCACAACCACGTGCTCCGGTCCTTCGAGCGTTCGGACACCTTCGCCGGTGGGAGCCCGAGGCCCCGTCGAGCGTGCCGCGGCGATCGGGCTTCTTGCTGCACGAATTGGGCTACACCTTGCAGGCGCCGGCCACGGTCACGGAGGGCAACCAGCACCCCGACCGGGGGCGGCCAGTTCGAGCGGATCAACGCCTGTCCCCCGAGCGGCTGGAGGCGGGTGAGCCGGTGATCTCCGTCGATTGCACGAAGAAGGAACTGGTCAACGGACGCAAGGCGATGCTGGGCGCGAGCGGCACCGCTCGGGTAGCCCCGAACGGGTCGACGTGCACGACCGAAGCTCCCCGCAGCGATCCCTACGGATACTGGACTGGACGTGGGCGGCGACGAGGGATGGATGCGCGTCGGCGACGACCACGATGCCGTCGCGTTCGCGGTCGATGCCATCCACCGTTGGTGGCAGACCCTGGGCGCCGCCCGCCACCCGGCGGCGAAGCGGCTTTTGATCACCCCGATGCCGTCGGATCCAACTGCTAACGCAACCGGCTCTGGAAGTCCGAGTTGGCCGAGCTCCCAGCCGGGATGGAACTGGCCGTCACCGTCCGCCACTACCCACCAGTAGAAGCCCCCGTGCACTGAATCACACGATTGATGTGGTTGCGTCTGATGTGGTTGCGTCGAGGAGTGGTCAGCTCGTCGGGATCACCCGGTGCTATTGGGCACGGGTTGCGTACGTCGCCTGTGATCCATCTTCGGGATGGGAGCAGCACGCCGCCCCACCGCCCGAGCCCCGTGGGCCCGACGGCCCCGACCCAGGAGGGGCGACAGTCAGTCAGGGGGCCGGCCGAGCACGGCAGCGTCGTCGACCTCGGCGTCGTCGACCTCGGCGTCGGCGGCGGGGAAGAAGGCGGGCGTAGTTCCGAACGATGACGCTGGCGTCGGCGTACCCGAGCCGACCGGCGATGGTCCGAGCCGATACGTCACCCCGGGCGGCCATCTCCGCCGCCGCGTCTAACCCACTCCTTCGCGAGAGCCCGAGAAGGGAATCGAACCCTTGACCTACGCATTACGAGTGCGTTGCTCTGCCGTCTGAGCTACTCGGGCGCTGCTGCAGCCTGCCCTCACGGGCAGGCCCGACACCCTACCAGGCCACCGGTGCCCTCACCCGGGGGTGGGGACCCCGCCGTCGGCGGCGACCAGGCCCGACAGCGCCGAGGGGTAGGGGGCACGGGCGATGCCGACCTCGGTGACGATCCCGCTCACCAGGTCGGCGGGGGTGACGTCGAAGGCCGGGTTGGTGACGGCGGTGCCCTCGGGCAGCAGGCGCCGGCCGCCGACGACGGCGACCTCGTCGGCCCCGCGCTGCTCGACGGGGATGGCCGCTCCCGAGGGGCAGGCCAGGTCGACGGTGGACAGCGGCGCCGCCACGTAGAAAGGGAGCTGGTGGTGGCGGGCGAGCACCGCCAGCGCGTAGGTCCCGATCTTGTTGGCGACGTCGCCGTTGGCCGCGATGCGGTCGGCGCCGACGACCACGCAGTCGACCTCCCCCCGGGCCATCAGCGATCCGGCGGCGCCGTCCACGAGCACCGTCGCCGGGATGCCCAACCGGGACAGCTCCCACGCGGTGAGCCGGCTGCCCTGGAGCACCGGCCGGGTCTCGTCGACCCACACCGTGGGCTGCTTGCCGGCCTCGTGCGCCGCCCGGATCACACCCAGGGCGGTGCCGTACTCCGCGCAGGCGAGGGACCCGGCGTTGCAGTGGGTCAGGACCCGGGCGCCGCGGGCGAGCAGGGCCGCCCCGAAGGCGCCGAGGGCACGGTTGCGCGCGGCGTCCTCGGCGGCGACGGCGCGCGCCTCGGCGACGGGGTCGTCGGCCACGAGCGCCCGCTCGACCCCCCAACGCAGGTTGACCGCAGTTGGGCGGGTGGCGATGAGGGCGGCGGCCGCGGCGGCCCGGTCCTCGCCCCGGTGGGCGGCGAGCGCCACACCCATCGCCCCGGCCACGCCGAGCGCCGGCGCCCCCCGCACCGCCAGGGTGCGGATGGCCTCGCAGAGCTGCTCCACGGTGACGGCGTCGACAAAGACCAGCTCGGCGGGGAGGAGCCGCTGGTCGACGAGGCGGACGGCGCCGTCCCGCCACTCGATCGTCGGCGGCAGGGCGCTGGTGTCGGGCACCCCCGCATCCTGCCCGCCGGGACCGGACCGCTAGCGCGCCACCGCCCGGACGACGTCGAGCAGCCGGTCGATGTCCTCGTCGGTCGTGTACCAGGCCACGCAGATCCGCAGCAGCCGGCCGCCGGCGCCGGCGGTGACGATCGCCTCGACCCGGGCGGCCTCCAGGGCCGCCTCGAGCCGGTCGGGGTCGACGCCGGCGGGCGGCTGGAACGCCGCCATCAGCAGGTCGTCCTGGTGGTCGCCGACCCTCGCCCAGCCGCGCCGCTCCAGCGCCCCGGCGGCCGCCGCCAGCCGCTCCCGGGCCGCCGGACGGGCGGGCGTCAGCACCTCCCGGTGGAAGGACAGGCCGGTCGGGGCGGACAGGTAGACGCTGGGGTCGACCGTGCCGGGGAGGTGCACCCGGCGGGCGATCGGCTCGGCCCGGTCGGTGCCGCCCCAGCCGACCACCAGCGGGTCGAGGCCCCGCTGGGCTTCCGCCCCCGGGGCGTAGAGCACCCCGGCGCTGCGGGCGGTCCCGAACCACTTGTGGAGGTTGCCGGCGTAGTAGTCGCAGCCCACCGACGGCAGGTCGAGGTCGATCTGCCCCGGGGCGTGGGCGCCGTCGACGACGACCACCACGCCCCGCTCCCGGAGCCGGCGGCCGACGTCCTCGACGGGGAGGCGCTGGGCGCTCGCCGAGGTCACGTGGGACACGAGGGCGACGCGGGTCGCCGGCGACGCGCAACCGACGATCACGTCGGCGATCTCGTGCGGGGGCGTGCCGGCGATCGGCGCCAGGCGGAGGACCGCGCCGCTGCGCTCGCACACCCAGTGCCACAGCATCAGCTGGGAGCCGTACTCCAGGTCGGTGAGCAGGACCTCGTCGCCCGGCTCGAGGCGACCCATCAAGGACCGGGCGATCAGGTTGAGCCCGAAGGTGACGTTGGGGACCCAGGCCACGTCGCCGGGGTCGGCGCCGAGGGCCTCGGCGAAGGGGACGATGGCGGCGGCGAGCTCGTCGTCCACCCGGTGGCGGTAGAACGCCGTCGGGTCGGCCTCGATCCGATCCAGGTGCCGCCGACGGGCCCCGGCGACCGGCAGCGGGCACGCCCCGAAGCCGCCGTGGTTGAGGTAGGCGGTCCCCGGATCGAGGAGGAACTGGCGCCGGATGGCTTCGGCGGCGGTCAGGGCTTCTCCTTCGCCCGGGTCCGCTGGGGGTCGTACACCGGGTGCGACACGATCTCGCCCGTCACCTCGCGGCCGCCCACCACCGCCACGACGGCGGTGCCGGCCGAGCGGTGGTCCCGGTGGACCTGGGCGAGCCCGAGCGTCCGCCCCTCGAGCAGCGGGGAGCGGACCGCCTGGGTGACGACGCCGATCGGCGCGCCGCCGTCGCGGAGGTGCAGCGGGGCGGCGGTCGCCTCGTCGCCACCGTCATCGAGCACGACGCTCGCCAGCCGCCGGGTGGTCGCCGTGCGGTCCCGTTCGAGGCCGGCGCGCCCGTGCAGGCGCTCCTTGGCGAAGTCGACGGCCCAGCCGAGCCCGCACTCGAACGGCGACACCGACGGGTCGTACTCCACCCCGCCGATGATGAAGCCTCCCTCGATGCGCAACAGGTCGAGGGCGGTCATGCCCACGAGGCGCATGCCCCAGGCCTGGCCCTCCTCCATCAGGACGTCCCACAGCTCCAGGGCCCGGTCGCGCTCGACCCACAGCTCGTAGCCAAGCTCGGCGGTGTAGCCGAGCCGGGTCATGAACACCGGGATCCCGGCGATGCGCACACCGTCGCGGAAGGTGTAGTAGGGAAAAGCGGCGTTGGAGAGGTCGTCGTCGGTCAGGGCGGTGAGCACCTCCCGGCTGCGTGGGCCCTGCACGCACAGGTGGGGCATGTCGTCGGTGAAGGGCCGGACGGCCACCTCGGTGCCGGCCGCCGCCGCCGCGAACATCTCGGCGTCCCGGTCGTTGGCGCCGCAGAACCGGACGTGGTCCTCGGCGAGCACCGATGCCGTGCAGTCGTCGACCATCTTCCCGTCGTCGTCGACCAGCGCCCCGTAGGCGATGTGGCCGGGCCGCAGGCGGGTGAGATCGCGGGTCAGCATCCCGTCCAGCAGGGCGAGGGCACCCGGCCCGGTGACGTCGACCTTGCGCAGCATCGAGAAGTCCATCAGCCCGACCGCCTCGCGCACGGCCCGGTACTCCTCCGACGTCCCGGTCACCACCGCCGGGGCGGCGTAGCCGAACAGGTCCATCCAGTCGTCGGTGAGGGCGGCGATGCGCGGGTGGAAAGCCGTCTCCCTGCTCATGCCCGCGGAGCGTAGCCCCCCGCCCCCCGGAGGGGCGCCCCGAGAGGCGCGGCGGGAGTCGACACCGCAGCTCCCGGCGGGCCGGCGGCGGCAGCATGAGTAGCGTGGCCGCGTGCGAGGCATGCAACCCGACGACATCGCCCTGATCGCCGCGGCCGGCGAGGTCACCCTCTCCCCCGACGGGCGCCGGGCGGTCTACACGCTCAGGACCCAGGACCTCGAGGCCAACCAGGCCCGTTCCCGGCTGTGGATCGCCGACGTCGACGGGGGTCGGCCCCGCCCCCTCTCGGCCGGCCCCCACGATCAGCTCCCCCGCTGGTCACCCGACGGCGGCACCCTGGCCTGGGTCGCGTCCGAGGATGGCACCACCACGATCCGCACCCTGGCGGCCGAGGGCCCCGGCACGCCGTCGGTCGTGTGCAGCTGGCCGGACGAGATCACCGAGCTGGCCTGGTCGCCGTCGGGCGACCGGCTGGCGTTCGTCGGTCGGGTCCGTGACGTCGCCCGTTACGGCGAGCCGGGCTCGCCGAAGGCGGTGGCGGAGATGCCGCCGCGGCGGGTCACCCGGCTGCTGGCCCGCTTCGACGGCGACGGGTGGGTCTTCGACCGGCCCACCCACGTGCACGTCGTGCCGGTCGACGGGTCGGCGCGCCCCCTCGCCCTCACGAGCGGCGACGCCCCCGCGTCGGGCATCGCATGGAGCCCCGACGGTGACCGACTCGTGTACGTGGCCGCCGGCCACCGCGACTGGGACCTCGACGGGCGCAACGACCTCTGGCTCGTCGCCGCCGACGGCAGCGCCCCCGGCACCCGCTTGACCGGCACCACCGTCGCCTGGTCGCACCCCTCCTGGTCGCCCGACGGTGCACGCCTCGCCGCCCTCGTCGACCCGACCCCCGTCAACGGGCCCCGACACGGTCAGCTGTGGGTGGTCCCCGTCGACGATCCCATCCCCGTCCGCTGGGCCGCCGGCTACGACCGCAACCTCGCCCCCCACGGGGCCGCCCGGGCGCCGATCTGGGCGGGCGAGGAGCTCCTGGTGGCGGTCGAGGACGAGGGCCGCCTCGGGGTCGTCGCCGTCGGCGCCCCCTCCGGCGGGTCGACCGGCGGGTCGCGCCCGGTCGTCGGCGGCGAGCGGGTCGTGCACGCCTTCGACCTCGCCGCCGGGCGGTTGGCGTTCACCGCCACGACCGTCACCGAGCCGGGTGAGCTGTGGGTCGGCGGCCCCGGCGGCGACGAGCGTCGCCTGTCGGACCACGCCGCCGCCCTGCGCCAGCGGGTGCAGCTGGCGGTCCCCGAGCGCTACGTCGCCACCTCCGCCGACGGCACCGAGGTCGAGTGCTGGGCGATGGCGCCCGCCGGCGCCGGCGCCCCGTGCCCGACGATCCTCAACATCCACGGGGGGCCGTTCACCCAGTACGGCTACAACTTCTTCGACGAGTTCCAGCTGCAGGTCGGTGCCGGCTTCGGCGTCGTGTACTGCAACCCGCGCGGCAGCTCGGGCTACAGCGAGGGGTGGGGCCGGGCGATCCGGTGGCCCGAGGCCCCCGACGACCCCGGCTCGGGCTGGGGCGGCGTCGACTTCGACGACGTGATGGCGTGCATCGACGAGGCGACCCGCCGCTTCGACTGGGTCGACAGCCACCGCCTCGGCGTCCAGGGCGGCTCCTACGGCGGGTACCTGACGTCGTGGATCGTCGGCCACAGCCGCCGGTTCCGGGCGGCGGTGTCGGAGCGTTCCGTCAACAACCTGCTCACCGCCGAGTACAACAGCGACATCTCCGGCTTCTTCAAGGAGGCCGTCGGCTGGACGCACCTCGAACGGCCGGACCTCTACCTGCGCCAGTCGCCGAGCACCTACATCGCCGACATGCACACGCCGATGCTGATGGTGCACTCCGAGGACGACCTGCGCTGCCCGATCTCGCAGGCGGAGGAGCTCTTCGTCGGCCTGCGGCTGCTCGGCCGGGAGCCGGAACTGGTCCGCTTCCCGGGTGAGTGCCACGAGCTGTCGCGCTCGGGCTCGCCCCGCCACCGGGTGCAGCGGGCCGAGATCATCCTCGAGTGGTTCCGGCGCCACCTCGCCACCGAGGGCTGACGCGTGTCCGACCACGACCCTTCGGGGTGGGGTGAACCCGCCCCCGCCGGCGAGCCGGACCGGCCCGTCTCGGGGTGGGACGGGGAGCCGGCGGCCGGCGCCGCGCCGCCGGGCGACCAACCGCCGCCCGGGTCGGGCTACCCGCCACCCCCCGGCTACCCGCCACCCCCCGGCTACCCGCAGCCCGGGGGCAACCCACCCACCGGTTACCCGCCCCCCGGTTACGCACCTCCGGGAGGCAGCCCCCCTGGCGGATACCAGCGGGGCGGCTACCCGGGAGGCGGCTACCCGGGGGAGGGCTACCCGGGCGGGAGCTCCCTGCCGACCGGTGGCCCGTATCCGTGGCCGGCGCCGTGGCAGGGCGACCGACCCCTGGGCGAGGGCGGGCCCGGGAAGGGCCTGGCGGTCGCTTCACTCGTGCTCGGGATCCTGTCGCTCCCGGCGATCATCACGCTCGTCGGCGGCCCGATCCTCGGCGCGGTCGCCATCGGCCTGGGCATCGCCGCCGTCCGCCGCTCCAACCGCCAGGGCGCCCCGGGGCGGGGTCTGGCCGCAGGCGGCATCGTCACCGGCGCCATCGGCCTGCTCCTCGGCGGGGTCGTCCTCGCCTTCGGCATCATCGCCCTGACCGACTCCAACTTCGTCCACTGCTTGCAGCACGCCGCCGGCAACGTGGCGGCCATCCGCCGCTGCGAGCTGCAGTTGCGCCACCACCTCGGCGGCTGACCGGACCGAGCGGCGGTGGCGAGCGCCGGCCCGGGTCAACCCGCGACCGGCCGCCGGGAGCACGGCAGCCGCACGCCCTCGGCGGCGCCGCCTCAGCCCGCGGCCGGCCGCCGGTAAAACGGCAACCGCACGATCTCGGCGGCTTCGGCGCTGCCCCGGACGTCGAAGGCCAGTGCCGTTGCCGGCTCGGCGGCCCCCGCCTCCACGTAGGCCATCGCGATCGGCCGGCCGAGCGTGGGCGACGGCGCCCCGCTGGTCACCTCACCGACCTGCCGCCCTCCACCGGGCTCGAGCACGGCGTAGCCGGCGCGCGGCACGCGCCGGCCCGCCGCCACCAGGCCGACCAGGCGGCGTACCGGGGCCACGGCCGCGCGGGCCGCCAGCGCCTCGCGGCCGACGAAGTCCCCCGGACCGTCGAGGGCGACGACCCGCCCCAGGCCGGCGTCGAAGGGCGTGCAGGCCGTGGACAGCTCGTGGCCGTAGAGGGGCATGCCCGCCTCCAGTCGCAGGGTGTCGCGCGCCGCCAGTCCGGCCGGCACGACGGCGGCGTCTTTCCCCGCCTCCAGCACCCGCTCCCACAGCCGGACTGCGTCGCCGGGGCGGACCAGCACCTCGAAGCCGTCCTCGCCGGTGTACCCGGTCCGGGCCAGCAGCACGTCGGCGCCGGCCACCACCGCCGGAGCGATCGTGTAGTACCGCAGCGGGGCGAGGTCCCGGTCCGCCAGTTGAGCAAGGGTGGTTGCGGCCACCGGGCCCTGCACCGCCACCAGCGCCCAGTCGTCCCGGCGGTCCTCGACGACGGCGTCGAAGCCGGCCGCCCGGGCGGTGAGCTCGTCGAGCACGAGCCCGGCGTTGGCGGCGTTGGCGACCACCAGCCAGTGGTCGGCGGCCAGGCGGTACACGATGAGGTCGTCGAGGATGCCCCCGTCGGGTGCGCACAGCATCGTGTACTTGGCCCGCCCGTCGGCCAGGCGCCCGAGGTCGCTCACGACGGCGTGGTCGAGGGCGGCGCCGGCGTCGGGACCGGTGACCTCGATCTCGCCCATGTGCGTCAGGTCGAACACCCCGGCGGTCGAGCGGACCGCCGTGTGCTCGGCAGTCTCGCTGCCGTAACGCAACGGCATCGACCAGCCGGCGAAGTCGACCATCGTCGCCCCTGCCGCCCGGTGGACGGCGTCGAGCGGTGTGGTGCGCAGTGCGGTATCGCCCATCAGCCGGCGAAGGCGTCGGGCGGCGGGCAGGAGCAGACCAGGTGGCGGTCGCCGCGGGCCTGGTCGATGCGGCCGACGGGAGGCCAGTACTTGTCGGCGGTGATGCCCGCCGGGTACACCCCCGTCGCCCGGTCGTAGCCGCGCTCCCACGGCCCGACGAGGTCGGCGGCGACGTGGGGGGCGTGGCGCAGCGGGCTGTCCTCGGCGCTCCAGCGCCCGGCGGCCACGGCGTCGATCTCCGCCCGGATGGCGATCATGGCGTCGCAGAAGCGGTCGAGCTCCTCGAGGCCCTCCGACTCGGTCGGCTCCACCATCAACGTGCCCGCCACCGGGAAGCTCATCGTCGGGGCGTGGAAGCCGTAGTCGATCAGACGCTTGGCCACGTCCTCGACGGTCACGCCGGTCTCCTTGGTGAGCGGTCGCAGGTCGAGGATGCACTCGTGGGCCACGAGGCCGTTGTTGCCGGCGTAGAGGACGGGGAAATACGCCCCCAGCCGCGTCGCCAGGTAGTTGGCCGCCAGGACCGCCGCCTTGGTCGCCAGGGCCAGTCCCTCCGGGCCCATCAACCGAAGGTACGCCCAGCTGATCGGCAGGATCCCGGCGCTGCCGTGGGGGGCGGCGGCGACCGGCCCGACCGGCCCGGCGCGCCGGGACGGATCGGGGTGCAGCGGGTGGGTCGGCAGGTACGGGGCGAGGTGCTCGGCGACCGCCACCGGCCCGACGCCCGGGCCCCCGCCGCCGTGGGGGATGCAGAAGGTCTTGTGCAGGTTGAGATGCGACACGTCACCGCCGAAGTGGCCCGGCTCGGCCAGGCCCACCAGGGCGTTGAGGTTGGCCCCGTCGACATACACCTGGCCGCCGTGGTCGTGGACGATCCGGCACAGCTCGCCGATGCCCGCCTCGTACACGCCGTGGGTCGACGGGTAGGTGACCATGATCGCCGCCAGCCGGGGGTCGTGCTCGGCGCACTTGGCCCGCAGGTCGTCGAGGTCGATGGTGCCGTCGTCGCGGCTGGCGATGACCACCACCCGCAGGCCGGCGGCCACCGCCGAGGCGGCGTTGGTGCCGTGGGCGCTGGCCGGGATCAGGCACACGTCGCGGTCGGGGTCCCCGTTGGCCCGGTGGTAGGCGCGTATGGCGAGCAGACCGGTCAACTCCCCCTGGCTGCCGGCGTTGGGCTGGAGGCTCACCCTGGCGTACCCGGTGAGCTCGGCCAACCAGGTCTCGAGCTCCCCGATCAGCCGGGCGTAGCCCGTCGCCGTCGCCGGCGGGGCGAAGGGGTGGACGCCGGCGAAGCCGGGGAAGCTGATCGGCTCCATCTCGGCGGTGGCGTTGAGCTTCATGGTGCAGGAGCCCAACGGGATCATCCCGCGGTCGAGGGCGTAGTCCCGGTCCGAGAGGCGCCGCAGGTAGCGCAGCATCGCCGTCTCGGAGCGGTGCCGGTGGAACACCGGGTGGGTGAGGAACGCCGTCCAGCGCCCGAGCGGGGTGAGGGGATCGGCGCCCCCGTCGACGACGGGCCCGTCGTCGCCGGCGCCTGCGCCGAACGCTCGCAGCACGGCAACGACGTGGGCCTCGGTGGTGGTCTCGCCGCAGGAGACACCGACGGTGTCGGCGTCGACCAACCGCAGGTGCACCTCGGCGGGATCGGCGGCGGCCCGCGCGACCACCTCGGCCGCCCGTCCGGGCACCCGGGCCGTCACGGTGTCGAAAAACGCCTCGCTCAGCGTCGCGATCCCCGCCTCCGCCAGACCGGCCGCGACCTCGCGGGCGCGCTGGTGCACCCGCCGGGCGATGGCGGTCAGCCCCTCGGGGCCGTGGTAGACGGCGTACATCGAGGCGATGACGGCGAGCAGCACCTGGGCGGTGCAGATGTTGGACGTCGCCCGGTCCCGGCGGATGTGCTGCTCGCGGGTCTGGAGGGCCAGGCG
>DASSZM010000166.1:0-18719 GCA_035702855.1 Acidimicrobiales bacterium | reverse complement strand
GTTGTTGAGCGGGCCGAGGTTGGTGGCGGCGTCGAAGGGGTCGCCGAGGCGCACCTCGTCGGCGGCGGCGACCACGGCGTCGACGAACTCCCGCCGGACCGAGGCGTCCACCACCACCCGCTCGGTGGCGCAGCAGACCTGCCCGGAGCAGACGTACGCGCCGTAGACGGCCGCCCTGGCCGCCGCCTCGAGGTCGGCGTCGGCGAGGACCGACATGGCGGCGAGCACGGTGAACGACGTGTGGGCCGGGGGCTTGACGACGTGGGCGTTGCCGGTGGCCAGACCCGGGGCGACGAACTCGGCGAACATGAGCAGCGGGAAGTTCCAGGGGGTGATGATCCCCCAGGTGCCCACCGGGCGGTAGAAGGTCCACATCCGCTTGCCGGAGTCGGTGGAGGCGATCGTCTCGCCGGTCAGGCGCACGGCGTCCTCGGCGTGGAGATGGAACAGCGTCGCCGCCTCCGTGATGTCGCCGCGCGACTCGGCCAGCGGCTTGCCCTGCTCGAGGGTCTGCAGCCGGGCGAGCTCCTCGACCCGGGCGGCGAGGGCGTCGCCGATGGCGTGGCAGAT
This sequence comes from Acidimicrobiales bacterium, assembly GCA_035702855.1. GTDB lineage: Bacteria > Actinomycetota > Acidimicrobiia > Acidimicrobiales > Palsa-688 > JAKAQB01. The sequence continues at coordinate 18,149 of DASSZM010000166.1, read as the reverse complement.
CCGTGCCCGCTCCCACACGTTGGTCCGGGCCCAGCCCCGCTGGGCATCGCGCGCCGCCGCCACGGCGGCGTCGAGGTCGGCGGCGGTCGGCACCGGCACCGACCCGATGACCTCGCCGGTCACGGGGCTGGTGACCGGGTGGCGGTCGTTGCCGCTCCCCGGCGTGTACGAGCCGTCGACGAACAGTTGGACGTCACCGGGTGCGTCGGCCATGGTGCTCCTCCCCGATCGGGTCACGCGCGGGTCTGGGCCCCCCTCCCGGGACCGTAGCGCGCCGCCGCCGGGCGCCTCAGGTGGCGGCCGGCCGCCGCCCGAGGGTCAGGGTCGTCACGACGATGCCGATGCCGAGCCAGATGAGCGAGATCCACGGCGCCCAGATCGTCGGGGCGGTGACCTTGTACACCGAGCCGAACAGGGCGCCGGCGGTGATCAGTATCCCGACCACCGACGCGACCGGGAGCAGGGCTCCGCCGCCCTGTGGCCGGCGCAGCGCCCCGACGCACATCAGCAGGTACACGATGACCATGGAGAACGCCCCGAAGGTGGAGCCCCAGGCGAACATGGCGAAGTAGTGCGGCGTCTTCGGGAGGGCCCAGAGGCCGGGGAAGAACTGGTCGAGCAGCACGAAGACCACGCACAGCACGCTGAGCGCCCCGATGGCGACCACCGGGGTGCCCCGCCCGGGTCGACCCGGGCCAGGGGGGCGGGGAGGCGGCGGTCGCGGGCCATGCCGAAGATCCCCCGGGAGGCCGACACGAAGATCCCCATGAGCACCGCCAGCATGTCGAACAGCACGACCAGCTCGAGGACCCGGCGGAGCCACACCGCCCCGTAGCCGCCGGCGCTGGCGGGGGAGCCGAGGGCGAACACCGGGCCGCCGGCGGCGGCGATGATCTGCTTCATGTCGAAGTGGAACCCGGCGATCTCGACGTAGGTGGCCAGCACGAAGTACCCGAGGGCCAGCGCGGCGGTGAACATCACGGCGAAGGGGATCTCCCGCCGCGGGTTGGGGGTCTCCTCCGCCAGGTTGGCGGAGGTCTCGAAGCCGACGAAGAGCAGCACGCCGTAGAGGACGCCGAGGAAGATCCCGCTCCAGCCGTCGGCCGCCGACGACGGGTTGAAGGCGCGGGCGCTGTTGGCCCCGCCGAGCTTGACGATCACGTAGATGAAGAAGATGGTGAGGACCGTCAGCGAGATCAGGGCCATGGCCAGCTGGAACCGGGTGGAGACCTGCACGCCGAGGTAGGCGAGGGCGGTCAGGGCCGCCACGATGAGCAGCGTCCACGCCCAGTCCGGCATCGTGCCCGCCCCGAACTCGGACTGGATCGTGTCGTGGATGAAGCCGCCGATGAGCAGGGCGAGGCCGGCGCCGAGGACCATGACGCCGCCGTAGTACAGCCACCCGGCGACGGCGCCGACCCGCTGGCCGAGGCCCTCGGTGACGTAGTCGTACAGCGAGCCGGCGGCGTGGATGCGCTTGGCGTACTGCGAGATCACCCAGCCGAGACCGAAGATCCCGACGGCGGCGATGATGACCGACAGGGGCGAGGCGAGGCCGCCGCCCTGCCCGGTGGCGCTGCCGATCCCGATGACGAGCGGGATGACGAAGGCCGAGGAGAACACGGGGCCCATGAAGCCCACCGACTGGGCGATGACGTCCGGCAGCCGGAGCTTGCCGGCGCCGAGGCCACCCTCGGCCGGCGGCGTCGTGGACGGCCCGCGCTCACTCGCGGCAGTGGTCATGCTCGGTCTCCCCCTGGACGATTGTTTGGGGCCGAACATATGTGGCCGGCTCCGGGCGCGCAAGGGGCGGCGCGCCCGGTCCCGGGCGGTGGTCAGCCGGCGTCGGTGAGGGCCACCCGCAGGCGCGGCAGGGCCTCGGGATGGTGGTCCTGCAGGTAGGCGATGAGCTTCTCGCGCACCTCGCACTGGAGGTTCCAGCTCTCGGAGGAGTCGGCGGCCGTCATGAGACCGAGCCGAGGACCTGGGAGCTGCTCTTGGTCCAGTTCTCGAAGGAGTTCTCGACGAAGTAGGAGATCGGCACGACCAGGCGCCGCAGGTCCCAGATGCGCACGACCACGTAGGTGAGGGCGATCTGCTCGATGCGGCCCCAGTGGTCGTCGATCACCACCACGTCGTCGACCCGGATCGGTTGGCTGAGGGCGATCTGCAGGCCGGCCAGGATGTTGGCGAGGATGGGCCGGGCGGCGATCCCGGCCGCCAGGCCGACGATCCCGGCGGAGGCCAGCAGCCCGGCGCCGGCGGCCCGCACGGAGGAGAAGGTGAGCAGCGCCACCGAGATGGCGATGACCGAGACCAGGGCCACGGCGATGCGGCGCACCACCTGGATCTGGGTGGCGATCGCCCGGGCCCGCAGGTTGTGCGGCCCGGTCATCGGGTAGCGGGCGAGGACCAGGTCGGACAGCACGTACACCGCCCGGATCACGGCGAACCCGACGGCCAGGTCGAGGCCGATGCCGAGGGCGTGGTGGAGGTCGGCGGCGGCGCGCGCCGGCATCCCGGCGGCGGCGGTGGTGACCTCGAGGCCGACGAGCGCCACCAGCAGCACGGCCGGGAGGCTCAGGTGGTGGAAGGTCGTCGACGCCCACGAGTCCCGGCGGCGCCGGAGGCGGGCCCGCAGGGCGGCGGAGCCGGCGGCGCTGACGAGCAGCGTTCCGCCGGCGACGATCAGCAGGAGCAGGTACCAGGGCAACAACGGGAGCGGGGGGGTTGGGGGGGAGGGGCCGCGGGAGGGCTCACCGCGACCACGACCACGACCACGACAACGACCACGACCACGTTACGCGGCGGCTCCCGGTCAGGCGCGCGGTCGGAGGTGGTGGTCGAAGGCCACGCTGCCGGGGTCGACGGCGGTGAGGCCGCCGTCGACGGTGAGCACCGCCCCGGTGACGTAGCCGGCGGCGGGGGAGAGCAGCCAGGCGATGACCTCGCCCACCTCGCCGGCGGTCGCCGGTCGCCGCAGGGGCACCAGCTGGGTGGCCTGGTCGTAGGCGCGCTCGCGCCCGTCGCCGTCGCGCGCCGCCAGGGCGTCCATCTCCCGGTCGGCCATCTCGCTGCGGGTCCAGCCCGGGCACACGACGTTGGCCCGCAACCCGTCCGCCCCGTGGTCGACCGCCAGGCTGCGCCCGAGCGCCAGCAGGCCCGCCTTGGACACCGCGTAGGCGACGCTGGCCGGCGGGGCCGCCAGCGCGGCCACGGACGAGACGAGCACCACCGCCCCCCTCGCCTCCAGCAGCGCCGGGAGGGCGGCTCGCACGCTCAGGTAGGCGCCGGTGAGGTTGACCTCGAGCATCTCGCGCCACGCCGCCGGATCGGTGGTCGCCACGGTGCCCCCGCCGCTGGTCCCGGCGCTGACGACGAGCCCGTCGAGGCGGCCGAAGCGGTCGAGCGCCTCGGCGACCGCCGCCGCCATGGCGTCGGCGTCGGCCACGTCGGCCACGACCGGCACCGCCCCGCACCGCCCGGCCACCTCGCGCAGCGCCCCGGCGCGCCGGCCGGTGACGACCACGTCGTGGCCCTCGGCGCGCAGCACCTGCGCCGTGGCCGCGCCGATCCCGGAGCCGCCGCCGGTGATCAGCGCGACCCGAGGGCGGTCACCTTGGTGATCACCGTGTCGCACCACGTGGCGAAGCCTTCCAGATCGTCGATGAACTGCGAGGGTTTGATGCAGATCGACCCGAAGCCGCGGGCGAGCTGGGCGGGGATCGTCCCCAGCGCCTCGTCCAGGTCGGCGGGACGGTCGGCGGCCGGGAAACGGCCGCGGGTGCCGCCCACGTGCTCGACGCCGTCGGGGTCCCGGCCGGCGTCGCGCAGGGCGGCGTGGAGCCGGGCGAGCTCGTCGTCGGTGGGCGTGCCGAGCGGGTTGAAGCCGCTGCCGTAGCGCACCAGCCGCCGGACCAGCCGGTCGTGCACCGACGACCCCCCGAACCACAGTGGAGGCCCGGCGGCGCGCCACGGCTTCGGCTCGAGCCACACGTCGCCGAAGCGGTAGGCGTCGCCGTCGTGGCGGAAGGGGGACCCTTTCCACGCCCCTGCCCAGACCTCCAGCTGCTCGTCGAGGAGGGCGCCGCGCCGGGCGAAGGGTACCCCCAGGGCGTCGTACTCGTCGCGGTGCCAGCTGACCGTCGGCAGCACCACCAGCCGCCCGCGGCTGAGCCGGTCCAGCGTGGCCAGCTCTTTGGCGGTGGTGAGGGGATGGCGCAGCGGGCTGATCAGCGCCCCCGCCACCAGGCGCAGCCGGGTCGTGCGGGCGGCCACCGCCGCCAGGAGCGGCAGCGGGGCGGGCCAGGGCGTGGCCGGGTCCTGGTTGCCGGGCAGGGCGTAGTCCCGCCGGTTGGCGGGGCGGCCGGCGGCGTCGGCGGACGGGCCGAGCACGACGTGCTCGCTGACCATCACGGCGTCGAAGCCGGCGTCCTCGGCGGTGACGGCCATGTCGACGAGGTCGGTCACGACCGGCGCCGGCCGCATCGTCTCGTTCTCGGTGAGGATGAGCACCATCCTCGGCGGGGTCACGGCCGGAGGGTCTCGCCGCCGGCGAACGTGGTGCCCACGCTGCGCCAGTAGCCCCCCAGCACCTCCCCCGGCGCCAGGGCGGTCAGCTCCTCGACCGGCGAGTCGAACAGCTCGACCTCGGCCGTGCCCGCCCACGCCGGGCCGAGCTCGACGTCGCGTCCCCGCATGGTGACCAGGTCGGCCAGGGCGTCGGTGCCGTCGCACTCGATGCGCGGGACCCAGCGGTGGTGGACCATCGGGTGCCCGTTGACGAAACCGTTCGACTCCGAACGACCGGTGAGGGTGACCCGGACCTGGGCGAGGCGGCGGTCGTAGGCGGCGAGGGTGGCGGCGAAGCGACCGCCGGGCTCGAGGCGCGGGCCTGCCCGCCCCACCGTCACCGGGCGGGTCTGGTGGATCGACCCCAGCTTCTTCGGGTAGCCCTGGAGGTGGCCGCGGGCGAGGGCGAAGTCCTTGTCCACCCAGATGTACACGCAGCGGGACCACACCCGGTCGTCCCAGCGGCAGCGCACGACGACGAACGCCTCCTTGTACTGCAGGCGCACGGGGTCGTCGAGCTCGGCGAGGTCGTCGCCGCAGGATTGCCAGTCGGCGAAGATCAGCGCCACCGCCCCCGGGTCCTCGTCGTCGTGGACCGGCTCGAGCGGCTCGGGCAGGAGGGCGGCGACGGCCGCCGGGTCGGTGCGCCACTCGACGGTGAGCAGGTCGCCGGAGTAGTGCCAGGGGGGCGGCGGCAGCAGGGAGCTGCGCCCGGTGGCGGTGCGGGGGAACAGGAAGCCGCGCACCTCGCTCATCGGGCCGCCGTCCAGCCGCCGTCGGGGCGGTCGAACCACACGTGGACCTGGGCGGTGCCGATGGAGTTCTCGTAGTCGCTGAAGGGCCGGCCGACGGCCCGGCAGTCGCGCCCGCCGACGGCGCCCACCATCATCAGGTAGTGGCCGAAGCGGCCCTCGGGCTTGAAGGCGGCGTAGTCGGGCATCCCGTCGACGACCGCGGCGTGGTCGCCGCGCTCCCAGGCGTCGAGGATCCGCCGGTCGGCGGCGGCCGCCTCCTCGGTGAACAGGTGCACCGGGTCGGACGCCTCGTGCTTGCGCAGCTCGCGCAGCGACCAGAACGTGTGGCTCATCGCCCCGGAGGCGAGCAGCACGACCCGCCGGTCGAGCTTCTCCACCGCCCGGCCGAGGCAGGCGCCGACGGCGAGGTAGTCCCGGGGCTCGGCCGTCTGGCAGACGCTCACCGACACCCACCGCTCGTCGCCCTGCAGGAACGGCAGCAGGTTGATGGTCGGGTAGTGGACCGGCAGGTACGGGTCGTCGATCGGCGTGACCCAGCACTCGTCGACCTCGTCGGCCTCGGCGGCGAAGGCCTTGGCCAGCTCGGGGTCGCCGGGGAAGTCGTAGGGGACCGCCGCCATGCCCCGGGGCAGCTCCTCGCTGGTGTAGTGGCCCCGGCGGCGGTCGTGGGCGGCGACGACGAACTCCACCGTGGTGAACCAGTGGGTGTCGAACACCACGACCGTGTCGGGGGCGAGCACGTCGAGGACCTCGCGGCGCAGGCGCTCGAGGCCCGGGACCAGGCTGATCTCCTTGCCCTCGTTGAGCTCCCGGCGGGTCTCCTCCGGCAGGACGATGGTCGGCACGTGCGCCACCAGCCCCGCCCCCACGATCTCACCCATGGTCGGCTCCCTCCCGGTCGGTCGACCCGTCCAGGATCTGGAGGGTCTTGAGGTCGCTGCAGAAGTCGAGGGCGTAGTCGCCGCCCTCGCGGCCCACGCCGCTGATGCCCATGCCGCCGAACGGGGCGGTCAGGTCGCGCACGAGGAAGGTGTTGACCCACACCGTGCCGGCCCGGACCGCCCGCCCGACCCGTTCGGCGCGCGCCTCGCTGGTCGTCCAGATCAGCGCCGACAGGCCGTACTCGGTCGAGTTGGCCAGGGCGACGGCCTCGTCCTCGTCGGCGAAGCTCTGCAGCGTGAGGACCGGGCCGAACACCTCCCGCTGCACGATCTCGCTGTCGTTGCCGCGCGGCTCGACCAGCGTCGGCTCGTACCACAGGCCGCCGTCACGCCACACCCTGCCGCCCCGCACGACGCGGTCGCCGTTGGCGCGGGCGCGCTCCACGAAGCCGGCGACGCGGGCGAGGTGGTCGGGGTGGATGAGGGGGGAGACGGTGGTGGCCGGGTTGCGGCTGTCGCCGAGGACGTGGCGGTCGATGTGCTCGTGGAGGCGGGCCACGAACTCGTCGCGCACGGACGCCTCCACCAGCAGCCGCGTGCCGGCCAGGCACACCTGGCCGGCGTCGTCGTACATCACCGCCGCCTTCTTGGCGGCGGTGTCGAGGTCGGCGTCGGCGAAGACGACGAAGGGGCCCTTGCCCCCGAGCTCGCCGGTGAACGGCACCAGGTTGGCGGCGGCCGCCCGGGCGATCAGCCGGCCGGTCTCGGGGGAGCCGGTGAAGCTGATCCGCCGGACGCGGGGGTCGGCGACGAGGGCGGCGCCGACCTCCTCGCCGAAGCCCTGCACCACGTTGAACACCCCGGGCGGCAGCCCGGCCTCGTGGGCCAGGTCGGCCAGCAGCGAGCACGACAGCGGCGACCACTCGGCGGGTTTGAGGATCACCGGGTTGCCCGCCGCCAGGGCCGGGGCACACTTCCAGGTGGACAGCATGAACGGGGCGTTCCAGGGGGTGATGACGACCGTCGGGCCGGCGGGCATCCGGATCACCCGGTTGCGGGTGCCGTTGGAGGTCCAGACCCGCTCCTCGTGGTTCTCGGCCAGCTCGGCGTAGGCCCGGAAGTTGCGGGCCCCGCGGGAGAGCACCCGGAGCCGCAGGCTCTCCTCGAGCATCGCCATGTCGGCGCACTCGACGGTCGCCAGACCGGCGACCCGCTCGTCGATCAGGTCGGCGAGCCGGCGCAGCAGGGCGCCGCGGCCGGCCGGGCCGAGCGCCGCCCACCCCGGGGCGGCGTCGAGGGCGGCGTCGACGGCGAGCGCCGCCGTGGTGGCGTCGCCCCGGGAGACGTCGGCGAGCTTCCAGTTCCAGTCGAGCGGCGAGCGGTCCTCGAAGGTCGCCGCCGACGCCACCCGGCGCCCACCGATGTAGTGGTCGACCGAGACGGGCACCCCGCCCACGTCCGCCCGGGGGTGCTCGGCGGTGGCGGTGGCGGGGGTGGCGCTCACTGCTCGAACCTCGGCCGGATGGCGGGGTAGGGCAGCTGGTCGCGGGGCGTCGGCGCCGGCCGGCGGGTGCCGCGCGGCGGCCAGTCGCCGCCCTGGGCGGTGGAGCGCACCTCGTCGGTGTCGGTCGGCTGGGCGCCGACGTGGTCGCTGACGGGCTCGGGCCCCGCCACCACGTGGTTGGTGAGCGCCCCGAGGCCCTCGACCTCGACGGTGACGACGTCGCCGGGCTCGACCGGCCGGGACATGGCCGGCGTGCCCGAGAGGATCACGTCGCCGGGCACCAGGGTGATCAGCCGGGTGATGTCGGCGACCAGGTAGTGCATGTCCCAGGCCATCTCGTCGGTGCTGCCGTCCTGGCGCACCTCGCCGTTGACCAGGGTGCGGATGGACTTGGCCCGCCAGTCCCAGCCCCGCACGAGTCCCGGCCCGAGGGGGCAGAGCGTGTCGGCGCCCTTCACCCGCAGCATCGAGCCGGCGTCGGTGTCCCGGAAGTCGTGGAGGCCGAAGTCGTTGGCGATCGTGTAGCCGGCGATCACGGCGGGGGCGTCGTCGTAGGCGACGTTGCGGCACCGCTCGCCGATGACGATGGCGACCTCGCCCTCGTAGTTGAGCCAGTGGCAGTTGGCCGGCCGCACGACCGCCCCGCCGTGGGCGTTCAGCGACGACACCGGCTTGTGGAAGTAGGTCGGTGCCGGCGGCAGGGTCCCGCCGAACTCCCGGACCCGCGAGACGTGGTTGAGGTGGCAGCAGATGATCTTGGTGGGCTCCACCGGCGGCAGGTGCACGGCGTCGGCGGCGGCGACGCGCCGGCCGTCGGGGGCCACGAGCGTGTCGCCGTCGGCGAGCGCCTCGACGACCGCTCCGTCGAGGAGTATGCGGCGGGTTTCTGTCGTCACGAGCCTCCCCGATCGTTCGGCAACGAACGATATCCCTGCTTTCCGGGCTGCGGCAAGGGCGTCGGCCCGGGACGACCGGGGCGACGCCCTACCATCCGGGGGATGACCACCCGACGGTTGGGTAGCGCAGAGGCGGCGGAGCTGAGCCGGGCGGAGCGCGACATCCGGGCCCGGCTCGGGGACCGGCCGTTCGACTTCCGGGCCATGGCCGCCATCTCCAACATCTACCGGGCGGCGACGACGGTCCGCAACCACATGGAGCAGCGGGTGCTGGGCGAGTACGACCTGTCCTGGTCGGCGTTCACCGTCATGTGGGTGCTGTGGATCTGGGGCGAGCAGGAGACCCGGCACGTCGCCGCCGAGACCGGCACGACCAAGGGCACCCTCACCGGGGTGCTCAAGACCCTCGAGTCCCGGCGGCTGGTCCTGCGGTCGGTACACCCCGACGACGGGCGCCGGGTGCTGGTGCGGCTCTCCCCGCGGGGGCTGGCGATCATCGAGGAGGTCTTTCCCCGCTTCAACGGGGAGGAGACCTTCGCCGCCTCCACCCTGACGCCGGCCGAGCAGGACCAGCTCGCCCACCTGCTGCGCAAGGTCAGCGCCCGCATCGAGGGCGGCACGGGCGTCGCCCCGATCGAGGCCGCCGCCGGGCGCGACCCGGGCGCCGGTGGGGACCGGGGCGGCGTTGACACCACGGCGCCTGCGCCGTACGTTCGGCGCCAAACGACCACCCGCCCGAGGGCTTCGTAGGGGGAACGGCATGGAGAGCACCAGCGGCGCACCGGCGTTCGCGAAGGGATTCGAGCGGATCCGGGTGTTGTGGCCCGACCACCTCGGCCTGGCCCGCGGCAAGTACGTGCCGGCCACCATGGCGGCGCGTGGTGCCCGGCACTGCACCGGCACCTGGGCGCTCGGCTTCGACCGGCAGATGACGCCGGGCACGCCCGGGTCGTTCTTCTTCGAGGGCCTGCCGGACATGGACGCCCGCTTCTCCCCGGGCACCGTGCGTCCCGGCTGGGAGGGACCCGGCACCGGGGTCGTGGTCGCCGACCTCGAGCGCGAGGGGCAGCCGGTGGCCGTCTCGCCGCGCGGTGCCCTCCGCCGGGCGATCGCCGACTGGGAGGCGCTCGGCTACCGCCCCGAGGTCGGCATCGAGCTCGAGGCCTACCTGATGGAGCCCGACGGCGCCGGCGGGTGGCAGCCGATCGCCACCCCCGGGGCGTTCGTGTACGGCACCGGCCCGTCGGTCGACCCCCATGGCATCGTCGGCGAGCTGTGGGACGCCGCCGACCGGGCCGGCATCGCCATCGAGGCGATCAACAGCGAGTACGACGAGTCGCAGTTCGAGTTCACGCTGGCCCACACCGACGCCCTCGAAGCCGCCGACCGCACCTTCCTCTTCAAGCAGATGGCCCGGGAGCTGGCCACCCGCCACGGTCTGCTGTGGACGTTCCTCGGCAAGCCGGTCAACGACCGGGGCGGCAGCGGCCTGCACGTCAACGTGAGCTTCACCGCCCCCGACGGCGGCAACGCCGTCGACGACCCCTCCGACCCCGACGGCCTCTCGCCGCTGGCCCGCCGGGCGGCCGCCGGCCTGCTGGCGCACCACCAGGGGTTGTGCGGGCTGGTCGCCCCGACCGTCACCGCCTACCGGCGCCTGCGCCCCGGCCAGCTCGCCGGGTACTGGGCCAACTGGGGTCACGACCACCGCGGGGCGACGGTGCGGATCCCCCCCGAGCGCGGCGCCGCCGCCCGCCTGGAGCACCGCCTCGCCGACGGGGCAGCCCCGGCGCACGTCGCCGTGGCCGCCGTCCTGCAGGCCGCCCGCCTCGGCGTGGTCGACGAGCTGGAGCTCGGGCCGCCCGAGACCGGTGACGGCTTCGAGCACGTCGACGCCACCGTCGGCTGCCCGACCAACCTGGGCGCCGCCCTCGACGCCCTCGAGGCCGACGGCGCCCTCTGCGATGCGGTCGGCAAGGAGCTGGTGCAGCAGCACCTGGCGGTGAAGCGGACCGAGTGGGACGCCTTCTGCGCCTACACGACCGACTGGGAGAAGCGGGCCTACCTGCCGTTCCTCTGACCGCCGCCGGCGGCGGCGACGAGCCACGCCGGGCCGGGATCGCCCGGCAACGACTCGGGGTGCCACTGCACGGCCAGCACCGCCCGGCCCGGCAGCTCGACGGCCTCGACGGTCCCGTCCGGGCTGCGGCCGGCGATCACCAGGCCCTCGCCCAGGCGGTCCACCGCTTGGTGGTGGAGGCTGTTGACCCGCAGCGTCGTGCCGTAGACGGAGGCGGCGAGGGAGTCCGGGTCGAGGCTGACGTCGTGGACGCGGGCGTGGCGGTCCCCGCCGAAGCGGGCGTGGTCGTCGCCGGTGCCCGCGGGGAGGTCCGCCACGAGCGTGCCGCCGCAGGCGACGTTCAGCAGCTGCAGGCCCCGGCAGATGGCGAGGACCGGCAGCTCCCGCTCCAGGGCGGCCCCCAGCAGGGCGAGCTCCCAGCGGTCCCGCTCCCGCTCGGGGCCGGGGGGCGGCTCGCCCCCGGCGGCGGGTGGAAGGCCGGCGGTGGTCGCACCGGCGCCGCCGGGCGGGCGCTCCCAGCCCCGGGTCCCCGGATCCACGTCGGCGCCACCGGTCAGCACCAGCGCGTCGAGGCGGTCGACGACCTCGGCCGCCGCGGCGTCGCGGGTCAGGTGGACCGGCAGGCCCCCGGCGGCGGCGATGGCCGCCGGGTAGTCGGCGACGCCGAGGTCGACGCCCGCCCCGGCGTAGGCCGGCGGCAGGACGCCGCCGAGGGCCTCCGCCGGCCAGCGGCGGGTGCTGAGCCCGACGAGCGGGCGGCGGCCGCTCACCGCCAGGAGATCTCGAGCGGCAGTCGCTTGATGCCGGCGATGAAGTTGGAGCGGAGCCGCTCGGGGGGCCCGGCGAGCGAGACCGACTCGATCCGGGGCAGCAGCTCCTCGTAGAGCACCCGCAGCTCCATCCGGGCGAGGTGGGCCCCGAGGCAGAGGTGCGGGCTCTTCAACCCGAAGGTCACGTGGTCGTTGGGGTGGCGGTCCGGGTCGAAGTGGTACGGGTCGGCGAACTGCTCGGGGTCGTAGTTGGCGGCCACGAACCAGAGCAGGACCTTGTCGCCGGCCCGGATCTGCCTGCCGCCCAGCTCGGTGTCGCGCGTCGCCGTCCGGCGGAAGTGCATCGTCACCGACGCCCAGCGCAGCATCTCCTCCACGGCCCGCTCCAGGCGGGCCGGCTCGGCCGCCAGCGCCTCCCGGGCGGCCGGCCGCTCGACCAGCGCCTTCATCGAGGCCGCCATCGAGTAGCGGGTGGTGTCGTTGCCGGCGGCGACGAGCAGGGTGAAGAAGTTGGCCAGCTCGGCGTCGCTCAGGTGCTCACCGTCGGGCATGGGGGCGAGCAGGGCCGACAGCAGGTCCTCGCTCGGGTGCCGGCGGCGGGCCTCGAACGCCTCCCGCCCGTAGCCCATGAGCTCCACCGCCACCGGGCTGCGAAACGGCAGCAGCCGGTAGGCGCTGGTGTCCACCTGGTCCACCACGTAGTCGGTGAAGTCGGGGTCGGAGTTGGCGATCAGGGCGTCCCCCCGCTTGACCAGCCAGTCGCTGTCCTCCTCGGGCAGGCCGAGCAGGCGCCCGAGCATGCGCATGGGCAGCTGCCGGGCGACCAGGTCGGTGAAGTCGAGCTCGGGGGTCCCGTGGACCTCGTCGACGATGCGGCGGGCGAGCGCCCGGATGGCGTCCTCGTAGGCGAGGACCGACTTGCGGGTGAACGCCCGGGACACGAGCCGGCGGTAGCGGGTGTGGGCCGGCGGGTCCATCTCCATCAGGGTCCGGCGGGCCTCGGTCTCCTCGTCGTCCATGTCCTCGAGGCGGATGCCCCGGGCGGAGGAGAAGATCTCCGGCTGGCGGCTGGCGGCGATGACGTCCTGGTAGCGCGTCAGGGCCCAGAAGCCCCGGCCCTCCTCCTCGTCCCACCAGCTGACCGGGTCCTCCCGCCGGAGGCGGTCGAAGGTGGCGTACGGGACACCGGCGACGAAGGTGTCGTGCCGGGTGATGTCGGCGTGGTCGTCCCCGAGCTCGACTTCGATCACGGACAATGCTGTTCCCCCTGCTCACGACGCTGTCAAGCGAGTCTATTCGTTTGGCCCCAAATGACAAGGCCGGATGGCCGCAGGCGCTACCGTCCAGCCCCGTGACCCCCGAGGAGCTCGTCGCCGCCGTGAGCCCCGCCTTCGGGCGGGTCGGTTCCGCCTGGTACTTCGTCCCCGAGACCGTCGCCGCCGGGCGGGAGCTCGGCCTCGGGGCGCGGCGCTTCTACTTCCTCGGGCGCGGGGGCGCCCTGGGCGACGTCGACTGGCGGGTGGTGGCCAGCGCCTTCGGCTACTTCGCGCCGGCGCTGGTCGAGGAGGTGTGGACCTCGAGCCGCGAGCGCTGCGAGCCGGCGGTGGCGGCGGCCGCCTTCGCCGGGGCCTGCGCCGACTTCGGGCGGCGGACCCTGGGCGGCGTGGGCGGGCTCGACGCCTTCTGCGCCGCCGCCGAGCGGGTGGTCGACGCCGCCGTCGCCGACGCCGGCGGGCTCACCCTCTTCGCCGGCTACGCCGCCCTGCCCCTCGCCGACGACCTCCCCGGGCGCGCCGCCCAGCTCGTCGCCGTCCTGCGGGAGCTTCGCGGCTCCGCCCACCTGAGCGCTGTGGTCGCCACCGGGCTGCCGACCCCGCTCGCCCACGCCATCCGCCGGCCCGCCGACGGGGAGCTGTTCGGCTGGGCGGAGGGGCAGCTGCCGCTGCCCACCGACGACGACCGGCGCCTGCTCGCCGCCGCCGACGCCGCCACCGACCGTGTCCTCGCCCGCCGCTACGCCCCGCTCGACGACGGTGGGCGGGAGGCGCTGCGCGCCGGGGCGGCGGCGATCGGCGCGGCGGTGGCCGCCGCGTAGCCCCCGCCGCCGCCGATGAATCGGCCGGGCCCGGGCCGTCTGACCGGGGAAGGGACCGACCACGGGAGGAAGCGATGGCTGGCGTACGGGTGCTGGTGGGCACGGCCAAGGGGGCGTTCGTCCTCGAGGCCGACGGGACGCGCCGGGACTGGACGGTCACCGGCCCGCTCTTCGGTGGCTGGGAGATCTACCACGTGACCGGTTCCCCGGCGGACCCGGACCGGCTGTGGGCGTCGCAGACGAGCGGCTGGTTCGGCCAGCAGGTGCAACGCTCCGACGACGGGGGCCGCAGCTGGAAGCCGGTCGGCAACGACTTCCGCTACGCCGGCTCGACGGGCACCCACCAGTGGTACGACGGCACCCCCCGCCCGTGGTCGTTCACGCGCGTCTGGCACCTCGAGCCGTCGGCGACCGACCCCGACACCCTGCTCGCCGGTGCCGAGGACGCCGCCCTGTTCCGCAGCGTCGACGGCGGCGGGACCTGGGAGGAGCTGGGCGGGCTGCGGACCCACCGATCGGGGCCGGCGTGGCAGCCGGGGGCGGGCGGCCTGTGCGTCCACACCGTGCTCGTCGACCCGACCGACCCGGACCGGCTGCACGTCGCCATCTCCGCCGCCGGCGTGTTCCGATCCGCCGACGGCGGCGTCTCGTGGGAGCCGGCCAACCGCGGCCTGTTCCAGCCCGGCATCCCCGACGAGGACGCCGAGGTGGGCGCCTGCGTCCACCGCATCGCCCGCCACCCGTCCCGGCCGGACACCCTGTTCATGCAGAAGCACTGGGACGTGATGCGCAGCGACGACGCCGGCGGGTCGTGGCACGAGGTCAGCGGGGACCTGCCGAGCGACTTCGGCTTCCCGATCGCGGTGCACGCCCACGAGCCCGAGACCGTCTACGTCGTGCCGATCACGAGCGACGCCGAGCACTACCCGCCGGAGGGCAGGCTGCGGGTGTACCGGAGCCGCAGCGGCGGCAACGAGTGGGAGCCGCTCACCCGGGGCCTCCCCCAGTCGGACTGCTACGTCAACGTGCTGCGCGACGCCATGGCCGTCGACGGCCTCGACCCCTGCGGGCTGTACCTCGGCACCACCGGCGGGCAGGTGTACGCCTCCGCCGACGGCGGCGACAGCTGGGCGGCGGCGGTCCGCGACCTGCCCCGGGTGCTGTCGGTGGAGGTCCAGACCCTCCCGTGATCCGGGTCCTCCTGCCCCAGCAGCTGCGCCGCCTCGCCGGCATCACCGGCGAGGTCGACGTCGAGGTCGCCGCTCCCGTCACCCTGGCGGCGGTGTGGGACGCCCTCGAGGCGGCGTACCCCGTGCTCGGGGGCACCTTCCGGGACCGGGCGAGCGGGAAGCGCCGGGCGTTCGTGCGCTTCTACGCCTGCGAGACCGACCTGTCCCACGAGCCGCCGGAGACGTTGCTGCCGGCGGCGGTGGCGCAGGGGGCGGAGCCGCTGCTCGTCGTGGGGGCGATGGCCGGGGGGTGAGGCCGGCCGTGCGCCTGGCAGGATGGGCCGGTCGGCGCGTCGACGGAGGCCGCCGGGGAGGAGTGGACCCATGGCACGGACGCTGATCCGGGGCGGCACGGTGGTCGACGGGCGGGGCGGGGAGCCCGCCGTCGCCGACGTCGCCCTCGAGGACGGCCGCATCGTCGAGGTCGGCTCGGGCCTCGACGGCGACGAGGCCGTCGACGCCGGCGGCATGACCGTGCTGCCGGGCCTGTTCGACTGCCACGTCCACGTCACCATGGACGGGCCGGACCTGCTCCGCTCGCTCGGCCAGCCGTTCTCGTACCAGTTCTTCCGGGCGGCGGCCAACCTGTCGGCCACCCTCGACTGCGGGATCACGACTGTGCGCGACGCCGGGGGTGCCGACCTCGGGGTGAAGACGGCGGTCGACGACGGGCTGGTCGAGGGCCCCCGCATGCAGATCGCCATCACCATCCTCAGCCAGACCGGTGGGCACAACGACCAGTGGGTGCCTTCGGGCTGCTCCCTGGAGCTGGTCGGCGGTGGCCACCCCGGCCAGCCGTCCCCGATCGTGGACGGCCCCGAGGAGATGCGCCGCAAGGTGCGCGAGCTGGTGCGCGCCGGCGCCGACGTCATCAAGGTGTGCACCTCCGGCGGCGTGCTGTCCCCCCGCGACGATCCCCGCCACGCCCACTTCCGGGACGACGAGCTGCTCGTGTGCGTGACCGAGGCGGCCGCCGCCGACCGCTTCGTCATGGCCCACGCCCAGGCCACCGACGGCATCAAGGCGGCCATCCGCACCGGGATCCGCTCGGTCGAGCACGGCATCTTCCTCGACGACGAGGCCATCGCCATGATGCTCGAGCGCGGCACCTGGCTGGTGCCCACACTGGTCGCCCCGCACTCCGTCCTGGAAGCCGCTGCCGGCGGCGCCCGGGTGCCGCCCGAGTCGCTGCGCAAGGCGGAGGAGGTCGTCGGCTACCACGCCGACTCCTTCGCCCGGGCGGTCGCCGCCGGGGTGCGGGTCGCCATGGGCACCGACAGCGGGGTCGGGGTGCACGGCACCAACCTCACCGAGCTCGAGCTCATGGCCAAGGGGGGGATGGCCCCGCTGGAGGTCTGGCGGGCCACCACCTCGTCGGCGGCGGAGCTGATGGGCCTCGGCGACGAGCTCGGCGCCCTCGAGCCGGGCAAGCGGGCCGACGTGGTGCTGCTGGCGGGCGACCCGACCGACCTCGGCGACCTGAAGGCCCGGATCCGGGGCGTCTGGAAGGACGGCGCCCGGCTGCGCTGACGACGCGGCGCCGGCCGCGACCGGCGCCGGCGCGCCCGGCGGCGAGGGGTCCGGCGGGCAGGCGGCCGACGGCACCCGCCCGGGCGCGTAGCGTGCCCGGGCGTGATGGAGTACGCAGTCGCCGGGGTCGAGGGAGCGCTGGCCGCCGGCGCCCGCTACGCCGACGCCCGGGTCATGGAGGTCCGCTCGGAGGCGATGTCGGCCCAGAACGGCGACATCCAGGCGCTCTGCCAGCGGGAGCGGGCCGGCGTCGGCGTCCGGGCGCTCATCGGCTCGTCGTGGGGGTTCTTCGCCACCACCGAGCTCGGCGGGGCCGCCGCCCGCCAGGCGGGGATGCGGGCGGCGGAGACGGCCCGCGCCTCCGCCCGGGTGCCCGGGCCGGACCTGCAGCTGGCGGCGGTCCCGGCGGTGACCGACCACTGGGAGAGCCCGTGCGAGGAGGACCCGCTGTCGGTGTCGCTCTCGGAGAAGGCCGACCTGCTGGCGGGCGTCACCCGGGTCGGCCTCGAGGCCGGCGCCCAGCTCGCCCTCGCCGACTACCAGATCTGGGACACCCGCAAGTGGTTCGCCTCCAGCGAGGGGGCGCGCATCTCGCAGCGCATTCGCGAGTGCGGCGGCGAGATGTCGGTGACGGCGGTCGGCGACGGGGAGACCCAGCGCCGGTCCTACCCGGGCATCCGCGGGCAGTACGGCACCAGCGGGTGGGAGCTGATGCGCCGTCTGGACTTCCCCGGCCACGCCGCCCGGGTCGGGGAGCAGGCGGTGGCGCTCCTGTCCGCCCCGCCGTGCCCGACCACCACCACCGACCTGGTGCTCGGCTCCGAGCAGATGGCGCTGCAGATCCACGAGTCGGTGGGCCACGCCACCGAGCTGGACCGGATCCTCGGGTGGGAGGCCGCCTTCGCCGGGACCTCGTGGCTCGACCTGTCCCAGCTCGGCTCCCTGCGGTTCGGGTCCGACCTCATGCAGATCACCGCCGACGCCACCATCCCGGGCGCCCTCGGCTCGTTCGGCTACGACGACGAGGGCACCCCCGCCCACCGGGTGGACATCGTCAGGGACGGGATCTGGGTCGGGGTGCTCTCCGGGCGGGACTCCGCCGCCCTGGCCGGGATCCCCGCCGGCGGCATGGTCCGCGCCGACGGGCACGACCGCATCCCCATGGTGCGGATGACCAACATCGGCCTGCTGCCGGGGCCGCACTCCCTCGAGGAGATGATCGCCGAGACGGGGGACGGGATCTACATGGACACCAACCGCTCGTGGTCGATCGACGACCGCCGCCTCAACTTCCAGTTCGGCTGCGAGGTGGCCTGGGAGATCAAGGACGGCCGCCTCGGCCGGATGCTGCGCAACCCCACCTACACCGGCATCAGCCCCGCCTTCTGGGGGTCGATGGACATGGTCGGCGGGGCGGCGGAGCTCACCAACTGGGGGACCCCCAACTGCGGCAAGGGCCAGCCCGCCCAGATCGGCCACACCGGCCACCCGGCGGTGCCCTGCCGGTTCCGGGGCGTGCGGGTGGGGGTGCGGGGATGACCGCCGGGCTGCCCGAGGGGGACGAGGCCCTCGCCGCCCTCGCCGACCGCGTGCTGGAGTTGGTGGCGGGACGGGGTGAGGCGGCGGTCAGCGTCGCCCACGTCCGGGAGGGGCTCACCCGCTTCGCCAACTCCTTCATCCACCAGAACGTCGGCGACGAGCACGTCTCGGTCACGCTGGACCTGGTCGTGGGGGGCCGGCCGGCGTCGGCCAGCGCCACCGGCCTCGACGACGCCGCCCTGCGCCGTCTGGTCGACGCCGCCCTCGCCGCGGCCGCCGTGCAGCCGGTCGACGAGGA
>DASSZM010000096.1:0-4904 GCA_035702855.1 Acidimicrobiales bacterium | reverse complement strand
CTGCTCCTCGGGGCCTCGGCGTTCATCTTCCTGCGGGGGTTCGCCAACGGCGGCTCCGCCATGACCGGCATGGAGGCGATCTCCAACGCCGTGTCGGTCTTCCGGGAGCCGCAGGTGCGCAACGCCCGCAGCACCCTCGTGCTGATGGCCGCCACCATCGGGACGCTGTTCCTCGCCACGTCGGTGATCGCCGCCCTCACCCACGCCGTCCCGTTCGTCTCCGGCACCCCGACGGTGCTGTCGGAGATGGGCCGGCTGCTGTTCGGCACCGGCCCGCTCGGGAAGGTCGCCTTCTACTCGCTGCAGTTCAGCACCGCCCTGATCCTGATCCTCGGCGCCAACACCAGCTTCAACGGGTTCCCGCTCCTGGTCAGCTTCATCGCCGCCGGCGACCCCGGCGACCCCGGCGGCGACGGTGGCGCCGAGCACCGCCGCCCGCCGGCCGGTCGCCCCGGCGACGGTCATGACCACGACCAGCGCCAGGGCCACCTGCACGTTGCTGTGCCCGCCGCGCAGCGGGATCCAGGCGACGGCGACCACCAGGGCCGCCGCCGCGGCGACCACGAAGGCGGCGGGCGCCGGCCAGTCCCGCCGCCGGCCCGGGGCCCGGAGCCGAGGGGCGGGCCGCGCTCGGGATCCCGGGCTGTCCGGCGGGCGCCGCCCGGCCCGCCCCGCCGCTGACCAGGGCGTCCCCACAGGTCGAATATACGGAGCAGGTGCCGGGCGCCCCCGGCGACACCCCGGCGGATCCCGCGGGCCACCCGGGTCACCGCCGTCGGCGAGCGGTGGGCCTCGGGCGGCGGGCCTCGGGCGGCGGGCCTCGCCAGAGTTGGGGGGAAACAGCCGTACTGGGGGTCGGCGACCTGTCTGGGGAGGGTGTGACGCTCACGAGGGCGCACGGCACACCCCCAGTCAGATCCCTGACCCCCAGAAGGCACCTGGGCGCGCCCTCCCGCTCACCTCTCGTGGGTGGACCGCCGCACGATGCGGCCGGTGGCGACACATCAGGTCAAAGCCACCACTCCCCGCGGTCGAGCGGGGGTGCGGTCGCCCCGGGCCGGCGCCGCAGCGGCCCCGGGCCGGCGCCGCGACCGGCGCCGCGGCCCCGGCCGGCGCGGGGCGTCAGCCGGCGGGCCCGAGCACCAACCCGGCCAGGGCGAGGGCGGCGACGGTCTGGCCGTCGGTGATGGTGCCGTCCCGGACCAGCTCCCACGCCTCCCGCCGGCTCACCCGGCGGATCTCGGCGATGCCCTCGGCGGCGAGCTCGGCCCGGTCGACGCCGGCGTCGGAGAGACCGGTGGCGAGGTACACGTGGTTGTCCTCGGCCAGCAGCCCGTTGGCCGGGTGCAGCATCCCCAGGTGCTGCCACTCGGCGGCGTGCAGGCCCGCCTCCTCCGCCAGCTCCCGCCGGGCGGCGTGCAGCGGGTCCTCGCCGTCGGTGCGGCCGGCGGGCACCTCCAGCGACCAGCGGCCGACGGTGTAGCGGTAGAGGCGGACGAGGACGACCCGGTCGTGGTCGTCGGCGGCGACGACGAACACGGCGGGCTGGTTGACGACGGTGAAGTACTCGCCGGGCCGGCCGTCGGGGCGGGTGACCTCGTCGCGCTCGACGCGGTACCAGGGGTTGGTGTGCACGACCTCGCCGGCGTGGCGCACCCACGGCCCGCGCCGCTCGCCGCCGGTCACCACCCGCAGACGCCCCCGGCGGCCGCCCGGGGGTCGCTGCCGCCGCGCAGCACGCCGGCCCGGTCGTCGACGTCGACGAGGTGGGCGTGGCCGAACGACGAGTCCCACTCGCCGGTGACCGACACGGTGTGGCCCCGGTCCCGCAGGCCCTGCGCCCAGCCGGCGGGGGCCTGGCCCTCGACCTCGACGGCGACCCGGCCACCGGCGCGCCAGGTCTCGAAGCCGTCGCCGGGCTCCCCGTCGGGCCCGGGCGGGGCCGCCAGCGCGAACCGGCCGGCGGCGACGGCGTCGCCGGGGTCCTCGCCGGCCTGCAGCACCCGGGCCAGCAGCTGCAGCAGGATCTGCGGCTGGGCGTCGCCGCCCATGGTCGCCGCCACGGTCCGCAGCGACCCGTCCGGGCGGGTCACGAGCGTGGGGCAGAGGGTGTGCGGCGGGCGCCGGCCGGGTCCGTACTCGGCCAGGTGGCCGGGCTCGAGGGAGAACCCCCGGCCCCGGTTGTGCAGGAAGATCCGCGACCCGGGGGCGATGAGCCCCGATCCCCAGCCGGAGGCGTTGGACTGGATGAGGCTCACGCCCATGCGGTCGGCGTCGACGGCGCACAAGCCGATGGTGTCGCCGGCGTCGACCGGCACGCCGAGCTCGGAGGCGCGGCCGGGGTCGATGGCGGCGCGCCGGGCGGCGAGGCGGGAGGCGTCGACGAGGTCGGCGCCGGCGGCCCCCTCGTGGAGCACGGCCAGGCGGTCGTGGGCGGCCTGGCGGGCGGCCTCGACGAGGAGGTGGGCCCAGGCGGGGTCGTCGGGGTCGGGCAGCGCCAGGCCGTCGGCGATCCAGGCAGCGGCCACGGTGAGGTAGCCCTGGGAGTTGGGGGGCGCCGTCCAGATGCGGTGCCCCCAGGCGTCGGCGGCGACGGGGTCGACCCAGTCGGCCTGCACCCGGTCGAGGTCGGCGGCGGTGTGCTCGCCGGCGGTGACAGCGAGGAAGCCGTCGCCGAACTCCCCCCGGTAGAAGGCGGCGCGGTCCCCGGTGGCGATGGCGTCGAGCGCCCGCCCGACCCCGGGTCGACGCACGAGGGTCCCGGGGGAAAGGCCTCCCCCTGCCCGGTAATCCTCGGCTTCGGGGAGCTCGGCGACGCGGGGGAAGGCGGCGACCAGGCCGGGTGAGGCGGGGAAGCCGTCCACCGCGTACGACCGGGCGGGGGCGAGGACGTCGGCGAGCGGCAGCCGGCCGAAGCGACCGTGCAGCGCCAGCCAGCCGTCGGCGCAGCCCGGCACCGTCACCGCCGAGGGGTGCCCGAACGGCGGGATCCTCCCGTGCCCCTCGGCGCGCAGCCGCCCGGCGTCGGCGCCCGACCCGGCCCGGCCGGAGGCGTTGAGCGCCACCACCTCGCGCCCCGACCCGGTGTGGACGACCGCCCACAGGTCCCCGCCGAGCCCGCAGAGGTGCTGGCTGGTGACGGCGAGCACGGCGCTGGTGGCGACGGCGGCGTCGGCGGCGCTGCCGCCCCGGCGGAGCATGTCGACGCCGGCCGAGGCGGCCAGGTGGTCGATGGCGCACACCATGCCGGCCGGGGCGTGGCGGGCCGGCACCGGCTGGAGGCGGGTCATCGGATCGGGCGGGCGAAGCTCAGCTCGTGCCCGTCGGGGTCCCGCAGGTGGAAGTAGCGCTCGCCCCACGGCGCGTCGGCCGGGGCGGTCTCGGGGTGCAGGCCGGCCGCGACGGCCCGGCGGTGCATGGCATCCACGTCGTCCACGAAGAAGATCACCCTTCCCCAGCGGCCACCCTGGTCGGGTCCCGCCGGCTGGTGTTGCAGGTTGAGGAAACCCGGCCCGGCCCGGAACGTCGTGAACGCCGCGCCACCGCCGCCGCTCGCACGGCCGAAGCCCAGGTTCTCGTAGAAGGCCACGGACCGGGCCATGTCGGTCACCGCCAGGGTGACGGCGTCGAGCCGTTCGACGGGCCCCTCCGGCGGGGCGTCCGCAGCGTCGACCATGGCGGCGATGCTAAGCCGTCGCCGCCCCCGTGGTCACGGCCGGCCCTGCGGTAAACTCGCGGGGACCGGACGCAGGAGGGGCGAGTTTGCCGCAATCGGCGCACGGGCAGCGAGGCCGGACGTTGTCCGGCCTCAGTCGTCTCCGCCGCCGGGCGATCATCGAGGGCAGGTGGCCCGCCGAGCCGCCGCGTCGCCCCGCCCCCCGGCCGGAGCCCGCCGCGGCGGAGACCGCCCTCGACGAGCTGCTCGAGGCGGACCAGGTCGAGCCCGAGGAGGTCGCCGCCGCCGCGGCCGCCGAGGCGGCCGTCACCGACGAGGACGCCTACGGGCGGATCGGTCCACCCATCGACCGGCGGTCGCCGTTCTGGATCGGCATGGCGGGCACCTTCGGCGTCGCCGTGGCCGCCCTGCTGATCCTCATGGTCTACTACGCCCGCGGCGTCCTGCTGCTGCTCGGGCTGTCGCTGTTCATCGCCGCCGGCCTCGACCCGATGGTGTCCTGGCTGCACCGCCGGATGCCCCGCCCGCTGGCGGTGCTGGTCGTGATCCTCGTCGGCCTGCTGTTCACCGCCGGGGTCGGCGACCTGGTGGTCCCGGTCCTCGTGAAGGAGATCACGGCCCTCGTCAACGCCCTGCCCCACTACTTCAAGGAGCTCAACGACAAGAGCTCCTTCATCGGCCGCTTCAACGACCGGTACCACGTGGAGAGGACGATCAGGGACGCCCTCACGAAGCGCTCCTCGAGCATCGCCACCGGCATCCTCGGCGTCGGCCGGGCGGTGCTCGGGGCGCTGGCGTCGACGGTGGTGGTCATGGTCGTCTCCATCTACCTGCTCTTCGACATGCCCCGCTTCAAGCGGCTGATCTACGGACTGGCGCCGCGCAGCCGGCGGGCCCGCACCGTGCTGCTCGGCGACCAGATCTTCGCCAAGGTCGGCGGCTACCTGCTCGGCAACCTCCTCATCTCCGCCGTCACCGGCCTCGGCACCTGGGTGTGGTGCGTGGTCTTCGGGGTGCCCTTCCCCCTGCTGCTCGCCGTGTTGGTCGCCCTGTTCGACCTGGTGCCCGTCGTCGGGTCGACCATCGGCGGCATCATCGTCGCCGCCGTCTCGCTCACCGTGTCGCTGCCGGTCGCCATCGCCACCGTCGCCTTCTACCTGCTCTACCGCTTCCTCGAGGACTACCTCCTCGCGCCGCGCATCATGCGCCGCACGGTCGTCGTGCCGGG
>DASSZM010000085.1:0-16021 GCA_035702855.1 Acidimicrobiales bacterium | reverse complement strand
TCTGAGCCCGCCGCCGGCCGACTGCCGGCCGATCGCCGGCCGGCCCGCGGCGTCAGCGGCGCCCGTGGGCGGCGAGCACCTCGCGGACGCGGTCGTGGGGCAGCGCGTGGGCCGTGATGCCGTCCCGGCCGGTCATGGTGGCACCGGCGACCAGGGCGTTGAGGATCGCCTCCTCGGTGGCGTCGACCACGGCCTCGGAGAGGGGGCTGGTCCAGGGATCGGCGAGCATGGTCACCGACCGGCTCAGGGGCCCTTCCACCGACTCCGGCCCGCCGGGGTAGACGTCGCCGGCGTTGCCGGTGGCGAAGGCGACGAAGAGGTCCCCGCTCGAGTGGGCCCCCACGCCCCCGACGCGGGCCACGCCCAGCCCCGCCCGCTGGGCCAGCCGCCGGCACTGGTGGGGCAGTAGCGGGGCGTCGGTGGCGACCACGGCGATGATCGAGCCCGAGCCGGCGGGGAGGGTGACCTCCCCCGGAGGCGCCTCGGGCGCCGGCACCTCCGAGATGGGGATCTCCCGGCCGACCGGGACACCGTCGACGGTGAGCCGTTGGCGCTCGCCGTAGTTGGCCTGCACCAGCACGCCGACGGTCCAGCCGCCGGCGGCGTCGGCGACCACCCGGGAGGCGGTGCCGATGCCGCCCTTGAACTCGTGGCAGATCATCCCGGTGCCGCCCCCGACGCCGCCCTCGGCGACCGGGCCGGGGCGGGCACCGTCCAGCGCGGCGAAGAGGTGCTCCGCCCGGACGTGGAACCCGTTGACGTCGTTGAGCATCCCGTCCCAGGTCTCCCCCACCACCGGCAGGCTCCAATACGCCTCCTCCCGGGGCCGGGACCGCACCTCGGCGGCGACCAGGGCGTCCCGGACCACCCCGACGCTGTGGGTGTTGGTCAGCGCGATCGGCGAGGTCAGCAGGCCCGACTCCCGGATCCACTCCAGACCGGTCAGCTCCCCGTTGCCGTTGAGCCGGTGACAACCGGCGAAGTACTGGGCCCGACCGACGCCGTCGCCGGGCACCACGACGGTGACGCCGGTGCGCACCGGCCCGGACCCGACCACGAGCGGCCCGTCGCCGGCGATCAGGGTGGTGTGGCCGACCCGCACCCCGGCCACGTCGGTGATGGCGTTGTGCGGCCCCGGCCGCCCGGTGCCGATCCTGATCCCCAGGTCAGCGGCCCGCACCACCCGCCCGCTCCCCCGGCTCGCACCCTCGTCGGCCATCTCCCCACCCTCTCGCTCGGCCGGCGGGGAGACTAGGGCACCGGACCGGCGGCGCCCCCGCCGGCGCTCAGCAGCAGCGCGGCCGGGCCCCCTGCCGGGGGCGCTGGTCGTGCACGTGCTTCAGCTGCGCCACCGTCGGGGCCGGCTCCTCCGCCGGCGTCGGCGCCTCCCGGCGGGCGAGCATCCCGTCGAGCAGCAGCGTCAGGTAGCGGCGCCAGGCCGTGGGGCTCACCGGCGAGGTGACGGCGCCGACGCCGGCCAGCATGTGCTGGACGAGCGCGAGGTCGCCCACGGTGAAGTCCGCCCGGAGCCGCCCGCTCGCGCGGGCGTGCTCCACGAGCGTGTCGGCGAGCGGCAGGACCCGGTCCCGCAGGTGGCGGATCGTGTCGGGCCCGAGGTCCTGCTCGATGAGCTCGCTCAGGGCACGGTCGGCGATCTGGCGTGCCGCCGCCCGGCTGAGGAACCACACCAGCCCCTCCCAGCCGTCGTCGGTCCCCACCGCCGTCTCCAGGTCGGCGACGTAGGCGGCCAGCCGGTCCTGGAAGAGCGCCTCGACGAGGTCGGCGCGCGTGGGGAACCGGCGGTAGAGCGTGCCGATGCCGACCCCGGCGGCGGCGGCGATGTCCTCGAGCGGCGTGGCCAGGCCCCGCTCGGCCATGAGCCGCCCCGCCGCGTCCAGGATGTGCTGGCGGTTGGCTTCGGCGTCGCGGCGCAGGGGCCGGGCGACGGCGTTGCCCGGCCCCTGGTGCTTGGAGACCACGTCCCTATCAGAGCACGTCGGCCGACTCGGGCGTCGCCTGGGCGGCGATCCGCTCGAGCTCCCCGCCTGTCGCGGCAGCGACCGGGCCGCCGGCGAAGAGGATCGCCGCCAGGATCGCCCCACCGGCGAAGACCCCGGCGGCCACCCAGAAGGCGAGATCGTCACCATGGACCGACGCCGCCGCCTGGAGCAGCTTGGAGGTGCCGTGGCGGTGGAGGAAGGCGACGGTCGCCGACGCGGCCAGCGTGTTGAGCAGGGCGGTACCGATGGAGCCGCCGACCTGCTGGCCGATGTTGGGCAGGGCCGAGGCGACGCCGGCGTCGGTCTCGCCGGCGTTCGCCGTGGCCACGTTCATGGCCGCCCCGAACACCAGCCCCAAGCCGGCGCCGATGACGAGCAGGCCCGGCACGATCACGCCGGCGTAGGTCGAGGTGGGGGTGAGCTGGGCGAAGATGACCAGGCCGCCGGCGGCGAGCGCCATGCCGATGGCCACCATCCAGCGGGGCCCGAAGCGGGGCAGCACCCGGGCCGTGCCGACCGCCGAGACCGCCACCAGCACGGCGATCATGGGGAGGAAGGCGACGCCCGAGAGCAGCGGCGAGAACCCGAGGATCAGCTGCACGTAGTAGGTCAGGAACAGGAACACGCCGAACATGCCCACCCCCGACACGAGGATGACCAGGTTGGCGGCCCCCCGGTTGCGGTCGGCGAGGATCCCCAGGGGCAGCAGCGGGTGGGCGCTCCGCCGCTCGACGGCGAGGAAGGCCCCCAGCAGCACGACGCCGGCGACCAGCAGGCCGATGGTCACCGGGCTGGACCAGCTGCGGGTGTCGGCCTCGGAGAAGCCGTAGACGATGGCCACCAGGCCGGCACCCACGGTGAGCACGCCGGCCCAGTCGATCGGGACACCGGGCTTGCGCTCGGCCGGCGGGAGGAACAGCAGGGCGAGGACCAGGGCGAAGACCCCGATCACGTCGTTGATGTACATGCACCAGCGCCAGTCCAGGTACTGGGTGAGGGCGCCGCCCAGGATGAGGCCGACGGCGCCGCCCGCACCGGCGATGGCGCCGAAGATCCCGAACGCCTTGCCCCGCTCCACCGGGTCGTCGAAGGTCGTGGTCAGCTGCGAGAGCGCGGCCGGGGCGAGCAGGGCCCCGAAGACCCCCTGCACCGCCCGGGCGGCCGCGAGCATCGGGAAGCCGGTCGAGGCACCGCCGACCGCGGAGGCGGCGGCGAAGCCAACCATCCCGATCATGAGGACGCGCCGCCGGCCGAGCAGGTCCGCCAGGCGGCCGCCGAGGAGGAGGAGGCTGCCGAACGCCAGGGAGTAGGCGGTGACGATCCACTGCCGGTCGGCCGTCGAGAAGTGCAGCGCCCGCTGGGCGGACGGCAGGGCGATGTTGACGACGGTGGCGTCCAGCACCACCATCAGCTGCGCAACGGTCAGCGCGGCCAGGATCCACCAACGCCGGTTGGTGGGCGCGCCCGCGCCGACCGGGGCCCCGGTGGGCGGGTGGAACGCGTCGTCGAGCGTCATGGGCACTCCAGTCACGGCTGCATGCGGAGGAAGGTCCTCCGCATCCTTCCAGAGCGAACGCACAAGCGGAGGGACTTCTTCCAGTTTCGCCGGTGACGTCGGTCACCGATCGGGTTGGGACCCGCGTGGGCGCCGTCGCCTGCCTGATTGAAGGATCAGTTAGGGAGGCTAGGCTGACGCCGTGGCCAGCACCGACCTCCCGGCCGTCGATCCCGACGAGATCGATCGCATCCTCGCCGAAGGCGCCACGCTCCCGGGCTACTTCTACACCGACCCCCAGATCGCCACCCTCGAGGACGAGGTCGTCTTCCGGCGCACCTGGCAGATCGTCGGTGTGGAGCCCGAGGTGCGCCGACCCGGCGACTTCTTCACCTCGCACATCTCGGGCACCGACTTCAGCGTCCCGATCGTCGTGACCCGGGCCGACGACGGCAAGCTGCGCGCCTTCGTCAACGTGTGCCGCCACCGGGCCCACTTCGTCGCCGTCGGCTGCGGCCACAAGAAGTTCCTCCAGTGCAGCTACCACGGATGGACCTACAAGCTCGACGGCAGCCTCAACTCGGTGCCCCGCTCCGACGAGGGTGGCCTCCCACCCTTCGACCGCCTCGGGTTGTACGACCTCCCCGTCGACACCTGGCGGGGCTACGTCTTCGTCGCCCTCCAGCCGACCGAGCCGCTCTCGGCCGCCGTGTCCGGACTCGGCACGGTGCTCGACGACGTCGGCTTCGACTTCCCGTTCGCCGCGGAGAACGCCGACCCGGACTTCGAGTACGTCCGGCAGGTGCAACCGATGAGCGGGCCTTCCAACTGGAAGGCGATGAACGAGAACAACATCGAGTGCTACCACTGCCCGACCACGCACCGGCACAGCTTCTCGGACATGTACAAGGTCGACCCGGCCCACTACCTGCACCGCGAGTTCGACCGGGGCGTGTACCACACGAGCGACTTCCAGGACCGGGTCGCCGCCACCCTCGGGCTCGCCGAGCGGGGCGGCGCGCCGGAGTACCAGTTCTATTACCTGTGGCCCAACATGTACCTCCAGGGGGGCATCGAGCTGGGCTTCGGAGGCACCGTCGAGCGGCTGTGGCCCGACGGCGTCGACCGTTGGAAGGGCGAGATCGTGAGCTACGCCCTGCCGAGGAGCCGCGAGTACGACCCCGACATCATCAAGCACGTCGAGGAGTGGTGGCGGCTGACCGTCGAGGAGGACCGGGACGCCGCCGGCCGGGTGCAGACGGGCCTCAAGTCCGGCCTGTACTCCTGGGGCTACACGCTGCCGGAGAGCGAGCGCAACATGCGCCATTTCTACCGCCTCGTGTGGGAGGCCCTCGCCCCGTCGTTCCGCCGCTGAGCGCCGGCGGGCGCCCGGACGGCGCCGCCGCCGCCGATCAGCCCGGGACTCGGTCGCCGGCGGCGGGGTCCCACCCGGCGGGGAGGAAGATCGAGAACGCGTCGAAGCACGCCTCGACGACCGGCGCGCCGAGGAAGTCGGTGCTCGGGCGGAGGGGCGCCTCGCCGGCGAGCACCCGCTCGAAGCCCTCGCCCACCGCTCGGAGGAACGACGCCGGGCTCTCGTAGCGCAGGAAGTGGCACACGAACACCCGCCGGACGTCGGCGGCCATCCCGGCCAGGCGGGCGGTGGACCGGGCGAAGCTGCCCACGTCGGCGTCCTCGGCGTGGGCGTAGATCGCCCCGGCGCTCAGGGTGTCGCCGGTGAAGAGCATGCCGGTGCGCTCCTCGAACAGGCAGATGGAGTCGGGCGAGTGGCCGGGGGTGTGCAGGACCCGCAGCCGGCGATCGCCGAGGTCGATCACGTCGCCGTCGTCGAGCAGGGTGGTGGCCCGGGACGGGAGGATCTCGAAGTCCCCGTCGGCGAACCCCTCGGGCAACGGCCGCACGTACACCTCGCCGGTCAGCAGCCGGAAGTAGCGGTCATCGAGCTCCCGGTAGGTGACCCAGTCGGCGTGCAGGCGGTGGACGTACTCCATGTACGCCGCCGCCAGGTCCTCCGGCGGCGGGGTGGCGAGGAGCTCCGCCCCGGACCGGTGGATGGCGATCTCCGGGAACCAGCGGTTCCCGCCCGAGTGGTCGAAGTGGTAGTGGGAATTGACCACCCGGAGGGGCTTGCCGGACAGTCCCTCGGCGACCTTGCGGATGTCGGCGAGGCCGAGCCCGGTGTCGAGCAGCACGGCCCGCTCCGAGCCCTCGATGAGGTAGCTGTTGACGTGCACCGGTTCGGAGATGAGATGCGTCCCCGGCCCGAGCTCAACCACCGAGAACCAGTCCCGGTAGGGAAAGTCGCTCGTCCAGCCCGGTCGCTGCCCCATCGCTCCCCCTCCGGCTCGCCCGGGGACCTTACCGGAGGCGCCGGCGGGCAGGCGAGCCGCCGGCCACCGCCGAGGGGTCAGTCGGTCGGCGCGCCCCCCTCGGGCCCGGGCGGGCGCCCGCCCAGCAACCGGTCCGGCATCCGGGCGGCCACCGATCAGCCCGGGGACCACCCAGGCCGTCGACAGCACCGCGAACATGCGGGGCTGGATGGCGCCGGGGTACGCCCGCGAGATGGCGACGTAGGCCACTGCGGGGACGACGCCGGCGCCCAGGCCCTGCACCGCCCGCCCGGCGACCAGGATCGGCATGGAGGGCGCCGTCCCGCCGATCACGAGGCCGGCGGCGAAGAGGACGAGGCCGCCGAGCATGGGCCGCCACAGCGGCATGGTGTCGGCGAGGGAGCCGGCGACCACGATGCCGATCAGGCTGGCGAGGGAGAAGGCGCTGAAGACCCACCCGTAGAGGGGCAGGTCGCCGAGGTGGCGGCTGACCACCGGCATGACGGTGGCGATGGCGAGGGCCTCGAAGGCGACGAGGGTGATGGCGAGGACCAGGCCGGCGCTCAGCAGCCGGCGGCCGGGTGACCACACGCCGCCGGGGGCGGCGACGGCCAGGGGACCGGCATGCCGCGGCCCGGCAGGCGCCCCCGGCCATGTGCGGGCCGTCGCCCTCGATGCTCCCCTCGACGCCGCCCACGCGACCGAGGCTTAGGGCCGGCTCACCAGCGGGCGCCGCCGGCGACGACGACCGCCTCGCCCGTGACCCCGCCGGCCTCCTCGGACGCCAGGAAGGCGATGGTGGCGGCGACCTCCTCCTCGCCGACCAGGCGGCCGGAGGGATAGGTGGCCTCCCGGTCACGCCAGATCCGCTCGGCGTCGACGCCGGCGGCGGCCGCCTCCGCCCGGGCGCTGCGCTCGGCCATCTCGGTCCGGACCCAGCCCGGCAGCACGGCGTTGCAGGTGATGCCGTGCGGGGCGAGGTCGACGGCGGCGGCCCGCATCACCCCGAGCAGGCCGTGCTTGGAGGCGCAGTACGCGACCATCCCCGCCCCGCCGACCTGGCCGGCGGTGGACGACACCATCACGACCCGCCCCCAGCCGGCGGCGGCCATGTCGGCGCCGGCGAGCTGCGTGAGCCAGAGGGGCCCGTCCAGGTTGAGCGCAAGCGTCGCCCGCCACGCCTCGGGCCCGATCGCCAGCACCGAGTCGTCGCCCGCCGAGCCGGTGGCGGCGTTGTTGACCAGGATCTCCACCGGCCCGAGCGCCCGGCGGGTCGCCTCCACGGCGGCCCGGCACCCCTCCGGCGTCTCGAGGGAGCACACCGCGTAGGAGGCGCCCGTCTCGGCGGCGAGGGTCGCCAGGCGGTCCTCCCGCCGGGCCACGGCCATGACCCGCGTCCCCTGCCCGGTCAGCGCCACCACGGCCGCGCTGCCGATGCCGCTGCTCGCCCCGGTCACCAGTGCGACCCGGGCACCCGGCGGCACTAGCCCTCCACCAGCCGCCCGAGCGCCCGCTCCAGGCGACTGCGCCCCACGACGAGGGTCGTGAGCGGCAGGCCGAGGCGATCGGCGATGGCGGCCGCCTCCGCCTCGAGGCGGGGCGTGGGGCCCTCGCTCAGCCACACGACCCGCCGGTAGTGAGCGAAGTAGTCGCCGACCAGCTCCGGGTGCCGGTCGAGACCGAGCTCGGCGACGACGGTTCGGGTGAAGCTGCCGACGAGGAAGTCGGTGAGCAGGTAGGTGCCCGGTTCCTCCTCGAGCAGCTGCCGCACCGTCTCGGGGCCGGCGAGCAGGTCGTAGCAGTGCAGCCCCGGCAGCCGCTCCAGCCCCTCGGCGCGGCACACCTCGTCGAGGGCGCCGTAGGTGCCGCAGTCGGCGTAGGCGACCGCCACCCGGCGGCCGTCCCGGCGCAGCTCGCCGGCGAGGCGGGCGACCGCCGGGGCGATCCGCTCCGGCCGGTCGTGGAGCAGGGCGGACAGCGGGTGCAGCTCCACGGCCCAACCCCGGCGGGCGGCCACCGAGCGCACGGCACCGGCGAGCGCCCCGCAGGCGATGACCGCCACGGGCGGGGCGCCGGCCCCGCCCTCAGGTCGGGAAGGGGAGCTGCTCGACGAAGCGGTCATTGAAGTCGGGCCGATCCGACAACTCGACGTAGACGACCTCGTCGAGCAGCGCCATGGCTCCCGCCCGCTCCCGCTCCGACAGCAGGGCCATCTTGGCGCCCTCGCCGGCGACGTTGCCGGCGCTGACCACGCGCAGCACCGGGATCTTGGGCACCAGCCCGAGGCGGACGGCGGACGACGGTGAGAGGTAGCTGCCGAACGACCCGGCGAGCAGCACCTGCTGGATGTCGCCGGCGCCGATGCCGGCGTCCTCGAGCAGCAGGGTCCAGCCCGTGGAGATGGCGGCCTTGGCGAACTGCAGCTCGCGCACGTCGCGCTGGGAGAGGTAGACGCCCTCGTGGAGCACGAAGACCCGCTCGGCGCCGACCATCGTCAGCCGGTGGGCGAGTCCGGGGGCGATCTCGCAGGCGGCGTCCTCGGGCACGAAGCGTCCCGACGGGTCGATGAGGCCGATACGGACCAGCTCGGCGACGGCGTCGACCAGCCCGGAGCCGCACAGCCCGCGGGGTTCGACGTCGCCGATCACCTGGAGCGACAGCTCGTCGGGGGTGAGCCGGACGACCTCGATGGCGCCGTCCGCCGCCCGCATGCCGCAGCGGATCGCCGCGCCCTCGAACGCCGGACCGGCGGGGGCGGCGGTGGCGAGCAGCCCGGCGTCGCTGCCGAGCACGATCTCGCAGTTGGTGCCGATGTCGATGAACAGACGCGTCCGGCTGTCCCGGTCCATCCCCGAGGCGAGCAGGCCGGAGGTGATGTCGCCGCCCACGTAGGCGCCGAGGGCCGGGAACACCACCGCCCGGGCGGCGGCGTGCGCGGGGACCCCGAGGTCGGCGGCGCGCAGCTCCGGCCAGCGGCGCGTGGCCATCACGAACGGCGCCATCCCCAGCGGCTCGGGATCCACGCCGAGCGCGATGTGGGTCATGGTGGCGTTGCCGGCGAGCGCGATCTCGTAGACCTCGTGCGGGGCGACGCCCCCTTCCTCGAGGACCTGGGTGCTCAGCTCGGCGAGGGTCTCGTGGGCGAGGTCGCGCAGCTGGTCGAGGGCGCCCGGCTGGGTCATGACCGTGGAGATCCGGGTGATCACGTCGGCGCCGAAGGGCTGCTGCTTGTTGAGCATCGACTGCACGGCGACCGGGGCGCCGGTCACGAGGTCGAGCAGGGTGGCCACCACCGTGGTCGTGCCGAGGTCGAACGCCAGGGCGTACATCCGCCCCGTGGTGTCGCCCGGCTCCACCGCGACCAGTGCGTCGTCGACCACGACCGCCGTGACCCGGTGACCGCCCGACCGCAGCGCCGGGCCCACCGCCCGCAGCGCGTGCAGGTCGACCCGGAGCTCGAGGTCGGGCATGGCGTCGAGGAGCCGCTCCACGTCGCTGCGCTGGTCGGCGAGGGTCGCCTCCTCCAGCTCGAGGAAGCGCTTCTGCACCGCCGGGCGGAGGATGACCTTGCGGCCCACGCCGACGGTCGCCGCCTTCGGCCGGGTGACGAGGGGTGGGACGTCCACCTCCAGGTCGGCGGCGACCTGGACCCGGCAGGCCAACCGCCAGCCGTCCTTGATCTCCGGGACGTCGAAGGCGCGCAGGTCGAGGTTGGACGGCGGGACGTCACCGGCGACGACGCGGACCTTGCACTTGCGGCACGTGCCGTGCCCCCCGCAGGTCGAGTCGATGGCGATGCCGTTCCAGCTGGCCGCGTCGAAGAGGGTGACACCGGGCGGCACCCGGACCTTGCGCCCGCTCGGCTGGAAGGCGAGGTCGACGCGTCCTGCCGGCGGCTCCGCGGGCGCGACGCTCACCCGGCGGCCGCCTGGGCGGCCCGGTGGGCGGCGATCCAGGCCCCGCCCCACGGGTCGTGGTCGAGGAACAGGTCGGCGGCCTTGACCCCCCGGACGATCGCCGGGGAGCGGGCGTCCATGATGGCGCTGGTCAGTCCGGCCACCATGGCCATGGGGAGGAACGCCGCCCCCAGCGTGTGGCGGTCGGGCATGCCGAAGCTGACGTTGGACGCGCCGAGCGTCATGTTGAGCCCGTACTTGTCCCGGATGAGCGAGATCGTCTCGAGCGTCTTGTGCACCAGGCTGGTGTCGGCGCCCACCGGCATGGCCAGGGGGTCGATGAGGATGTCCTCGAGCGGGATCCCGTAGCTGCCGTGGGCGACCTCGACGCACTTGTCGACCAGCTCGAGGCGCCGGCGGGGATCGATGGGGATCTCCTGCTCGTCGTTGGGCAGCATGATGATAGCGGCCCCGTGGTCACGCACCAGGGGGAGGATGGCGGCCATCCGGTCGTCCTCGGCGGTGACGGAGTTGACGAGCGCCTTGCCCTCGTAGGCGGACAGGCCCGACTCGAGCGCCTCGATGACCGACGAGTCGATGCACAGCGGCAGGTCGGTCATCGCCTGGATGAGCTTGACGGCCTGCGCCATCAGGCCGACCTCGTCGGCCAGCGGTGCGCCCATGTTGACGTCGAGGACCATGGCACCGCCGCCCACCTGCTGGACGACGTCCACCTCGAGGCGGGACAGGTCACCGGCCTGCAGCTGCGCCTGGAACGCCTTGCGGCCGGTGGGGTTGATGCGCTCCCCGATGATGCAGAAGGGCTGATCGTCGCCGATCACCACTTCCTTGGAGGCGGAACGGAGGACGGTCTGCACGCCGGCGACCTCAGGCGTGCGCCGCCGCCCGGCGGCGGGCGAGGAGGTCCTTGGCCTTGGCCACGGCGGCCGAGGCGTCCGCGGCGTAGCCGTCGGCGCCGACGGCGTCGGCGTACTCCTGGGTCACCGGGGCGCCGCCGACCATCACGATCACCTCGTCACGCAGGCCCGCCTTTTCCAGCGCGTTGATGTTGGCCTTGAACATCGGCATGGTCGTGGTGAGGAACGCCGAGAAGCCCACGATGTCGGGCTTGTGCTCCTCGATGGCCGCGATGAACTTCTCCGGCGCCACCTGCACGCCGAGGTCGATGACGTGGAAGCCGGCGCCCTCCAGCATGATGTTGACCAGGTTCTTGCCGATGTCGTGCACGTCACCCTTGACGGTGCCCATGACGAAGGTGCCGACGGTCTCGGCGCCGGTCTCGGCGAGCAGCGGCCGCAGGATCTCGAGCGCCCCGGCCATGGCCTTGCCGGCCACGAGCATCTCCGGCACGAAGAAGTCGCCCCGCTCGAAGCGGGCGCCGACCTCCTCCAGCGACGGGATCAGGGCCTCGTACAGCAGCACCTCGGGCCCGACGTCCATCGCCAGGCCCTGGTTGGTGAGCTCGAGGACGCTGGGGCCGTTGCCGACCAACGTGTCGTCGTAGAGCTGCTTCAGGAGTTCGTCACGGTTCACGCGGCACCTTCTCTCCGGGATCGATGGCCGAGGGTTTCCGACAGGGCGTGTGCCTGGTCGATGCAATGGGCGACGAGCTCGCGGACCCGCCCGGGGGTGACGCGTGCGGTCGGCCCGGTGACCGAGAGGGCGGCGACCACCGCACCCCGGTCGTCCGAGACGGGCGCGGCGACGGCGACGAGGCCCGGCTCGAGCTCCTCGTCGGTCACCGCCCAGCCGCGGCGGCGGACCTCCTCCAGCTCGGCGCCCAGCGCGCTGCGGCTGGTGATCGTGCGCTCCGTCAGGCGCTCCAGGCGCCCGGGCGGCAGCTGCGCCGCCCCGTGGGCCAGCAGCACCTTGCCGAGCGCGGTGCAGTGCAACGGCACGAGGCGACCGACCCAGTTGGCGGCCCCGAGCACGTAGGGACTGTCCACCTGGGCGATCTGCTGGACACCGCCGGACTGCTCGACGCCGAGGTTGACGGTCTCGCCGGTCAGCTCGCCCAGCCGCTCCAGGTGGGGGCGGGCGACGATGGCAAGGTCGGCCAGGCCACCGGTGCGGGAGCCGTAGCGGGCGAACAGCTCGCCGGCGCGGTAGGCCCCGGCCTCGTCCCGGGTGACGAGGCCGTTGCGCTCCAGGGCGAGCAGGAGGCGGGAGGTCGTCGACTTGGCCAGGCCGCTGCTCGCCGCCAGCTCGCTGAAGGTCACCGGCTCGGCGCGGTCGACGATCTCGGTCAGCAGCCGAGCGGCGCGGTCGACGGCCTGGGTCCCGGTGGGTGCATCGGTCACTGCCGCGATGGTAGCAACACGGTTCCATGTCATGGAACCGTGTTCTACGATGTGACTCGTGTTCGTCAATCGCATGCCTCGGTACGAGATCCTCTCGCCCGACGCCATCGAGGTCCTCGACCGAGGTTGGCGCCGGATCGTGTCGGAGATCGGCGTCCAGTTCGTGAAGCCGGAGGCCGTCGAGCTGTTCGCGGCGGCAGGCCAGAGGACCGACGGCGAGACCGTCTTCCTCGACCCCGAGTTCGTGCTCGAACAGGTCGCGAAGGCTCCTCGGGAGTTCGACATCCAGGCCCGCAACCCCGCCAACAACGTCCACATCGGCGGCGACCACATGGTCTTCAGCGGCGTGTACGGGCCGCCGTTCGTCCGCGAGGGTGCCGTCCGCCGGGACGCGACGATGACCGACTTCCGCCGCTTCTCGATGCTCGCCCAGTCCTTCCCCGAGCTCGACTCGGCGGGCGGGGTCATCTGCGAGCCCAACGACGCGCCGCTCGACTCGCGCCACCTCGACATGGTCTTCGCCCTGCAGACGCTGACCGACAAGATCTACATGGGCAACGTGGTGTCCGGCGCCAACGCCCGGGACACCATCGCCATGACCGAGATCCTCTTCGGGAGCCGGGAAGCGATCGAGGCGACGCCGGCGACCGTCTCGCTCATCAACTGCAACTCGCCCCTGCGCTGGGACGACCGGATGCTCGACGCCCAGTTCGAGTACAACCGCGCCAACCAGCCGGTGGTGCTGACGCCGTTCCTGCTGATGGGCGCCATGTCCCCGGTGTCGATCCCGGCGACGCTCGCCCAGCAGCTGGCCGAGGCGCTCGCCGGCATCGCCCTCTCCCAGCTGGTGCGGGAGGGCTGCCCGGTGATCTTCGGGTCGTTCCTGTCCAACATCGACATGCAGTCCGGTTCGCCCTGCTTCGGCACGCCGGAGTCGGCGATCGGGCTGCTGTGCACGGGGCAGATCGCCCGCCACTTCGGCCTCCCGTTCCGCTCGGGTGGCGGGTTGACCTCCAGCCAGGTCGCCGACGCCCAGGCCGGCTACGAGGCGCTCATGACGCTGCTGCCGACGTTCCTCGCCGGCACCAACTTCGTGATGCACGCCGCCGGGTGGCTCGAGGGCGGCCTCGTCAGCGGGTACGAGAAGTTCATCGTCGACGTCGAGCTGCTGCGCATGCTGCGGGAGGAGTTCACGCCGCTCGAGATCGACGAGGCGTCGCTGGCCTTCGGCGCCCACGAGGAGGTCGGCCACGGCGGCCATTTCCTCGGCGCCGCCCACACCATGGAACGGTTCCGCACCTGCTTCTACCGCCCGCTGCTGTCCAACTCGCAGAACTTCGAGCGCTGGAACCGCGAGGGCGGCAAGGACGCCAGCGTCCGGGCGGGCGAGATCGCCCAGCGGACGCTCGACGCCTACGAGCCGCCGCCCCTCGACAGTGCCGTCCGGGCCGAGCTCGAGGCCTACGTCGCCCGCCGCCGCAAGGAGCTCGGCGACTGACCGCCGCCGAGCGCTGGGGCGCCCAGCTCGCGGCGTGGGCGATCCCCGATGCGATCCTGCGCCAGGCGCCGGAGTCGCCGTGGGGCTTCCCCGCAGCGGTGTTCCGGGCGTCGGCCCGGCAGCAGGACGCCGACAGCCCGCCACGCGCCGCCGCCCGCGCGGCGCTGCCGGCGGGCGGCGGCGTGCTCGACGTCGGCTGCGGCGGCGGCGCCGCCGCCCTGGGGCTCGTCCCGCCGGCAGGCGAGCTGACCGGCGTCGACTCCTCGGCCGAGCTGCTGGCCCTCTTCGCCGCCGACGCCGCCGCCGCCGGCGTCACCCACCACGAGGTCCTCGGGTCCTGGCCAGAGGTGGCGACGCAGGTCCCGCCGGCCGACGTGGTCGTCTGCGCGCACGTCGTCTACAACGTGGGGGACATCGGGCCGTTCCTGACCGCCCTCAGCGACCATGCCCGCCACCGGGTCGTGCTCGAGCTCACCGCCCGCCACCCGCTGTCGGCCACCGCCCCGCTGTGGCGGCGCTTCTGGGACCTGGAGCGCCCCGACGGGCCGACCGCCGACGACCTACTGGCGGTGCTCGCCGAGCTCGGCGTCATCCCGGAGGTCGCCCGCGGGAGCCGCCCGGGAGGCCGGGACCGTCGGGACCCCGCCCACGTCGCCATGGTCCGCCGGCAGCTGTGCCTGCCGGCCGGGCGCGAGGCGGAGGTGGCCGACGCCCTGGCGGCGCTGCCCGACGAGCCGGTGGAGGTGGTGGCGGCCTGGTGGGATCCGGCCTGATCGGCAGGCCCACTCCCGCCCCGCCCCTCAGGGGACGGGCGGCAGCAGCACCCCGGGGTTGAGCACCCCGCGGGGATCGAGCGCCGTCTTGAGCGCCCGCATGGCGTCGATCTCCTCGGGCGAGCGGGCCCGGTCGAGCCAGCGCACCTTGTCGGTGCCGATCCCGTGCTCGGCGCTGATCGTGCCCCCGAAGCGCTGCACCACGCCGAACACGGCGTCCTCGACCTCGCCCGCCCCCGGCGCCGGCGTGGCCACGTTGACGTGCAGGCTGCCGTCGCCGACGTGGCCGTAGAGCACGACGGTGACGGGCAGCCGGGCGAGGGCGGCACGGACCTCGACCTCGAAGTCCGCCAGCGCGCCCAACGGCACGGCGACGTCGAGCTTGTGGGGCACGCCGAGCCGGGCGACGAGGTCGGGGTGCCGCTCCCGCAGCGCCCACAGCCGGGCGCGGCCGGGTCCGTCGGCGCTCACCGCCGAGTCGGTGATCTCCGGGCAGGCGGCCAGCACCGAGAGGACCGGGTCGGGGTCGGCGGCGGCGACATCCACGAGGAGCTGCGCCGGGCAGTCCCGGCCGAGGGGCGACCGCAACCCGAGGAGGTCCTCGAGCAGGGCGACGCCCTCGGGGAACATGATCTCGGCGCTCTCCACCCCCCCCACGCCGGCGTGCAGGCGGCCGACGACGGCCAGGGCGTCGCCGACCGAGCCGACCCCGAGCAGGGCGGTCACCCGGTCCGGCTCGTGGGGCACGAGCCGGAGGAGGGCGGCGGTGACGAGGGCAAGGGTGCCCTCGCTGCCGCAGAGCACGCCCGTCAGGTCGTAGCCGGCGGTGTCCTTCTTCAGCCCCGCCATCCGGCGCAGCACCCGGCCGTCGGCGAGGACCGCCTCCACGCCGGCGAGGTGGCCACGGACGTGGCCGTGGCGCAGGACCCGCAGGCCGCCGGCGTTGGTCGCCACCATGCCCCCGACGGTGGCCCGGTCCCGCGAGGCGAGGTCGACGCCGACGTCGAGCCCGGCAGGCGCCGCCGCGGCGCGCACGGCGCTCAGCGGGGCGCCGGCCCCGGCCCGGATCTGGCGGGCGTCGGGGTCGGGGGGTGCCACCCAGTCCAGCCGGCGGGTGGAGACGACGACCTCGCCACCGCGGGGGATCCCCCCGGCGACCAGGCCGGTGTTGCCCCCCTGCGGCACGACCGCGACGCCCGCCCCGGCACACGCCGCCACCACCGCAGCCACCTCGGCGGTGTCCCCCGGGCGCACGACCGCCGCGGCCGCCCCCCGGCGCCGGCCCATCCAGTCCGTCTCGTAGCCGGCGAGATCCCCGGGTTCGGTCAGGACCTGCCGGTCCCCGACGATCCGGCGGAGGGCGGCGACCAGGTCCGTCACCGCGCCGACCCTAGGCTGCGGTGGGCAACCGGCCGCGGAGCGCCCCGCGTCAACTCCACAGCGTCACGTACACCGGCGGTCGGAAGCGGCTGGCGGGCACGCTCCCGTCGCTGCGGTGCATGGCCTGCATGGCGTCGGGGGTGGCGAGGAAGCGCAGCAGGGCGGTGACGCCGGGCGCCCGGCGTCGCTCGGGGAGCGCCGTCGCGTACCAGAGCAGCTGCACCGGGGTCGACACCACGTCGAGCCGGGTGAGCAGCCCCCGCTCGAGGTCGCGGGCCACGAGGTGGCCGATGGCCGGCGCCACCCC
>DASSZM010000121.1:0-3568 GCA_035702855.1 Acidimicrobiales bacterium | reverse complement strand
GCGCAACGGCTCGGGGACGGTCCTGCTCCGACTCGGGCGCCCCCTCACGGCCCCGTCGGGCTGGCCGGCGTCGTCGATGTTCCACCAGCCCGACCTCGAAGCGCTCCTCGAGGAGCGGGCCGGCGACTGCGGCGTCGACCTGCGACGGGGGGAGGAGGTCGTCGGGCTGGAGCAGGACCGCTCCGGGGTGCGGGTGGTGACGCCGTCGGGTGCCCTGCGGGCCGACCTCGCCGTGGGCGCCGACGGTGCCGGCAGTGCGGTGCGACGCTTCATCGGTGCCCGCACCCACGACCTCGGCTTCTCCCACGCGTGGCTGGTCGTCGACGTCGCGCTGCGCGAGGCGCGCGCCTTCGATCCCCTCAACGTCCAGGTCTGCGACCCCACCCGTCCCACCACCGCCGTGTCCGGCGGCCCGGGCCGCCGGCGCTGGGAGTTCCTGTGCCTGCCCGGCGAGGACCCCGCCGAGCTCGCCTCGCCCGCCCGGGCCTGGGCGTTGCTCACCCCCTGGGACGTGCACCCCGGCAACGCCACGCTCGAGCGCCACGCCGTCTACACCTACCGGGCCCGCTGGGCCGAGCCGTGGCGGCAGGGCCGGGTCCTGCTCGCCGGCGACGCCGCCCACGAGATGCCGCCGTTCGCCGGGGAGGGCCTGTGCACCGGCATCCGCGACGCCGCCAACCTCGCCTGGAAGCTCGACCTCGCTCTCGACGGGCCCGCGACCGCCGGGCTGCTCGACACCTACGAGCAGGAGCGCCTCCCCGACGTGCGGGCCGCCACCGAGTTCTCCCTCGCCCTCGGTGAGGTCATCTGCGTCGCCGACCCGGCCGCCGCCGCCGGGCGGGACGCCGCCATGGCCGCCGCCGTCGGCCCCGACGCCACCCCCGCCCCCGCCCCGCCACGCATCGAGCACGGCGTGCTCGCCGCCGGCAGCCCGCACGCCGGGGAGGTCTTCGTGCAGGGACGGGTCGGCGGGCGGCGCTTCGACGACGTGCACGGCGCCGGGTGGCGCCTGGTCACCGTCGACCCGGCGGTGGCGGCCGCCACGGACGCCCCTCTGGCCGCCGCCGTCGCCGGCGGCCGCGCAGTGGCGGTGACCGGCGACGACCCGGTGTACGGGGAGTGGTTCGCCGCACGGGGCGTCAGCGCGGCCCTGCAACGGCCGGACTTCCGCCTCTTCGGCACGGCGGCGGGCCCGGCGGAGGCGGTGGCGCTGGTCGGCGAGCTCCGCCGGCGGCTCGCCGGCGCCTGACGCGCGCTCGACCCGGTCCGGGCGGCGGGCCCCCGGCGGCGCGGTCGAACACCTGTTCGGACCCGGAGTAGGGTCGCGTGGCATGGTGCAGACGACGGCGCCGGCGTGGGCGGCCGGGCTCAACGCCGAGCAGCGACGGGCGGTGGAGCACGACGGCGGTCCGCTGCTCGTCGTGGCCGGGGCCGGGACCGGCAAGACGCGGATGCTCGTCAGCCGCCTCGCCCGGCTGCTCGACGGCGGGGTGCCACCGGAGCGGATCCTGCTGGTCACCTTCAGCCGCAGGGCGGCGGCGGAGCTGGTCCGGCGGGCGGGGCAGCTCGCCGACCCGAGCGCGGCCCGGCGCGTGCAGGCGGGGACATTCCACTCGGTCGCCCACCAGGTCCTGCGCCGCCACGGCGCCGCCCTCGGGCTGGGGGAGGGGTGGAGCGTCCTGGACCAGGGCGACGCCAGGGACCTGTTCGCCCTGGTGCGCCAGCCCGTGGCCCAGCGCCAGGGACGGCGCTTCCCGCGCACCGAGACCGTCGCCGCCGTCTACGCGCGGGTCGTGAGCACCCAGGTCCCGCTGGAGCAGACGGTGGCGAGGACCTTTCCCTGGTGCTCGGACGACCTCGAGGGCTTGCGCGCCGTGTTCACGGCGTACACGGCCCGCAAGCGGGAGCAGCACCTGCTCGACTTCGAGGACCTCCTCCTCTGCTGGCGGGCGGCGGTCCTCGACCCGGTCACCGGGCCGGCCCTGGCGGCCGCCTACGACCACGTGCTCGTCGACGAGTACCAGGACACCTGCGTCGTGCAGAGCGACATCCTGCGGGCCCTGCGCGCCGCCGACCCCCGCATCACCGTCGTCGGCGACGACGCCCAGGCCATCTACTCGTTCCGGGCGGCCACCGTCCGCAACATCCTCGACTTCCCCGCGCACTTCCCGGGCACCACGGTCGTCACCCTCGAGCAGAACTACCGCTCGACCGGCCCCGTCCTCGCCCTCGCCAACGCCGTGATCGCCGAGGCGGGGGAAGGCCACCGCAAGCAGCTGTGGACGGCCGAGCCCGGCGGGGTGCGGCCGGTCCTCGCCACCTGCCCGGACCAGCAGGCGCAGGCCGAGGCGGTCGCCGAGAGCATCCTCGAGCACTACGAGGCGGGCGTCGCCCTGCGGGAGCAGGCGGTGCTGTTCCGCAGCGCCCACCACAGCGACCTGCTCGAGGTGGAGCTCCGGCGCCGGCGGATCCCGTTCCACAAGTTCGGCGGACTCCGGTTCCTCGAGGCCGCCCACGTCCGGGACCTCCTCGCCCTCCTCCGCCTGCCGGACAACCCCTGGGACGAGCTCGCCTGGAACCGGGTCCTGCTGCTCGCCGACGGCGTCGGGCCAGCCGCCGCCCGCCGCATCGCCGAGGCGATCGGGGTCCGGGGCGGGTCCGGTGGGGTCGGCGGGTCCGGCTCCGTCGGCGGGTCCGGTGGCGGTGGCGGGTCGGGTGGGGTCGATGGGCCCGGCTCCGGCGGCGGGTCCGGCGGGCTCGAGGATCCGCTCTCCCGGTTCTGCGCCGACCCGACCGGGACGGGCGCGCCGGCCCGCTCCCGGGAGGACCTGGTCGCCCTCGCCGCCGCCCTGCACGACTGCCGGGGCGGGCAACTCCCGCCTGGGGCCCAGATCGAGCGGCTGCGCCAAGCCCTCGAGCCGCTCGTCCGGCGGCGTTACGACCGACCCGAACCGCGCCTCGCGGATCTCGACACCCTCGCCCGGCTGGCCACGTCGGCGCCGACGCGTGCCGCCCTCGTCGCCGAGCTCACGCTGGACCCGCCCAGCTCGACCGGCGACCTCGCCGGCCCTCCCGGGCTGGACGACGACTGGCTCACGTTGTCGACCGTGCACTCGGCCAAGGGAGGGGAGTGGGACGCCGTCCACCTCATCCACGCCGCCGACGGCGCCTTCCCCTCGGACCTCGCCACCCGCGACGCCGAAGGCGTCGACGAGGAGCGCCGGCTGTTCTACGTGGCCCTGACGCGGGCCCGCCGCCACCTCCACGTCTACGCCCCCTTGCGCTACCACCACGGCGACCCGGCCGGCTTCGGGGACCGCCACAGCTACGCGCAGCGGACGCGGTTCCTGCCGCCCTC
The DNA here is from genome assembly GCA_035702855.1 of Acidimicrobiales bacterium. GTDB lineage: Bacteria > Actinomycetota > Acidimicrobiia > Acidimicrobiales > Palsa-688 > JAKAQB01. The sequence continues at coordinate 210 of DASSZM010000121.1, read as the reverse complement.
GCTCGACGGCCTGCTCGAGCAGCGCGCCGTGCGCAGCGCCCTCGATGGCCCGGCCGGCGGTGGGCGGGGTGCACGTGGGCGTTCGGCACTGCCGCCGGCGACGCGGCCCGCTACGACGGCGGTGGACGACCGGCTGCACGACCTCTGGTAGGTGGCTGTAGGGCCGCGGCCTGCGGGCCTGCGGGCCTGCGGGGCTGCGGGTCTGCGGGG